>NZ_JBOZDP010000002.1:0-312304 GCF_051265835.1 Actinotignum inguinis | reverse complement strand
GTGGACCGATCTACACAACGGGGCTAAATGGAACCAAACCTACTAAACCGTAACCAACACATTTTGTCCTATAAGCCTTATACATCCACATCCGCGGGAGAATAATCCAGCAGAGGGAGTCCTTTAGTCAGAACCTCGCCGTAGGCGGTATCGGGATTGAGATCGCGCAAATCCTCGATGAGCATCGCTTCCAAGCTACGTACCGGCAAAGCAACCTCCTGGGGAGCCCGGCCCGGGCGGAGCATGATGCCATGATCATTGCCGGGGGTGCGATGCAGACTGAGGGCTGCGCCGTCGTCCAAGAACAGCTCCACGCCGGTAATCGGAGCGCCCTCCTGCGGCTCTATCTCCACCGGGACGTCGAGACGCAGCCGCAGCCACGCGGCAAGTAAGAAAAGCGAGGAGCGGTGGGGCCGCCCCCACACCTTCGCGCCGGTAATGACACGGGCTGGGAATTCATCAACCATGGAGGCGATGTAATTGCGCCACAGGGTAGTGCCCGCCCAACCCAGGTCAGTATCCCCCGGAACATAATTTGCGGAAAGGTGCTGAAGCGCCAGAGCCGGATGATCTGCGGTGCGGGTAGTCGTAATACGGCGCTGCGCGATGCGCCCAGCCGCGGTAGCCGCGGGGTTTTCCGGCATATTCTGAATCCACCACGTTACAACGGGAGTATCGGGGAGCAACAGCGGGGTGACCAACGTATCCACATTCTCCGCGGCACCCGCGTGCGCGCGCAAAATAACGATCTCGGACGCGCCGGCTTCCGATCCGGTACGAATTTCCGCATCGAGACGGGCGGTTTCTCCGGCTACCGGCAGTACCGCGATAATCCGCGAAGGATGGGCGCGAGAGGCTCCGGCCGCCGCTTCGAGAGCGTCGCGCACCCCTCCCTCGGTATGCGCGACGATAATGAGGGTGAGGACCCTCCCGAGGGCTCCTACCCCGGAAGTTCCGCGCAATTGATCAAGCTGCTGGCCCACCTGGGCAGACGTGGTATCGGCAATATGGTTAATCATGAAGCTTCCTCGGATCTTTTTCAGGCACGGGACGGGTGCGGGCTAGGGACGGCGCCAGGCATGGCCGTGGGCGGCGAGCATGGCATCGGCACCGGCCGGACCCCAGGATCCGGGCGCGTATGTTTCCAGAGATTCCGGGTGGGCGTCCCAATAATTTTCCACCTGGTCGATAATCCGCCAGGACTCTTCCACCTCCCGGGTTTGCGGGAAAAGCGGCGGATCGCCCAGCAGCACGTCAAGAATGAGACGTTCGTATGCCTCCGGGGTGTACTCGGTAAAAGCGTGCCCGTAGGCGAAGTCCATGGTGACATCGCGCAGCCGCATTTCCGAGCCGGGCACCTTGGAACCAAATTTAAAGGTGATGCCCTCATTGGGTTGTACCCGGATAACCAGGGTGTTTTGTCCAAGCCCGGCAACATCCGGGAAGGGGAGGAAAGGTGGGTTGCGGAACACCACCGCAATTTCCGAAACGCGCCGCCCGAGCCGTTTACCGGTCCGCAGGTAGAAAGGCACTCCGGACCAGCGCCGCGTCTCAATTCCCAGGGCGATCGCTCCGTAGGTATCGGTCACGGATTCCGCCGGGATACCGTTCTCTTCCCGGTAGCCGCGCACCCACTGGCCGCCCTGCCAGCCGCTCGAATACTGCGCCCGCACCGAAGCTTCTGCCGGGCTTCCGAACAGATGGGTGGCCTCGAGGACTTTCTCCTTTTCCGCGCGCAGGGCATCGGCATGGAAAGAAGTCGGCTCCTCCATCGCGGTGAGAGCAAGGAGCTGGAGCAGGTGGTTTTGGATAACGTCACGAGTTGCTCCGATACCGTCGTAATATCCGGCGCGCGAGCCAATCCCGATATCCTCAGCCATGGTGATTTGCACGTGGTCCACATGGGAAGAATTCCACAGCGGCTCATACAGTTCGTTGGCGAAACGCAGCGCGAGGATATTCTGCACGGTCTCTTTACCGAGATAGTGGTCGATGCGGAAAACCGAATCATGGGGGAATACTCCGCTTACCGAAGCATTGAGCTCACGCGCGGAGGCCATATCGTGCCCGAAAGGCTTCTCGATGACCACCCGGCGCCAGCTGCCCGGCGCCCCGCGATTAAGCCCCGCGGTGGCGAGTCCCTGGGTCACCACCGGGAAAAGACTGGGTGGGATGGAGAGGTAGAAGGCGAAATTTCCGCCGGTCCCGCGACTGGCATCCACATCGGCCATGGTCGCCCCGAGAGCGCGGTACAGCTCCGGATCATTGTACTGGCCCTCAACCATCCGCAAACCGCCAAGAATCTGGGCCAGGGTGGTAGCGATAACCGGGGTTTGGGCGCCTTTGCGGATAGCTGCTTCAACACTTCGAGCCGCGTCCACGGGACGGCGCGCCACTCCGATAATGGAGAACGACGGCGGCAACAGCCCCCGATTCGCGAGGTCGTAGAGGGCGGGAAGAATTTTGCGGTTCGCCAAGTCACCGGTGATGCCAAAAAGAACGATGCCGCAGGGGCCGGCCACGCGCTGGAGGCGGCGGTCAGCGACAGCCCGGAGTGGATTACCTGAGGTAGGAGCAACCATAAAATTCCTGTCGTGAAAAAGAAGGCGAGAATATGCGCCTGTCTTATGGTAGACGTTTGAGCGACAAAGCGGCACCGCGGTGTCCACGAGTGACAAGCCACCAGCGATGAAAGTTAATCAAGGTCGCGGGGCCGATGCAAGGGCCCCGCGACCTTGATGATATGACGCTACCGGTGCCGAACGACTACGGTTCCTGCTGGCTTGACGCCAGCTAGGACCGCTAATTGCCCGCTAGGCGCGCGCCGCTTCGATGGATTCGAGGGCGGCGGAGACCACGTGCTCAGCGGTCATCCCATATTCTTTCATGAGTTCACCACCGGGCCCGGATTCCCCGTAGGTATTGATACCCACACTGCGCCCGGCGTCCCCGACGTAGCCAGCCCATCCGAAGGTGGCGCCAGCTTCCACGGAGACCCGTGCCTTGACGTTGGGGAGAATCACCGCATCACGGTAGGCCCGATCCTGAGCTTCGAACCATTCCAGGCAGGGCAGCGAGATAACACGCGCACCCACACCCTGCTCCGCGAGGATCTTCTGGGCGGCTACTGCCAGCTGCACTTCCGAACCGGTAGCCAGCAGTTGCACGTCAACGGTCCCGGTGGGGGAGTCCGCCAGCACGTAGCCGCCCTTGAGGACGCCTTCGGTGGAGGTCCCTTCCAGAATCGGCACGCCCTGCCGGGTGAGGATGAGGCCGGTAGGCCCGCCGTCGACCTTCTCCAATGCCCCGCGCCACGCGGCAGCGGTTTCATTCGCATCGGCCGGACGCACAATATTGAGGCGCGGGATGGCTCGGTAGGCCCACAGGTGTTCGATGGGCTGATGGGTGGGGCCGTCTTCGCCTACGCCCACCGAATCATGCGTCCACACAAAGATCGAGGGGATATTCATAATGGCCGCCAGGCGCGCTGCACCGCGCATGTAGTCGGAGAACACAAAGAAAGTGCCGCCGTAGGCGCGGGTGAGTCCATCCAGGGTAATTCCGTTAATGATCGCGCCCATGGCGAATTCACGGATACCGAAGTGGAGGGTACGCCCGTAAATATCACCGGAGAACATCTGCGAGGAACGATGCGCGGGCAGGAAGGACGGTTCGCCCTTCATCGTGGTGTTATTCGAGCCGGCCAGATCAGCCGAACCGCCCCACAATTCGGGGAGCACCGGGGCGAGAGCATTGAGCACCGCTCCGGAAGCCGCGCGAGTGGCGATACCCTTGGGATCCGGCTCCCAGCTCGGCAGCTTCTTTTCCCAGCCCTCCGGGAACTTCTTGGCCCGGATGCGATCATAGAGCGCGGCTTCTTCCGGATGGGAGGCACGCCAGGCTTCGAAACGAGCATCCCAATCTTTGCGGGCCGCGGCCGCCCGCGCTGCCGCATTCTTACGGGTGTGGGCGAGCACCTCATCGTCCAGCGGGAAATCAATATCCGGGTCGAAGCCCAGGATTTCCTTAGTGGCACGAATTTCTTCCACCCCCAGGGCCGAACCGTGCGAGGCGCCGGTATTCTGCTTGGTGGGCGCCGGCCAGGCAATAATGGTGGAGAGCTTAATAATAGAGGGCTTATCGGTAACCTGCTGAGCGGCCAGAATCGCATCGTAGAGCGCCTGGACATCCTCCTGGTAGGAACCATCCTCCTTAATCCAATTCACGTGCTGGGTGTGCCAGCCGTAGGCTTCGTAACGCGCCAGCACATCCTCACTGAAAGCAATGGAGGTATTGTCCTCAATGGAAATGCGGTTGTCATCATAAATGAGAATAAGATTCCCGAGCTCCTGGGTGCCAGCCAGTGAGCAGGCCTCACTGGTCACGCCTTCCTGGAGGCAACCATCACCGGCAATCACGTAGACAAAATGATCAAACACAGATTCACCGAGCGGGGTATCGCGGTCAAAAAGCCCGTGGGCACGCCGGGAAGCCATCGCAAATCCCACCGCGGAGGCCAGGCCCTGGCCCAGCGGACCGGTGGTCATCTCCACGCCGTTGGTATAGCCGTATTCAGGGTGGCCGGGAGTCTTCGAGTGGAGAGTACGCAAGGCCTTAATATCATCAAGTTCCAGACCGTAACCGGCCAGCAGGAGCTGATTGTATTGCGTGAGGGAGGAATGCCCGGCCGAGAGAATAAAACGGTCACGGCCCACCCACGCAGAATCTGCCGGATCGTGGTTCATGACCCGCTGGTAGAGCAGATAGGCCGCCGGAGCCAGGGACATAGCCGTTCCGGGATGCCCATTGCCAGTTTTTTGTACCGCATCGGCGGCCAGCAACCGGGTTGTGTCCACGGCCCGCTGATCGAGCTGCGACCATTCGAGCTTCGCCATTGAATTCTCCTAACATAAGGTTGTGGTTACATGAGATGTGCCACGCACTAGTCTACTGGTCACGCGGGTTTCGCGCGCCCGGGGTGCACCTCCGTTCGCGCCCGGCGCGAGACCCTGAGCGCCTAACTATCGCGTCACTACGCGCGGCTACCGCGCACCCGCGAAGGAGAATAGATGGCTGAACCCGGCACCCCGCCCTTGCAGCGCGCTGTTACGCAGTTCCTCGCCCATATCAGTGTCGAACGTGCCTTATCGCGCAATACCGTGGCTGCGTATCGGCGCGATTTGCGTAAATATCTTGCGCACCTCGATTCCCGCGGGGTCACCAGCCCCGCTGAGGTACGCGAGGAGGACGTCGCCTCCTTTTCCGAAACGCTCACGGGAATGGCCCCGGCTTCTATTGCGCGGGCCGTGACCGCGGTGCGGGCTTTTCATGCGTTTTTATACGACGACGGCGCTTGCCCGGCCAATCCGGCTAGCCGGGTGCGCCCCCCGAAACTCCCCGCGCGCCTGCCCGAAGCCCTGACAATTGCCGAGGTCACCGCCATGATCGAGGCAGCTGGGGCCACTCCACCACCCCTGGGCCTACGCGACCGTGCCCTCCTGGAGGTTCTCTACGGAACTGGAGCGCGGATCTCCGAAGCACTCGGGCTTACCGCCGATGATATCGATACGGATACCACCACGATTCGGCTCTTCGGTAAGGGCCGCAAAGAACGCGTCGTGCCGCTGGGGCGCTACGCCCTGGAAGCACTGGATGCCTACACGA
The DNA here is from genome assembly GCF_051265835.1 of Actinotignum inguinis. Taxonomy (NCBI): domain Bacteria; kingdom Bacillati; phylum Actinomycetota; class Actinomycetes; order Actinomycetales; family Actinomycetaceae; genus Actinotignum; species Actinotignum inguinis. The sequence continues at coordinate 306,640 of NZ_JBOZDP010000002.1, read as the reverse complement.
CCCGGGCCCGCCCGGAGCTTGCCGCCCGCGGGGAGGGAGTGACCAAGCTCTTCCTCAATACCCGCGGGCGGGTACTTTCCCGCCAGAGCGCCTGGCTCATTATTCGCCAGGCATCCGAGCGCGCCGGTATTACCGCGCATGTCTCTCCGCATTCGCTGCGGCATTCTTTTGCCACCCACCTTCTCCAGGGCGGTGCGGATGTGCGGGTGGTTCAGGAGCTGCTCGGGCATTCCTCGGTGACCACCACCCAGATTTATACCCAGGTTTCCCCCGACGTGCTCAAAGAGGTGTATGCCACCTCGCACCCGCGGGCGCTGCGCAGCGAGTAGGAAGCGGGGTAGGCGCGGCGGCGTCGTTCTACGCTCTTCGCCAGAAATGGCACCGCAAATCCTCCGAGTTTAGGTACCCTAGAGATGTGACCGAACAGAACGCGCTTTTTGAAACTGAAAACGTGGATTTTCCCGAACCGGAGCCCTTGAAAGAACACGGCCCGGCGCGCATTATTGCGATGTCTAACCAAAAAGGTGGCGTGGGGAAAACAACAACGTCGATTAACCTCGCCGCGGCGCTGGCCGGGTATGGCCGGCGCGTTCTCATTGTGGATTTTGATCCGCAGGGCGCCGCCTCTGCCGGTCTTGGTATTAATGCCCGCGCGCTGGATCGCACCATTTATAACGAACTTATTGCCGCGAAACCGGATGTGCGGGGAATCATTCAGCATTCGAAAGTGGAGGGCCTAGATGTGGTCCCGGCCAATATTGACCTTTCCGCTGCCGAAATTGTGCTCATTAATGAAGTGGCACGCGAACAGGCTCTCAGCCGGGTGCTGCGCCCGGTTCTCGATGACTATGACGTCATCATTATTGACTGCCAGCCCTCCCTGGGTCTCCTCACTGTCAATGCGCTCACTGCCGCACACGGAGTTATTATCCCGTTAGAGGCGGAATATTTTGCCATGCGCGGGGTAGCACTACTAACCGAACAGATCGGCCGGGTGCAAGATCGCCTTAATCCCCGGCTCACCATTGACGGAGTCCTCCTCACCATGGTGGATATGCGTACCCTCCACTCGCGCGATGTGATGAGATCCGTGCACGAAGGATTCGGGGATAAGGTCTACCACACCTATATTGCCCGTACCGTGAAGTTCCCCGATGCCTCGGTAGCCGGAGAACCTATCACCCAATACGCGCCCTCGCACCCGGGTGCGGTAGCTTATCGGAAGTTGGCGCGCGAAGTGATTGCCCGCGGTCAGAGTGCCTAAGCGGGAGTGGGCGTGACCACCCTTTTTGATGTCTCCTCCGATTTTGACGTTGATCTCGACGTGTATTCGGGGCCATTTTCGGTACTACTCTCCATGATTTCCAAGAAAAACTTGGATATTACCGAGGTGGCCTTGGCGGAAGTGACGGATGAGTTCATCGCCTGGATTCGGTCTCGGCCGGAGGTAGATCTATCTACCACCTCAGAATTTTTGGTCGTGGCCGCCACCCTCCTCGATATGAAACTAGCGCGCTTGCTGCCGCGCCACGAAAGCGAAGAAGAAGATTGGGAGCTCCTTGAACAGCGTGATCTTCTCTTCGCCAAGCTGCTCCAGTACCGAGCTTTCAAAGAAGTAGCTCGGGATTTCGGGGCACGCCTGGAGGAAACCGGGCGGCGGGTGGGCCGTGATGTTCCCCTCGAGGAAATGTACGCGAAAGCGCTTCCGGAGGTGCGCCTCCCGCTCGGGGTCATGGATCTGGCCCTGCTGGCTGCCCGTGCTTTCACCCGTGATACTTCCGAGCCGCTGGTTCGCCTGGAGCATTTGCACTCCCCGGTTGTTCCGGTTGCCAGTCAAATTTCCTACCTAGAAGAACGTTTTCGAGGTGGCGAGTCTTTCACTTTTGCGCAGCTCTGCTCCGACGCTAGATCGGTGCAGGTAGTCGTGGCCCGTTTCTTGGCGGTCTTGGAATTGTTACGTCGGGGCGCGATAGCCGCCGAACAGGATGAGCCTTTGGGTGCACTGGTGCTGCGCCCCACGCCGGCTGATGATCGCGGGGCGGCCGGTGCGGGCGACGTCGCCGCGGAATACGGCGAGGTGTCGCCAACCAGCGCGCTGAGCAGCGACTAGACTGGGCATCAGGGCGAGCACTGTGCGCGTGCCGCTCCGAATCCGGAAGCTTAAAGGAGAATCTGTGGCTGATCTTTGCCCCGCCACCGCACTCGAGGCGGTGCTTTTTGTGGCGGCCACCCCGGTTCCCCTCGCCATCCTGGCCGAAGCGGTGGGCTTGAGCGAAGCGGAAACCCGCACCGAGCTGGAGAACCTGGCCCGGGAGTACCGTAGTGGGCGCCCGCGCGGATTCGAATTGCGCGAAGCGGGAGGGGGGTGGCGTTTCTACACCAATCCGTTAGTATCGGACGTTGTTCTTGCCCACGTGACCCGCGGACAATCGGGTAAACTATCCACGCCGGCTTTGGAAACGCTGGCGGTGATCGCTTATCGGCAGCCTGTTACCCGTGCCCAGATCGCGGCAATTCGCGGTGTGAACGTTGATGGAGTTGTTCGTACGCTCGCCACTCGCGGCCTCATTGAAGAAGCGGGCACTACACCGTCCACCGGTGCAGTGCTGTATGTGACCACCCCGTATTTCCTCGAAGCCATGGGTATGAATTCCCTGGATGACCTGCCTCCGCTGGCGCCCTATCTACCCGAAGCAACCGACCTTGATGATGTGGAAAGAGAAATAAGATGAGAGAACGCTTGCAAAAGATCCTGGCCCACGCGGGGGTGGGTTCCCGGCGCGCTTGCGAAGCGCTCATTGCCGAGGGGCGGGTGGCTGTGAACGGCGCCGTCGTGACCGAAATGGGAACGCGTGCGGATGCCGAACGTGACACCATCCACGTGGATGGTATGCCAATCGCCGTGAAACCCGATCTCCTGACCGTCGCGCTTTACAAGCCGCCGGGGGTTGTTTCTACCATGGATGATGATATGGGCCGCCCGAGCCTCGCCCAGTACGTGGAGAAATACGAGCAACGGCTCTACCACGTCGGGCGCCTGGACGAAGATACCGAGGGCCTGATTCTGCTCTCGAACGATGGCGAACTTACCCATCGGCTCACCCACCCCTCGTACGAGGTCCCCAAAACCTACGTGGCGCGGGTGGAAGGCCAGGTGACGCGTGGCCTCGCGCGAGTGTTGGAAAAGGGCATCACCCTGGAGGACGGACCCATCCGGGTGGATAAATTCGTACTGCGGGAATCGCAGCCGCGCAATTCCATCGTGGAACTCACGTTGCATTCGGGCCGCAATCGGATTGTGCGTCGCATTATGGAAGAAGTGGGACACCCCGTTATGGAACTGGTGCGCACCCGTTTCGCCACTATTGATGCCGGGAGGTTGCGCCCCGGTAAAAGCAGGGTTATCGCAGGAAGTGAGCTCTCGGCCCTCATGCATTCGGTAGGGATGTGATGCGCGCCGGTCCGGTCCTTATTATCGGTTCGGGGTTGCTGGGCGCTTCCCTCGGACTGCGGCTACGGCTGCGCGATATCCCGGTGTATCTGGAGGATGCTTCTCCGCTCGCGGCGGCCCTCGCCCGTGATCTGGGGGCGGGGGAGGAGCCTCCGGAAGATGCCTGGGTGCCGAGCCTCGTGGTAGTTGCGGTTCCCCCGGATGTGACGGCGCAGGTGGTGAGCACGGCCCTGGATCGTTTCCCCACCGCGCTTGTCACCGATGTTGCCTCCGTTAAGGGCGTGGTGGCGGATCGCCTTGCCGCGCATCCCGAACGAGCCCGCTACGTGGGTTGCCATCCCATGGCCGGTCGGGAACGTTCGGGGGCGATCGCCGCGGATGCCGATCTTTTTGAGGGCCGTCCGTGGGTGATCTGCCCGCGCCCGGAGACCCGCGAAGAAGATATTGTGCACTTGCGCACCCTGGCTTTGGATTGCGGGGCCATGCCGATTCTTGTGGAGGCAAACGCGCATGATCGCGCCGTTGCCCTTGTCAGTCACGTTCCGCAATTGGTGTCGTCCCTGCTGGCGGGCACGTTGAACGACGCCGCAGCTACCGAGCTGAGCCTCGCCGGCCAAGGTTTACGCGATATGACTCGGTTGGCCCATTCGGATCCGCAGCTATGGACCGCGATTATCGCCTGTAATTGCGCGGCGGTTGCTCCCGTTCTTCGCGATGTTGCCGAGCGCACCGCCACCCTGGCCAGCACACTCGAAGAAGCCGCGGGTGCGGCGCGGGCACCCGGGCTGGCCCGGGCGGTTGCCGCGGTGGTCGCTGCAGGTGGGCGCGGGGTGGCGCGTATTCCCGGCAAACATGGGGGAGCTCCCCAGCGCTACACCGAAGTAACCGTCCTGGTTCCGGACCGCCCGGGTGAATTGGGCCGCCTCTTCACCGAGGTAGGGGAAATCGGCGTGAATATTGAAGATTTTTCTCTTGAACATTCCGTGTCCCAAAAAGTAGGGCGGGCACGGTTATCTGTAGCTCCGGCCGCTGCCCGGGATCTCACCGGGGCTCTCGCCGCGCGCCAGTGGCAAGCTTTTATTGAAGGAGGAGAGCATGAGTGAGATGGGCACATTGGGCATCCCACGCCCCGAAGCTGCGGGCTATCCCATTGCTATTGACGGACCCTCCGGCTCGGGTAAATCCACCGTGTCCCGCCAGGTTGCCCGGGAACTTGGGCTGCGCTACTTGGATACCGGGGCAATGTACCGCGCCGCGGCCTGGGCCGCGCAGCGTGCCGGCGTGGAGCTCACTGATGGGCCGGCCGTGACCGCCGTGGTGCGGACAATGAAACTTGAGATGCCCCTCGATCCTGATGAACAGGTGATTAGCTGCGAAGGTGAAGATATAACCGCCGCTATTCGCGCTCCGGAGCTTTCCCGGGTAGTTTCCCAGGTGGCCGTCAATCTTGAGGTACGAGCCGAACTCATTGCCCGGCAGCGGGCCATTATTGCAGCGCACCCGGACATTGTGGTGGAGGGGCGCGATATCACCAGCGTCGTCGCCCCCGATGCGCCCACAAAAATTCTTCTCACCGCATCGGAAGAAACACGTTTGGCGCGGCGGGCCCGGGAGGTACGCGGAAGCGTAGCGCCCGCTGCCCTAGCAGCTACCCGCGCGGAAGTGAGCGAGCGGGATGCGAAGGACTCGACGGTCGCTTCTTTCCTGGAAGATCGCGACGGAGTCGTTACAATTGATTCTTCTCAGATGAGTATTGCGGACGTGGTGGCCGCGGTGCGAGCGCTGGCACAGGGCTCTCGAAAGGAACAGGAATGACTGAGGAATACCGTGATATGAGCACGGAGGGGACCGCCCCGGACGATGCCGAACGCGTACTCCGGGCCGGTCTGGACGCCTACGATCTGGACGAAGCCGATCTGGCGCTCCTGGCCGGTGAGGAACCCCAGGAGCAGGCGGCTGCCCGCGCGCTACCCGTGGTGGCGGTTATTGGGCGCCCGAATGTGGGCAAGTCCTCCCTGGTGAATCGCATTGTTGGTAAGCGGGTGGCCGTGGTGCAGGACGTTCCGGGCGTGACCCGTGACCGGGTATCTTACGAAGCCGAGTGGGCGGATCGCCGCTTCCTCCTCATGGATACCGGCGGTTGGGAACGTGATGTTGCCGGTCTGGATCGCGATGTTGCCCTGCAGGCCGAAATTGCTATTGACCAGGCCGATGCCGTTATTTTCGTCGTGGATGCCGCCGTGGGTATGACGGATACCGATGAGGCTCTGGTGCGGGTACTGCGCCGCTCGCGCAAGCCCGTGATTGTTGCGGCCAATAAAGTAGATTCGCCCCAGCAGGAACCGGATGCGGCGTATCTGTGGTCTTTAGGGCTGGGGGAGCCGTACCCGGTATCCGCCCTGCACGGGCGTGGCTCGGGGGATCTTCTCGACGTGGTCATCGGTGCGCTTCCTGCGGAACGCGAGGTACCGGCACGTCCCGTTCACCGCGGCCCGCGCCGGGTCGCGATTGTGGGGCGCCCGAATGTGGGCAAGTCCTCACTGCTCAACCAATTAGCTGGGGAAACGCGCGCCGTGGTGAGTGATATTGCCGGAACCACTCGCGATCCTGTTGACGAAGTCATTGAGCTAGACGGTACCCCGTGGACTTTTGTTGATACCGCTGGAATTCGCCGACGGGTTCACCAAACTCGCGGGGCGGATTATTACGCGAATCTGCGCACCCAGCGCGCGCTGGCGGAAGCGGAGCTGGCCCTGGCTCTTATCGATGCCTCCGAGCCGCTGACCGAACAGGATATTCGGGTGATCCAGCAGGTGATTGACGCTGGGCGCGCCCTGGTCATCGTCTGCAATAAATGGGACGAAGTGGATGACGAACGTCGCTTCGAACTTGACCGCGAATTCGAGCGGGAGCTGGTTCAGATCCAGTGGGCCGCGCGCGTCAATCTTTCGGCAAAAACCGGATGGCATACCAATCGGCTCTCCAACGCCATGACCACTGCGCTGCGATCCTGGGACCAGCGTATTCCCACTGGCAAACTCAATGCTTTCCTCAGCGAATTGGCGGCCGCGCACCCGCATCCGGTGCGTGGAGGCAAGCAGCCGCGTATCCTCTACGGCACCCAGGCTTCCACCCGTCCGCCGCGTTTCGTGCTTTTTGCCACCGGCTTCATCGAAGCAGGCTACCGGCGTTTCTTGGAAAATCGCTTGCGGGCCACTTTCGGCTTCGAAGGCTCCCCGCTTCAGATTTCGGTTCGGGTGCGCGAACGGCGCAAGAAGTAGCGGAGATGGGGTACGACGGCGCAGCTAGTGGCGTCGTCGTACTTCCACCACCGGCAGGGATCGCGGCAGGAAAGCTCCCATCGCTGCCCCCGGCGTTCCGGCTAGCGCGCCGAGCGCGGCAGTAGAACCTCCGGAACGCTCACGCCGGTGGAACCGGCGATAGCGCTGATTTCTTCCGCGATGCCGTAAGCCACCGCTTCACGTGTTGCCGCACCCAGGCGTTCGGCGGGCGCGGTGACGGATACCGCTACCCGCTCGCCGTTTTTCAAATCCACGGGAACCGCCACGCAAGCAATCCCCGCTTCGTTTTCTTCCACTTCCATACCCCAGCCGTAGCGGTGCACATGCTCGATACATTCTTCGATAGCGGCGCGGGTAGGGGGAGTATCGGTGGGGACACTCAGGTACCAGTCAATTTCCGCGCCCGTCACGTTATTCGCGCCCAGGAGGGCACGCCCGAGCGCGGTGGTGACGGCCGGCGCATTACGCCCGATATAAGAAACCACTCGAATGGGCCGGTCTGGCTCCACCTTATCCAGGTAGGTGACAACTTGACCGGATAGCTTGCCCAGGTGCACCAACTCGTTAAAGCGGTGGCAAATAGCAACCAGGGCCGGGTGGAGTTGGTCCACCACGAATTGGGTGCGCGTAGTGTAGCGAATGATCGGATCGACGCCGTCCCCGAGGAAGTAGTAACCGTTGTCGGGATCCTGGTTCACCCAATCCCGGTAGCGCAGCGAACGCAGAGTGTGGTGAACCGTGGCCTTATTGGACTCTACCGCGGCTGCGATATCGGAGAGGGGAGCACCTTCCGGTCCGCGGCGTGCTAAAAACTCGACAACGAGCAATGCACGATCAATGGAGGAGAGCGGAGCGCGCTCCTCAGGAGAAGTACCGGACACCTCAAGCTCCTTTACTCAACGAGGGTATAACTGCAGGCCGGGAAAATCATACCGCGGGATTTCAATATGTGAAACATGGAAATGAGGATATCAGGCAGTCAGTGTTGAATAAGAAAAGGCCCGGAATCCGAATACTTCACACGTCGCTCAGGGGTGCCGTCCGGAATGAAAATGAGGTACAATCATTTCATACGTACGAACGGGCGTTTCACGTAAAGAAACATACGGGTGCGGGGGTGCCCGGCCAGTTCGTCGTCTTATAAAGGAATACTGGGTGGTGACATCGGGAGCGGTGTTCACTCACCGGGTGACCTTACGGCAGGAACGCGGCGCATGCCCGCGATCCTGCGGGGCGGCCGCCGGTGGATCGCACGTGGAGCTGTCCCGATCCAACTATCAAAGGTGATGTATATGAAACTCAATCTCAGCTCGCTTTCCCACGCGAGTGATTACGAAGCAGCCGGTATTCAAGTTCCGGCTTTTGATGTGGCCGCCACGCAGGAGCGCGCGCGCACCAACCCGCGCTGGTTGCATATCGGCCCGGGTAATATTTTCCGGATTTTCTTGGCTCGCATTGCGGATGACATGCTGGCAGACGGCAAGTACTGGCCGATTACCGGTGTGGTTCCCATGGATCCCGCTGAAATGGAAAAGCAGCTCGAAGCTTTTGATCTGCTGACCCTGGGCGTTATTCTTTCCGGGGACAAGCGCGATACCCGCGTTATCGCCGGCCTGGCTGATGGCCTGGCCACCCGCCGCGACGGCGATTTTGACCGGCTCGTCTCTATTTTTACCAAGCCGGAGATGACCACGGTAACTCTTACCATTACCGAAAAAGGCTATGTCATTCAGGATTCCCAGGGTGAGCTCTCCGAAGCTACCCGCGCGGATATCGCTTCGGATCCGTACGCTAACCATGAAAACACCATGGCACTGCTGGCCGGGCTCCTCGCGCATCGCTACCAGGCGGGCGGAGCGCCCATTAACTTCATCTCTGCGGATAACTTCTCCCACAACGGCGATAAGCTGCGCGATTCGATATTGCAAATTGCCCGCGGGTGGGTGGAGCGCGGCGCACTCAGCCAGGAATTCCTGGACTGGGTCAGTGATGACACCAAGGTTGCTTTCCCGATTTCCGTGATCGATAAGATCACCCCACGGCCCTCGGAAGAAGTTTCGGAATACCTGACCGGTCTTGGCTTTACCGACATGGGTATTGACCACCTCGGGCGCACCCCGATTGCCGGGTTTGTCAACGCCGAACCCACCGAATACCTCATTATCGAAGATAAGTTCGCGGCCGAACGCCCGCCTTTTGAGGACTACGGCGTGTACATCACCGATCGTGAAACCTGCGATAAGTTCGAGCGGATGAAGGTCACCACCTGCCTCAATCCGCTCCACACCGCACTGGCAGTGTCCGGTACGGTTATGCGCTTCCCGACCATTGATTCGGAAATGCGCGATCCCGATTTGGCGAAGATGGTCAATATCCTCGCCTATGATGAAGCGATGCCGGTAGTAACCGATCCGGGGATTATCGATCCGAAGGACTTCGTGCGCGAGGTTCTCGAGGAGCGTTTCCCCAATAGCGCGCTGCCGGACAATCCGGCCCGTATCGCTATGGATACCTCGCAGAAGATTCCGATCCGTTTCGGTGTCACGCTGCAGGAGTACCAGCGCCGCGGTCTGGATATGGACAAGCTGCGCGTGATCCCGCTCGTTTTCGCGGTGTGGGCACGGTACCTGCTCGGTATCGCGGACGACGGCGAAGAATTCACGCCGTCTTCCGATCCGCTGCTGGAAGAACTCCAGGGGCACCTCAAGGGAATTAAGCTTGGTGAGAGCGTTGATGCTCACGCCGCGCTCAAGCCCATCCTGTCCAATGCCAATATTTTCGGCCTCGACCTGTATACCACTCCGCTGGCGGAGAAGGTCGAAGCCCTGTTCACGAAGCTCATTGCCGGTCCCGGCGCTGTGCGTGCCACTATTCACGAGGAGATCAACTAATGAAAATGACATTCCGCTGGTACGGCGAAGGTCACGACCCCATTCCGCTGCAGTACATCAAGCAGATTCCGGGCGTGTCCGGAATTATGGGAACCCTGTCCTACAAGGCGGCCGGGGAGAACTGGGAAAAGGACGAAATCAAGGTCCTCATCGACCAGGTTCACGAAGCCGGGCTCGAATGCGAAATCATCGAATCCGTGAACGTCCACGAGGACATCAAGCTCGGACTCCCCAGCCGTGACGAATACATCAAGAACTACTGCACCACGCTGGAAAACCTCGCGGAATTCGGCGTCAAGGTGGTTGTCTACAACTTCATGCCCGTTTTCGACTGGCTGCGCACCGAACTCGCCCACGTGAACGAGGATGGCTCCACCTGCCTGTACTACGATCACTCCGAAATCGAAGGCATGACCCCGCAGGATATCGTCAATAAGACGGCTGAAGAATCCGGCGGCCTCACCCTGCCCGGCTGGGAACCCGAACGCCTGGCCAAGCTGGACGAAGTCATGGCGCTCTACCAGAACATGACGGTGGAGAAGCTGCGCGAAAACTGGAAGTACTTCCTGGACGGCATCATCCCCACCTGTGAAAAGGTCGGCATTAAGATGGCCTGCCATCCGGACGATCCGGCCTGGGATCTCTTCGGTATTCCGCGCGCCTACAAGAGCCTGGATGATATCAAGGAAATCCTGGCCCTCAATGATTCCCCGATGCATTCCCTGTGCGTGTGCATCGGCTCGCTCGGCTCCAACCCGTCCAATAACGTCGCGGAGATCCTGCGCTACGTGGGCGAGCGTGGCCGTATTGCGGCTTCCCACCTGCGTAACGTCAAGTACCTGGGGGAGAAGACCTTCAAGGAAGCGGCCCACTGGTCCGCGGACGGCGACCTCGATATGCAGGCCGCGGTGGAAGCCATTTACGATACCTGCCCCGATATTTACGTGCGTCCCGATCACGGCCGCATGATTTGGGGTGAAGAAGGCCGCCCCGGCTACCCGCTGTATGACCGGGCACTGGGTACCCAGTACCTCCTCGGGCTGTGGGACGGCATTGACAAGATGAAGAAGGCGGCAAAGTAGTGTCTCAGCAACTTCCAGACGTTCGTCCGTTCCTGGAAACCCACCCCATTGTTCCCGTTGTGGTGATCGACGACGCCGCGCAGGCGCCCGAGGCCGCCCGCGCCCTGGTGGCCGGCGGTATCCACTGCGCCGAAGTGACCTTCCGTACCGCTGCCGGCGGGGAAGCCATTAAGGCCATGCGCGATGTGGAGGGTATGACGGTGGGTGCTGGAACGGTTCTCACCCGGGCCCAGGCGGAAACCGCCGCGGACCTGGGCGCGAAGTTCTTCGTTTCCCCGGGCTGGAGCGCCGGCGTGGCCGATGTGGCCGCCGAACGCCAGATTCCCTACCTTCCGGGCGTGCAGACCGCCACGGAAATCATGATGGCTCTCGAGTACGGTGCCACCGCGGTGAAGTTCTTCCCCGGTGGGGAAGCGGGCGGGCTGCCCATGGTTAAGGCCCTGCGCGGTCCCTTCCCGAATACCTACTTCGTGCCTTCGGGCGGGGTGAAGCTCGCGAATATGGCCGAATGGCTCTCCGATCCGGCTATCCTGTCCGTTTCGGGTTCGTGGATGATCAAGCGCGATCTGATTTCCTCCGGGAACTTCGCGGAGATCACCCGCCTGTCCCAAGAAGCATCCGATCTAGCTAAGGAGATTCGCAAGTGAGCGACGCCCTGACGATTAAATCCGCCGAGGAAACCACCTACGATATTGTCTCCCTGGGTGAAGTCATGCTTCGCCTGGATCCGGGTGCCGGCCGTATCCGCACCACCCGGCAGTTCGCCGCCTCCGAAGGCGGCGGGGAGTACAACGTGGCCCGCGGCCTGCGGCGCGCCTTCCAGAAGCGTGGCGCGATCCTCACCTCCCTGGTGCGTAATGAAGTGGGTCTGCTGCTTGAGGATCTGATCCTCACCGGCGGCCTGGATACCCGTTTCATTCATTGGGTCGACGACGACGGCATCGGCCAGTCGGCTCGTAACGGCCTCAATTTCACCGAACGCGGTTTCGGGGTGCGCGGAGCGGTCGGCTGTTCCGACCGGGCCCACACTGCGATTTCGCAGCTCACCCCGGAGGATATCGATCTCGATTACCTCTTTGGCGAGCTCGGGGTGCGCTGGCTGCACACCGGCGGGATTTACGCGGCCCTCTCGGAGCAAGCTTCGGAAACGGCGCTGGCGGTTATTAAGAAGGCCAAGGAATACGGCACCATCGTGTCCTATGACCTCAACTACCGTCCCTCGCTGTGGAATCTGCACGGTGGAAAGGCCCGCGCGCAGGAAGTGAATAAGTCCCTGGCACCCTTCGTGGATGTCATGATCGGTAACGAAGAGGACTTCACCGCCTGCCTCGGTCTGGAAATCGAAGGCGCAAATGAAAACCTCGATAATCTCCAGGTGGAATCCTTCCACAAGATGATTGAGAAGGCAGCAGAAACCTTCCCGAACTTCAAGGCCATCGGTACCACGATGCGCCAGGTCCGTTCGGCAACCATCAACGACTGGGGTGCAGTGGCATGGAAGCGTGACCAGGGCTTCGTGCAGGCCACCCAGCGTGATGGCCTAGAGATATTCGACCGCGTGGGTGGGGGAGACTCCTTCGCCTCCGGGCTTATCTTCGGGCTCATGGAATACGGTGATGTCCAGAAGGCAGTGGAACTCGGGGCCGCCCACGGCGCCCTCGCCATGACCACGCCGGGTGATACCACCATGGCTACCCGTGCCGAGGTAGAGAACCTCGCCCGCGGTGGCTCGGCGCGCGTCAAGCGCTAAGGCCGTATAAGCTGCACAGGTGCAGCGTACGCCACGCGCTAAAGCCGCATAACCGCGGCGTGCGTCACGCGCCTATCGCGCGGCTTGCCTTCGAGTGAGCTAGCTCAGGGCGCACACCGCACACAACGCAATGAGTGGGGAGCAGATCCGGGCATCCGGATCTGCTCCCCACTGCATTCACGGAGCCGCATGAACCGAACCTGGAAACGAAGTGGTCCGGCCCGGAACTACCGTGAACCGTGCCCGCAAACAAAGTGTGCGGGAGAGCACCGTGTCGGGGCGATTTCGCGTTCCCTACGCGCGCTTGGCGGGGACCACGGTTCGACATGCGCACTTTGAGGAGGAGAGAGCCCAGGCCGCCTAACAGAATGTACGTGGGTGACAGTTTTTGCGCGATTTAATGTCCGTGGCGTACACTCTGTGCCCCTAACAGTCCAAAATGCACGTTTTGCAGCCTTGACGCTTGAGAATGACCCACTCTACCTACCTCGCCCGCGGGAGATGGGGTGTTTTTTCGGGATGTACTTCGCATGTACGACAAGCGCAGTACAGCTCTGAAAACAGATACCCCCTCGCCCGGGGCCGATGTGACTATCGAAGTTCGTGAGGTCCATGAGACTCTCGCGGGAAGACCGCAGCGTTTGCCCGAAATCAAAGCGCAACGGCAGCTACATTACACACACCCTTGCGCTATTAGTTCAGTTTCAACTCGCGCTTGAGATTACCCGGCAGTGAAGTCCTCACGGCGGCGGCCGGTGTACTGGATTGCGATACGGTCCTCCGGGCGAGTATCAACAAGGTAAATAACTGCCAGGAACAGCCATTCCAGGGGTTTCATAGCGAGCCATACGACGTCCGCTGCGAGGCGGGTGCAGATGAGTCGCGAGAGCGGGAAGCCGTAACGGTTATAGAAGCTGCGGATTGCCCGATGTGCCTTCGGGGTCTTTTCTTCGAGAACCTGTTCGAAAGCATTCGCAATAAGAAGTTGGCGATTCACGGTAATGCGATGCCCGCCGCGCACTCCGTCCCGGATCGGTTTGACTACCGCCGGGTGCCCACCGGCTGCCACGGTACACAGATAGTGTTCGTCGTAGTACGTATTGGGAGGTGCGATGCGCTGCGAAAGCGTCCAGTCACTTGTTTCCGTGAAGGCTTTGATGGCGGCGTTTGGTTCCTGGCCGAAAAGCACCAGAATAAGGAGGAAGATACCCAGCACAGGGATGAGGGCGAGCAGAGCGAGAAGGGGCCAGTTTCTAGCTTGGGAAAGAATCCTTTCAAAGTAGGCGAGCACGCCAGATCCGACCGCCCGTTCCTCCTGGGTATCCTGAACTCGAGGCCCGTTCTGCACATCCTGCGCATCCTGGATGTCCGGCACCCGCCGATCCGCCTGAGTCTCCTGGATAGCTTGGGGTGCGTGGGAATGAAATTCGTGGATTTTCACGATGATTGTTTTCGCGGAGATCAACACTACCGCGGTGACCGGCAACAACAGAATGAGATTTTCAGGTCCCCCAGGCCGGAATGTTTGAATAGTCCATACGATAACAATCGCGTTGCCAAGATAGATGCACGAGAAGCAGAGAACCGTGAGAAGTGGCGGGATCTGGCTGAGCGGCTTGAGCCGCACGTAAAGAAAAGCTACCGAGCATACGATGCACAGCAGCACTAAAAATGGCTGAAAATCAGTGTGGACCGGCGTATGCGTCTGGTCATTGACGAGTTGCTCCGACCAATCGGCATAAAAGACCACCCTGTATCTCATCGAGATAGCGGCCAAATGGAAACTAAGCGCTAGAAAGATAGTCCAGACATCATGCGCTACTTCCAGAACCGGCAGCGGCTTCCCCCGTATTGCGGTGATGAGCGCGATCACCTGGTAACAGGTGAGAATAACCGGGTACGTGGTCACCCAGGGGAGGAGGGTGAAGAAAACCGAAAGGAAAATGAAAGCTTGAGGGTCCCACGAAGCCCCCGGGTTAAGCTGTCCCGTATATGCGGTATAGAGGAGATACCCGGGGACTGCAATAACATAGGCAAGAAAAATCTGCGTGAGGTAGGGGTGCCGCTTCACGAAACTACGCTTGCGGGCCTGAGACATCCGGATCCTCCTCAGCCGTCTTCCGCTTGCTTCCGGTGGCGCAAGCGTCACCCCAGATTCTAGATCGCTAGCAAGCCGATGTAGGTGAGGGTACCGGCGGCGAGGGAAACGAGCATGCGGCGCCCAGAAAGCTCGTGCGCCAGGATCGTGACGGCGCTGGCTACGCTCACGTACAGCACAGATTCAGCAGACACCGGAAGGACTTCGTTGCGTACCATCGCCAGGGCCAAAATGACCAGCACCCCCACCGGGAGCCAGACCGAGAGCGCTCGAACCAGGCGCGAGCGGCGCAGCGGATGCAAAATGAGGAAGGGAATCCCGCGCAGGCACAGCATGAGAGCCAAAGAGCCGAGCAGGACAGCCAGGAGATAGCTAGTCATCGCAGATCACCTACCTCGCCTGCTGCGCCGCCCGGGGAAGGTGCTGCGCCGTCGTTCTTCTTGACACGAGTGCGCACCACGAAACGCACCACCAAGAACAGCGCGAAAAGACTCATCGCGACGGGCAGAAGGGCGCTCGGCGCACATAGCTGCGCCAGCAGGAACGCGAGGCCGGCACCGAGCACGCCGGGAATATCGCGGCGTGCGTGGAAAGCGTCCAGGGCGAGGACGATGAAAAGGGCGACGAGCGCAAAATTAACACCACGAATCTGCCCGGGGAGGAATCCGCCAATCGCTACTCCCAGTAGTCCGCCACCAACCCAGCATGCCTGGAGCACAGCTTGGAGAGAGATGAGCCGGCGTTGGTTCCAGACGCCCGGATGCGAGGTGGTGATCGCGTAGGTTTCGTCGGTGAGGGAGTAGACGCAATACATGCGGGCAAGCGGGTGGGTGAGCTGCGCGATGGGATACGAAAACGCGTAAAAAACGTGACGTACGTTCACGAAAAAGATGGTGAGGAGAATCGTGAGGACCGGTGCGTGTGCGCTAATGAGGGCGACGGCGAGCAGCTCAGCCGAGCCGGAATAAATAAAGAAGGACAGCGCGGGAGCAAGCCACCACGGTTGGCCGTACTGGATGACAAGAAGTCCGAAGGCCATGCCCAGGGGGATCATTCCCAGGCCGGCGCCCGCGGCCATCTGTGCTCCGAAGCGTACATCTGATACGTGGGAAGGCATGCGCCCTATTGTGGCACTGGCGGGGGAGCGGAGGGTGAAGTTTCCACGATGCGGAGCGCGGGGCGCCAAGAGAGTTACTATGGTGCACGTCCCATTATTCAAGGTGAAGGAGCCTCCATGACCGTCGTGAAAATCAATGCTATTTCTGTTCCGGAAGGTGCTGGCGAGCACTTCGAAGCGCGTTTTGCTGCGCGCGAAGGTGCCGTAGATCAGCGGCCCGGTTTCCTATCCTTCCGGTTGCTGCGCCCGCTCAACGAAGGGGAGCGCTACCTGGTGGTCACCGAATGGGAGTCCGAGGAAGATTTCACAGCGTGGCGTAGCGATCCAGCGGCACATCCGCGCAAGATGGAGGAGAACCGCCACGCGGCTGCCCATGCGGACCTGAGCGCGCAGCTGCTCGAATTTGATGTAGTCAATCTTCCCGAAGTCGAGCACGGGGAAACCCCGCAGGCGGGTTTTGTTTCTCTTGTGGCGCTATCCTTCCTTCCCGGGATGGAAAAGGTTATTGAGCAGCGTTTCGCGGCGCGCAAAGCGGCCGTGGATGCCGCGCCCGGATTCTCCTTCTTCGAGCTGTGGCGCCCGGTGCGCGGGGTGGAGGAGTACTACGTGGTGACCGGCTGGGATGCGCAGGAGTCTTACGATGCCTGGGCTGCGGCTCGGGAACGCGCTCCGCATAACACCGCGGATCAGCCCAAGAATCGGGGGCTGGATGTGACCCTGCACGGGTACGCAGTGGTGCAGCAGAGCACCAAGCGGTAGGTCCTGGATTCGGAGCTGAGGCGCGGGGTGAGGACGATGCTGTGGAAATACGGATATCATTCAGGAAGAATGATGTCCGCCTGGCAAACTAAGGGGCGGGTACCGTTTCCTCGGTACCCGCCCGTGTACAGGTTGATTCTTGTGCGCTAGCTGGTGTCGTGTTCCAGCCCCGCAACTACAGCAAAAGGCCGCGCCTAGCGCTCCCGGTCCTCCAGATATCGGAGCAGCACTGCTTCGTATCCGTCCAGAGCGCCCGCGGGCTCCTCCGCCGCATCCTCGAGGAAGGGAATCAGATCCGGCCCGGTTTTCTCCATGACATCCAGACCCTCCAGATCGATGTTACGGAAAGCCTTTTCCGTAACATAGTGGAGAATAGTCCGCCCGGTTGCCATAAATGCGAAAGCCACCGCCTTGCGATGCGAAAAACCGCCATCTTCCAGTGCCCGGGAGAGCCCTTGGAGCTGACGGGCAAAATGCACCGTCAATTTCGGGTTACACAGCAGCACCTCACCCAGACCCACGAAATCATCCAGGGTGCGCCGCAGATTCGCATCTGCCTGCTCAATGGCATCGTGCCAATCTGTGCCCGCCAGCACGATTGGTGTTTCATCGGCGGCACGCCGAACGACTGCATCCACAATGTCCTGGCGGCCATCGTAGAGGCGGTACACCGCGGGGGTCGCGACGCCGATCTTGCTTGCTATATCACTCATAGTGAAGGTAAAGACGCCAACCTCCTTCGCTGCCCGAATAACATCGTCAGCGTTGAAGCGTTGCTTCCTACCCACTTTTCTTCCATGCGTTCGTTCCACGGTTTCAGTTTAGTGTAAAAATAACTCCGGTGTCGCTCGAAACACAGGTTTTTTCTTAATAAATGGGGAAACCGAGGTGGTGCTCGCAGCAACGAGTTCCGAAGCCCCCCATGCGCCGCCGCCATTCAAAAGATGCCCGGATAAAAATGAGGCTCAGCACCGGCGCCCTTGTCGGTACTGAGCCTCATCTCGCGCGGTGAGTTCGCCGCACGCTTCATTCGGTTTCCTTAACGCTTATCCCGTGTTCTTCATTCCAGCGG
This sequence comes from Actinotignum inguinis, assembly GCF_051265835.1. NCBI lineage: Bacteria > Bacillati > Actinomycetota > Actinomycetes > Actinomycetales > Actinomycetaceae > Actinotignum > Actinotignum inguinis. Next base: position 289,118 of record NZ_JBOZDP010000002.1, on the reverse strand, counting down.
AGATCCCGTTAATCGTGGTGAGCAGAGCACGCTGCTCACCAGCTGATTGCTCCTTGCCCGAAGCCGCATCAGCCCGAACCCGCGCCAGTAGTGCCACCTGGAGGTAATGGATGGGTTTGAGATACTGGTCACGGATACGCAAGGTACGCTGGAGAACCGGTTGGGTGTCAAGAAGGTCATCCTCAGCCAGCAGGGCCTCAAGTTCACGCACCGTCAGCTCGTATTCTTCGCGAATCTCCGCGTAGATATGGTGGAGACGCTCAGGCACAAGCGTACGTACGTAATGCCCTGCAATATCCATATCAGTTTTCGCCAGGGTCATCTCGATATTGGACATCGTGGTGCGGAAGAACTGCCAACCGCGCACCATCTTCTTCAAATCCTCACCGTAACCGGCTTCGCGAGCAGCCCGGAGCCCAGAACCAGCGCCGAACCATCCCGGAACGATCTGGCGGGATTGGGTCCACCCGAAAACCCAGGGAATAGCTCGCAGGCCATCCAAGCCCTTTTCCGAGGTGGTGCGCTTGGAAGGACGTGATCCGATATTGAGATCGCCCAGCAATTCCACCGGAGTGGAGGTCACGAAGTATTCAGGCAAATCGGGATCATCGGCAAGAACCCGATAGCGCTGGTACGCAGCACCGCTGAGGAAATCCATGACTTCGTCATAACGGCTGAGCGACACATTGCTATTGCGCGGTTCGCGGTGCAGGGCGGAGGCCTCCATCACGGCAGCCAGGGTGAGGGAGAGATTCTCCCGTGCCAGGGCCGGCAGCGTGTACTTATCGGAGATAACCTCGCCCTGTTCTGTGAACTTAATTTCCCCGTCCAGGACACCGTAGGGCTGAGACAAAATTGCGTCATAGGTGGGTCCACCCCCGCGCCCCACCGAGCCACCGCGGCCGTGGAAGAGCCGCAGGGTCACGCCGTGGCGTGCGGCGACGTCGCGCAATTGACGCTGGGCCTGGTGAATCTCCCACTGGGAGGTCACCACACCCGCATCTTTATTGGAATCGGAGTAGCCCAGCATTACTTCCTGACGGTTACCCCGTAGCCGCACAATTTCCCGATAGGAAGGATCGGAAAGGAGGGTATCGAGGATATCCCCGGCCCGGCGCAGTTCCGGCACTTCTTCCAGCAACGGAGCGAATCCCAGATCTGCTCGTTTCTCCGCGCTTTCCAGATCGATAATCCCGGCTTCGCGGGCCAGCAGAGCCACGGAGAGGATGTCATCAGGACCGTGGGTCATGGAGACCAAATAGGTGGTGATGGCGTCGGTCCCGTATATCTTATGGGCCTGGCGAATCGCCCGGAACACCTCGAAAGTCTTTTGCGAACTCGCGGTGAGCGGCGAATCATCGGTGTTAATGAGCGCGGGGGCCAGCGGGCGTGCCGAAGCCAGTTCCCGCCCCAGCAGCACGGTGCGTTCTTCGCGGCTCAGCGTTGCGTAATCCGCCTCCAGCCCACCAAAGCGATTGAACAATTCACTCAGCAGTTCAAAATGCTTCTCGGAATGCTCTCGGACATCCAAAATGACTAGCCCTAGGCCCATCCCGTGAATAATTTGCTGGGCGGTGGCGAGCAGCCCATCGGCTACCCGTTCCGCACCGTGGCGGCGCAGTGCATCGCGGAGCAGCTGGAATTCTTCCTGAATTTCCGATCCGGTTGCGTAATCATGGCCGGGGATGTGCTCGGCCCCGGTGGTAATGCGCACCTTCGTATTATTGAGTTTGGAGCGAATAGCGCCGAGTTTGAGCCGGTAGGGTTCTTCCGCGTAAAGAGCCCGCGAATCTTCATCCACAAGGTCCGGGAAGCGGAAGTCCTCTTCCAGAGAAGCCAGCAGTGCGGCGTCGTCGCCCGAAAGACGCGAGGAAATGGACAAGCTGAGCATCGCGCGGTTGACGAACCACACCGCAATATCGATAGCGGTGCTGGACTGCAACCGCAACACATCGGCGGTGACATCTGCCGTGACGTAAGGATTTCCGTCGCGGTCCCCACCGATCCAGGATCCGAAACGAATCGGCACTGCGTCTTCCGGAAGGCGGGCACCGTAACGTTCCAGTTCGTCACGGAAATCCGTGATGACATCGGGAAGGGTATCCGTGTAGAGGCTGCGCAGATACCACATGACATTGCGGGCTTCGTCCAGAGGAGTGGGCTGTACCCGGCGCAATTCATCCGTGAGCCAGATACTCTCCATCACCGAGGCGAGTTCGCGATCTTGGCGGGCGCGTTCTTCACTGCCTTCTTCCGTTTCCGTCTCTACAATTTCCGAGACGCGGCGTAGCTTGGTGAGCACGGCGCGCCGCTGCGCTTCGGTGGGGTGAGCGGTAAAAACAAGGCGAATATCAAGCGAATCGACGGTTTTTTGCAGGCCTTCCAGCCCGACCGCGTCATAGATTCGGGAAATTGCGCGCGGCACCCAGGATTCGGCCGGCTCTTTATCACCGATAACCTTGATACGGAACGTTTGTTCCGCGGCATTGGCCAGCAGGAAATATTCCGCGAAAGCGCGGGTGAGAATAATGGCGGTATCCGTGGACATATCATCCAGGGAGCGCTGCACTTCCGAAGCTGCCGTCTCCGAATCTAGGTCACGCGCAGCCGCGCGAACTTTCTCAATAAGGTCGAGGGTTTCTTCCCCGTGCTGCTGGGCGATTTCTTGACCGAGCATCGTGCTCAGGCGCCGCACAACCGCGCGCAACGGGGCGTCAAAATCTTCAGTGGAGCGGGCCGTGGTGCGGTCAACGGAGTCGTGGAGCTGAATATCTTGGTCGTGGCTCACTAGATCTACTCGCCTCTCCTTAGGGATCTCACCGTCACGGTATCGGGCGAGGCACAGCTGTGGCGTGTGCCCTTACCGATGCCGCTCTCCATCCTAACGCTAAGGCCGCGCCCCGGTGTAATCACAGGTCCCGGGTGGAACGACGCCGCGGCGACTGCGTTGTTACGTGCGCGGGAAGCCTCGCTTACACTAGCGGTGGTGAGGTACGACGACGAGGTGGTGCACGTGGACTCTGGTCTTTCTACTCGGGATATTGATGCGCTTGATGCCGCAAAACTGTATTACTCCGGTCTCAGTCAGGATGAGGTCGCCCAGCGGATGCACCTGGCTCGCTCCACGATTTCCAAGTTGCTCAGCCACGCCCGCAAACGCGGTTTTGTGCGGATTACCGTCAATGATCCGCGTGAAGATGATGCTTTCCTGTGCGCGCGTTTGAGCGAACGCTTCAATTTACTGGATGTGCGCCTGGTCAGTCCTCCCAGTTCCGCGCCGGAAGATATGCGCGAGGCCCTCGGGCGGGTGGGCGCGCAGGTGCTCAGCGAACAGATTCGTGACGGCGACGCTATCGGCATCTGCCTTTCGCGCACGACCGAAGCGGTCTCCCGCCATATGCCTCGTATTCCGCGCAAAGGCGTTGCCATTATTCAACTCACGTGCTGCATCGGGGCGTGCGTGCGCACCATTGATGAAACGATGGTGATGGAACGCATTGCCGCCTCCTGCGGCGGGCAGGCCGTGTATTTCCAGCTCCCGGCTTTTCTCAGTGCTCAGCAACGTGAAGATCCGGGCGTGAAGGCGCGCTTGCGAGCTACGCGCACGCAGCGGGCCAGCACTCGGGTGGTTCTCTACACCGTGGGGGATGCCCGCTCGAATCTGGCCTATCTGGCAGGTTTCCGCCTGGAGGATGCGGATATGACGCGCCTGCTCACCACCTCGGTTGGTGATATTTGCACCCATTTCATTACCGCGCAGGGCCGGATATGCCTCCCGGATCTCAATAATCGCGCCACCGGGATTAGCCTGCCCGAGTTGCGCGAAAAGGAGCAAAAGATCCTGGTCGCCGGAGGGCCGGATAAACTCCAAGCAATTTATGCAGCCCTGGCCAATGGCTATGTGTCCCGCCTGGTCACCGATGTTGGGACCGCGCGGGCTTTGACGATGATGGCCTGACGATGAGTCTGAACGCAGTGATCCGAAGTTGAACCGCTGAGGGATAACAAGGCTAAGCTGCCGTGTAACAAATGTTCCTTTCGCGAACATCGGTGGCAATATGCGCGCTCCGTAACCGCGCCACAGTGGTTTTCCCGCAAGCTGACGCCGTTCTATACGCTGCCGAAGCGCGGGGCAGCGCGTGGCGCGCAAGCGGGGCTCTCGCCTAGATTCACTCGTGAACACCGGGAACGGTGTTATATCAGTAGCGTGAGACTGCTAGGGGAGACTACGGTGGTGGAGTTTCCCGCTATCAGCGTGAATCACGGTGGGAAACATACAAAGGAGTCATGATGCCCGCTCTCGATCATTATCCACATCCCGCACAGCTCATCGACCACACACTCTTGCGAGCCGATGCACGCCGCGGCGAAATTGAGGAACTGTGCTCCCAGGCCCGCGACCTGGGAACAGCATCGGTATGCGTTAACCCGGTGTGGGTGGAAACTTGCGCGACCCTCCTTGCGGGTAGCGGCGTCAAGGTGTGCACCGTTATTGGATTCCCCTTGGGGGCCAGTACTTCGGCAACCAAAGCTTTCGAGACTCGCGATGCTATCGCGCATGGGGCTACCGAAGTAGATATGGTCATAGACCTGGGTGCGGCACGCGATGGACGCTGGGAGGATGTGGAAACGGATATCGCCGCGGTAGTGGGTGCGGCTCAGCCCACCGCACTGGTCAAGGTGATCATTGAGATCTGCCTGCTCAGCGATGAGGAGATCGTGCACGCCTGCCGGGCTGCCCAACGTGCCGGAGCGGATTTCGTAAAAACCTCAACGGGCTTTTCCTCCGGTGGGGCAACGGAACACGCTGTCGCCCTCATGCGGGCAACTGTAGGGGAAGAGATGGGGGTGAAAGCGGCCGGCGGAATCCGCAGCGCCGCTGATTTCCGCGCCATGGTGGAAGCCGGAGCCAATCGCATCGGAGCTTCCGCCGGAGTTCAGATCCTCGCCGAATTACAGCGCTAAACACACTAAACACCCGAACAAGTACCAGCAAAAACAACCGAATATTCTCCATCCGGGAGGTGGGGTGGCAGCGAGGCCGCAACCCACCACCCGCGGGCGAACTTTGACAAAAGAAGGACTAGTCATGTCAGGAAAATCGGGCAATGACGCCCCACTGCGGACCACACTAAAACCGCACGAAGAAGAATCCGGAGTTCCCAATACCAGCTTCGGTCTCATTAAAGATCCCTCCCTCCAGCTGCGCGACGGTTATCTCAACCGCACTCCGCTGCTCCAATACATTCTTATTTCTATTTGTTTCCCATTGTGGGGAGCTGCCGCGTCCCTCAATGACGTGCTCATTACCCAATTCAAATCAATTTTCGAGCTCTCTGATTTCGCCTCCGCCTTCGTGCAATCCGCCTTTTATGGCGGGTACTTCCTGCTGGCCATCCCCGCCTCGCGGGTGATCCGGAAATGGTCGTATAAAACCGGGATCCTGGTGGGTCTGAGCTGCTATATCATCGGCTGCACGATGTTCTTCCCGGCCTCACATATGGCAACCTACTCCGTTTTCCTGGCAGCGCTGTTCGCTATTGCTACCGGGCTTTCCTTCCTGGAGACCTCCTGCAATACCTATTCCACCATGATTGGCCCGCGGCGTAGCGCTACATTGCGGCTCAATATTTCCCAAACTTTCTATCCGCTGGGCTCTATTTTCGGAATTCTGCTCGGTAAATACCTGATTTTCACGGAAGGAGAGGCTCTTCATAAGCAGCTTGATGACCTGAGCGGCCTGGAGAAAACCCAATTTGCGCAGGAAATGCTCCAGCGCACCTTGCAGCCCTATAGGTTCATTATTCTGGTGCTCGCCGTCGTACTTATTTTGGTGGCGCTCACGCAATTGCCGTCGTGTAAACCGCTCAACGCCGCGCACCACCAGTCCCGGGCGTCCATTGGCGAAACGCTGCGCTATCTTGTCCACAATAAGCGCTTCGGCACCGGGATTCTCACCCAATTCCTCTACGTGGGTATGCAGACGGCGGTGTGGTCCTTCACGATTCGCCTCGCTCTCACCCTCGATACGTCGATTAATGAACGTACCGCCAGTAACTACATGGTGTGGGCTTTCGCGGCTTTCTTTACCGGGAAATTTATCGCGAATATTCTCATGACGAAGCTGAACGAAAACCTGGTCCTCGTGCTGTATTCCCTGGCCGGGGTAGCGGCCCTCAGCTACGTAGTACTGGTACCGAATATGACCGCGGTCTACGCCGCCATCGTAACCTCCGGGCTTTTCGGGCCGTGCTGGGCCACTATTTATTCACGTACCCTCGACGCCATCGAGGATAAGCGGCATACAGAAACCGGCGGTGCCGTTATTGTTATGTCGATTATCGGCGGCGCGGTGATCCCCGTCATTCAGGGACTGGTTTCGGACAAGACCGGGTCAATGCAGACGTCCTTCATCGTATCGCTATGCTGCTTCGTGGCGGTGCTCATCTACTTCTTCTCTATTTATCGTAAGGATCGCGCGTGCGCTGCGGCATGATCGCGCCCACCTGTCGTGCTGTTTTAAAACGTCACTGTTATGAACAAAGGAGATCATTATGACGTTCACTATTAATCTGCGTGAGGACCAGTTCGCCGAGGCACCGCGCTGCCTGGCCAAGTCCCCGGAGTTTCGGGTGATTGCGCAGCGCTATCCTTCGGGCGTTGCCTCGCTCACCGTGCATAATTCGCGCGGCTATATTGAGGTTCTGCCATTTATGGGCGGAATTATCTGGGACGCCCAATTCGACGGCATCTCGCTGCGCATGAAAAATATGTTCAGCCAGCCGCGCCCCGCCCGCGAGATTTCGGATACCTACGGCTGTTTCGCTTTCCATTCCGGCTTGCTCGCGGCCGGTTGCCCGAGCCCGGACGATACTCACGTGCTGCACGGGGAGTTTTCTTGCGCCACGATGGATCGCGCCTGGATTGAGATCGATAGTTGTGGGAACGACGGCGCTATTCGGCTTGCCTCCACCTATGAATACGCACGTGGATTTGGCGATCATTACCGTGCCACGCCCACGGTTTCACTGGGCGCCGGGGCCACCGATTTCACCATCGGTATGGATGTGGAGAATCTTTCTCCCTGCCAGCCGATGCCCCTCCAGTACATGTGCCATATGAATTATGCCTTCGTTTCCGGCGGCATTATGCGCCAGTCGCTCCCGGAGGGCAGTTTCCAATTGCGCCGCTCCATTCCCGCGCACGTCACGCCCACCCCAGAATGGACCGAGTTGAATAACCGGATTATCGCCGGTGATATTGATGCGGATTCCTTGGAAGGTGCGGAGAGCTTCAATCCGGAGATCGTGTACTTCGCCGATGATCTGCCCCGCTACGGGCAGAGCGCGCGTTTTGAGCTTGCGGCCCCGGAGGGGCACGCTTTCTTCACAGAATTTTCGACGGCGCAATTCCCCGTGGCGACCCGGTGGATCCTCTGGACTTTAGACCAGCAGGTGGCTGCTTTTGTTCTTCCGGGAACCAGCCGGCCCGAAGGTTTCCTGGCCGCTAAGGAGGCCGGCACCCTCATCTGGGTGGAACCCGGTGGCATAAGGAGTTTCCGGGTGCATACTGGCCTGGTACCGGAAGGGCAGGCCACGGAACTTTCTCACTCCCGCAGCGCGAAGAACGATACAGCAAAAGAGGCACACTAATGGATATCGCAGTAATCGGCTCGAATATGGTCGATCTTATTTCCTATATCAACCGCATGCCCGGCGACGGCGAAACCGTGGAGGCGCCCGATTTTGCGCTCGGCTGCGGTGGGAAGGGAGCCAATCAGGCAGTGGCTGCCGCACGCCTGGGTTCGGCGGTGCGGATGGTGACCCGGGTGGGTAATGACCTCTTTGCCGATAACACGGTTGCGAATTTCGAACGCAACGGGATTGATACCACCTACGTGCTGCGTACCGCGGCAACTTCGGGGGTGGCTCCTATTTTCGTCAATCCGGATTCCCAGAATTCCATCATTATTGTGCAGGGTGCTAATTCCTTGCTAACTCCGGCCGATATTGATGCCGCGGCGGCAGAGATTTCCAGGTGCAAACTGATCGTTCTGCAGCTGGAGATTCCCCTGGAAACGGTCTATTACGCTATTGAATTTGGGGTGAAACACGGAATTGATGTGCTTCTCAACCCGGCGCCAGCCCAACCGGATCTGCTGCTCTCCCGGGTGCGGGCCTGCACCTATTTCACACCTAATGAAAGTGAGCTATCGCTGCTCACCGGAATGCCGGTAGAAACTATCCCGGATGTTCGCAATGCCGCGCATACTCTGCTGGAGGCGGGGATGCGCAACGTTATTGTGACGCTCGGCGGTAGGGGAGTGCTCTGGGTGGCCGATGGCGTGGATATGCTGCTGCCGGCAACGCCGGTGGAAGCGGTGGATACCACCGGTGCGGGCGATGCCTTTATCGGGTGCTTCTCCCATTATGTGGTCGCCACCGGCGATATTGAGTACTCCTTGCGTATGGCTAATCGTTATGCTGCCGATTCGGTAACGAAACGCGGCACCCAAACCTCCTACGCCAGCAAAGAGGAATTCGCTCTCCTGCACAGCTAAACGGCGGTAGGGGATACGGATCCGCGCGCTGTTATATCCCCGCGCAGTGAAAGGCACGTAGAAAGTGGCGGCCAGGGGCTCTATCGGGAGCTTCCTGGTCGCTGCTGCGCTATAGTGCCAATAAGAACAATGCCGCATACCGTATCGAGCCGTCCGTGAGGGGAAATAATGGAACGAGGCTGGCTTTTTCATCCCGAAGAAAAATATCAATTTCACCACGTATGGGATTATGACAACCAGCATCCTGATGCACTTTACGAGATCAGCTTTTCTAATGGGGAATGTTACCGGGCGGTCTACTTCACCTCGTTCGAAAGCGATAATGCCGGTGAACTCGACATCGAAATGGACGATCCCCTCTACGACGAGTTTTTTGTAATGGATTTCGAGATTTTGGAAATTGTCCACGACGGCCCGCGCCGGTATAGCAATTTTCTCGCGGTCGATTACCGGGATTTTCCGGAGAAGATTATCGACATCACGACCAACACCGTGGTTTATCCGGCAAATTCAGCTCAGAATTCGGAAGATAGACATGAGTAAACCATTCCCTTCCAAGACGGGAGCTCATATTGTTCCTGCTGCGCCAAGGGAGGAATACCATGCGTCCAAAAATTGACCATCCCGAAGAACACGTGCAGGCAGGTCATCTGGAGGAATACCACTGGAATCATCTAAACGCGTGCTACCGCATCGTTTTCGCCGATGGTGAAGAATATATCGGCGTTTTTGATACAGCTTACGAAAGCGACAATTCCGGAGAGCTCGGGATAGAAATGGATGACCCCGAGTACGATGAGTTCTTCGTTGTTGATATCGAAATCCAAGAGATCCTGCACGATGGTCCCAGACGCCTCAACCAATACCTTTCGCTCGATTATCGAGACTTTCCGCAGAAGATTATTGACATCACGACCAACACCGTGGTTTATCCGGGAAATTCGCCGACTCGGGCAACGATACCTACTATCCAAAACTGAGGCCCACATCGTCCCTGTCACACTGAGCAAGAGGAACAATAAGTGACCGGCATCATCCATCCAGAGGAACGAAAGCAAGTAGATGTTCTTGAGGCGTACTACTGGGATCATCCAGATGCCCAGTATCGCATCGTTTTCGCCGATGGTGAGGAATACATAAGAATTTTTTCGCGGCATTCGAAAGTGATAATGCTGGCGAGCTTGGGATTGAGATGGATGATCCCCAATACGATGAATTCTTCGTCGTTGCGATTGAGATTGTGAGTATTGTTCACGATGGTCCCAGACGCCTCAACCAATACCTTTCGCTCGACTACCGGGATTTTCCGCAGAAGATTATCGACATCACGAACGGTGTTGTGCTCTATCCACCTTCGTCTCATTGTCCGAGCAGTACCGCTCAATAACAATCCGCGGGGCCCGGCTACTCGTGACGAGCAGTACCGAACCCCGCGGATTATTTTGGCGGTAGCAGTGAAAAACTACCGCGCGATGATGAGATTATTTAGATATAGGAACCGTCTGGCTGCGGGAAGAAGCCCACGTGGCTGTAGAACACCGTGAAGGACAGGAAGATCCACAGCATGCCCACGCCCCAGGTCAGGATGGCGGCAATACGCGCCACCCACTTGCTATCCGGAACGAAGGGGGAGAGGATCGCCGAAACCCCGGTGCCCACGTACAGGAACATGACCAGCAGCGGCTCGATGAGCGATCCGGCCATGAGGCGCGCAACCGGCTCAATTTCCGGGGGACGCCACATACCGAAGTGCATACCCGCGATGCCGAAAAGCACCAGCCCGAAGCCACCAATAGCGGCAACGTAGAGAAGCGGACGCAGCGTGGCCACCAGATCGAGGGGGCGCACACCCTTATCCGCAAGCTTTTCAGCACGCAGAATCGCAATACCGGCGATGAAGGTCAAAATTCCGTAGAAGGCAGCTGGCTCACCGAAGGTAATGTTATCAACGGAGCAGCAGAAAGCGCCGTCGATCTGGGCCAGCGGCCAGGTCAGGGTCATATGAATACCGGTAATCCCCAGGAAGGCACCGGTAGCAACGAAAGTCCAGCCCCACCCGGCCAGGGTGCGGTGATTCGGGTTCGCAGCCACGCGGGCGAAAAGAACCACGAGCACCATAATCGCACCGGCAACGAGCGCCATGGTGGTGTTATACGTAATACCTTGCATGAGCATGGCCCGTTACCTCCTTTCCGAAAGCAGGAATTGGCGGATGGACATCAAGGCGATGGAAGCGGCAAAAGTGATGCACCAGCTCAGGACGCCAAGATCCTGCCCGGTACTTCCGCTTGCCGTGGCCCAGAAGACCAGCCCGATAACGAGTCCAAGCGCGAGGACAACCCAGGTGGCTTTTGCGAGGAGCGACGCCCACCTGGCAACCTTGTGCTCCTCTAGGTCAGTGGGGATACCACTGAAATCTTGATGATTTTCCATGTGTCAAGCATAACTTAAATCGCCCAGACTTTTATCAGCTTGTGTGGAGCATTTCTTCGGACAATAGTCCCGTGTGACGTAAATCGCTGAAAACTCGCCATTTTTGCGAAATTTTAGTTGTAGTACGACGACGCTGCGTGTCTCACCACCCGGAATGGACTCAGCAGCACGCCGGTACAGAAACCCGATATAAGAAAATTCCCGAGACGCACTGCTGGCATCCCGGGTAAAACGTCGGGCTAGCGGGATTTGAACCCACGACCCCTTGACCCCCAGTCAAGTGCGCTACCAAACTGCGCCATAGCCCGAAGCGATAAGAAAACTTAGCGCTATCCCCGCCCCAATAACCGGATTTCAACATCAGGTCATCGCCACGTGGACCACATGAGATTACCTCAAACGAATAGAAAAAGACAAATCCCAGAAGGTGACATAGCCCGCTCTTCGCGCGGTGCTCCGATATGCCCTGGGCCGTGTCGCGATAAGTACAGCGCCGCACCGCGATATGCCCGACGCAGTGCCGCGATACGCCTCGAGACGGATGACCTCACTAGAGTTATGGTCCCGAATCGTTATAGGATTGTTACCGATAATGAGGCGCCGGAGGAAGTTCTCCAGGGCAGTGAAGGAGAGGCATATGGCTGAACAATTTGATCCGAGGTCGGCCGCACCCGCGCCCACGGAAACATCTCGCTTCACCGCTATTGGCGCCCAGCCCGATCAACCGGTGGCCGAACGCCATCTCAGCCCCCAAGAATGCACCGCCATCGATGCCCTCCCCGCCGGCTCCGCACTCCTCATTGCACTATCCGGCCCGAATTCGGGGGCCCGGTTCCTCCTCGATGGGGAAGTGACGAATGCAGGGCGTTCCCCGCGCGCGGATATTTTCCTTGACGACGTTACCGTTTCCCGCAAACACGTGCAGTTTTTCCGCCGTGGCGATACGTTCCACGTGCGTGATTCCGGCTCCCTCAACGGCACCTACGTTAATCGGGAACGGGTGGATGATGCCGTGCTCCGTACCGGAGATGAAATCCAAATCGGAAAATTCCGTTTGACCTTCTACGCTTCGCGAGCCGGTGCGTGATACACCGGTGATATCTCGCGCTTCTACGGCCACCCCGGATTCTTCCTTCTCGCCCGCTTCCGCTCCGCGCCGCATGCGGGCGGATGGTAGCCCGAGCACCTGGCCTCACGACCTCAGCCACGAACCAACCCTGCGTATCGGGGAGGTTCGCCGTGCCCTCACCGATGAATTCCCCATGCTCTCGGTTTCGAAAATCCGGCATTACGAATCCATCGACCTTATTTCTCCCTATCGCACCGCAACCAATCAGCGGCTTTTTTCCACCTCGGATACCGAACGTTTGCGTTTTATCCTGAGGGAACAGCGTGACCGCTTCCTGCCCCTCGACCAAATCCGGGAAGAGCTGCGCCAGCTCGATGAAGGCATCATCGAGGCACCGGGCCGCCCCGGGGGGATGCGCGCCGTCGCCGCACCGGAAGTGCGCCGCCCGAAACCGGGCGAACGTATCACCCAAGCCGAATTGGCCGATATGACCGGAGCGGCGCTGGGCACGATTGAAGAGCTGGTCACCGCGGGAATCCTCGCCACCGATGCGCGCGGGCGCCTCTCCGCGCAATCGGCGGATATTGTGCGCTACTGCGTGATGCTGCTGGAAGGCGGCTATGACCTGCGCCAGATTCGCAGCGTCAAGAATTCCGCGCACGCCCAGGCCGTGATGATTACCACCCAGCTGGCCACCGAGCTGGCAAAGAAAACCCCGGTTGCCTCCGAACGCGCCCTCAACCAGGCCGCCGAGGATGGCGCCACCATCGCCCGGCTTTACGGCGCTTTGCTCACGGAAAACGTCGAAGTGGAACTGCGCTAAATCGCATCGCGCGCCGCTGGAAAACACGTCGCGTACCGTCGGAAAACACGTCACGCGCCGCCCGCTTCGCACCCCTGAAAATGCAGCTCACGGCGCTATTTGCGCAAAAGTGAGCCACGCCGGGCAGACAGCACCGCCCACCCAGGAGTAGGGTGGCAGTACAACTTCATATCGATTGAACCGAACCCAGGTCATGCTGGGCACCTCAACTAGCAGGAGACAATTAATGTCAGGTTCTGTGGAAACCCAAGGTATCGACCTTGTTTCTCCCCGGGAAAGGTACGGTCGCCCCCGCGATCTTTTCTTTCTGTGGGCGGGCACAACCACGAATATTTTTACCGTGTCCTACGGCGCCATGCTGGTGCTGCTGTACGGACTTTCATTCACCCAGGCGCTCGCCGTTATTGTGATCGGCAACGTTATTGCCTATCCGCTTCTCGCGCTTACCTCCATTCAAGGGCCGCTCACCGGTACCACCACGATGACCATTTCACGGGCATCACTCGGTACCCGCGGGGCTCGTATTAATGGAGTGCTGTCCTGGCTTATGCTCATCGGCTTCGAAGCCGGCGGGCTCATTCTCGTCTACTACGCCTGTGAGGCACTCCTCGCCCGTGCGGGCATTGCCTTAGAGGGCGGCGGGCAGATTGCCGTCGTCGTTCTTCTTGCAGGGATTCAGCTTCTTCTTCCCCTTCTTGGCCACCGGATTCTCATGGCAGCGCAAAAATACGCAACCATGATTTTCACGGTGGCTTTTCTTGTGTTGGCGGCCCTCATTATTCCGCAGGCAGCGCCGGGTGCCTCGGCGGGCACCGATTCGCTTTTCACTCTGATTTCCGCAACCTCGCTCGTTATTGTCTCAGGTGGGCTGTCCTGGGCGCCGAGCGGCGCGAATTTCTCCCGCTACCTGCCTGCCGATTCTTCGCCCCTCGCGGTGGGAACCTGGGCCGCGCTGGGCGGGTTTATTCCCTACGTGCTGCTTCAGACCCTCGGTGCCGCGATGGCAACTGTGGTGGTTCCCGCGGAGGTGGAGCTGTCCAATCCGCTGGCTGTCCCGGCTATTCTCAGCCCGGCTTTCGCGGTGCCGTTCCTTATTCTGGTGATGGTCGGTTTGCTGCTCCAGAACGGCACTAACCTCTATTCCTCCGGCCTGAATTTGCAGACGGCCGGTATCCACGTGCCGCGCATGGTGATTGTGTGCATCGACAGCCTCATCTGCGTGGCCATCTGCATTTTCGCGATCCAGCAGGAAGCTTTTTACAGCCTCCTCAACGCTTTCGCGGCCTCGCTGAGTATCTGGCTGGCGCCCTGGGTGACCGTGTATCTGCTCGATTGGGTGGCGCGGCGCGGCACCTACCATCTTTCCGGCTTGGCCATTGAATCCCACGGCCCGTACTGGGGCAGCGGTGGGGTGCGCTGGTCCGGAATGGCCGCGCTGCTGGGCGGGATGCTCTGCTCGGCGCTGTTCACGAACTCGGGTTACCTGGTGGGTCCGCTTACTCGGCTCCTCGTGGACGTGCCCGCCGCGGCCCCCGATCTGTCCATTCCCGCCGGCATGATCGCCTCCACCCTGATCTACCTGGCCCTGCGGCCGGTGCGTGAACGTGAACGCGCAGCCCGCCGCGCCTTTATTACCGCTGCCTAAGGGCCCGCAACAGCCATATCCGCCCCGACCCTCATAGTTTTTAGGAGAACCCATGCCTCATCGTCAGCTTCTCGACGTCGCCTACGGGCGCGCCCACGCCGATACCATTATTGATAACGGAATCCTGGTGAACGTGCTCACCGGGGAAACGTACCCGGCCTCCGTCGCTATCGCCTATGGGCGGGTGGCCGCGGTGGGGAACGTGGACGCGCAGCGCGGCCCGAATACCACCGTTATTGATGCCGACGGCGCCTACCTGACTCCCGGTCTCATTGACGGGCACCAGCACATCGAATGCTCCAAACTTTCCGTGACCATGTTCGCGGATCTGGTGTCCCGCTACGGAACCACCTCCGTGATTTCCGGCCTGGACCAGATCCTGGTATCCGCCGGCCTGGAAGGCGTGCAGGAATTCCTGGCCGAAGCCGAAGAATCCTCCATGCGAGTATGGTGGGGTGCGCCCGCCAAGGCACCCTACACGGTGCCCGAATCCACCGTGGGGCACCGTTTCGCCGTGGAGGACCACCGGAAAGTGCAGCGCATGCCCGAATGCGTGGGCCTGTGGGAAACCGTGCAGGAAATGGTGGAATACGGCGATGAAGAAGTCCTCACCGCCATGGACCTGGCCGAAGAAAACCGCCTGCATGCCTTCGGCTGCGCACCGCTCGTGGATGCACGGCGGGTTGCCGGCTACGCGGCCTCCGGCGTAACGCTATGTCACGAATCGTATTCTCCGGAAGAAGAACTGGAGAAGATGCGTAACGGCATCAATATCCTCATCCGAGAATCCACCGCCGCCCCCATGCTTGCGGAAAACATTAAGCTCATCACCGAGATGGGCGCCCCGGCCCACCGGGTTGGTTTCTGCACCGACGATGTGACCGCCACCGATATTCTGGGCCGCGGCCACCTCGATTACGTGGTGCGGCTGGCCATCGAGAAGGGAATTGACCCGGTGACCGCAATCCAGATGGCCACCATTAACACCGCCCGGATGTTCCAGCTCGATGACCGCATCGGCGCTATCGCCCCGGGGCGCTTTGCCGATATCCTCTTCGTTGATTCTCTCGAAGATTTCCGGCCCCGCACCGTCCTCAAGGGTGGGCGGATCGTGGCGCAGAATGGCGCCGCCGTACGGGCACCGCAGGCCCCGCAGCGCACCGCCACGGTGCTCGATACCTTTAAGCTCGCCCCGGTGAGCGCGGATCGCATCGCTGTTCCGGTTGCCGATTCGGCTACCTCGGCGCGGGTGCGCACCATCGTGCTCTCCAAGGACGTCGCCTTCAAGCGCCCCGGCGCCGAGGTGGAACTCCCGGTGGTGGACGGCAAGGTGCAACCCGATACCGCCCAGGATGCCATTTACGTATGCGTGGCCGAACGCTACGGCAAAACCACGAACCTGCCCGTTGCTTTTATTCAGGGCTTCGGCCTCAAGCGCGGGGCAATTGCCACCTCGGCGGCGCCGGACGATAACAATGTGGTGTGCGCGGGCGTGAACCCGGAGGATATCGCCCTGGCAATCAACGAAGTGACCCGCCTGGGCGGGGGACAGGTTGCGGTGTGCGATGGTGAGGTTATTGCCTCGCTTCCCCTCCCGGTGGGCGGTATTGTTGCCGACCTGGTTGCCGAGGATATGGCCGCCGCCGAAGCGGAGATGGACCGGGCCGCCCGCGAGGTGCTGGGCGCGGATCTCGATTCGCCCTTCGGCCAGCTCATCTTCCTGTCTATCACCGCGATTCCCGATTGGGCGATCACCGATCTTGGCCTCATTGACTGCGTCACATTTAACGTCGTCGACCCCGTTATTGCAGCGCGGTAAAGGTGCGCGACCGCGCGAACGTTACCACGCAGAAAGGAAAAATATGACCGCGATTTCGCCCTTCGTGCAGGGCCTGCCCAAAGTTGAGCTGCACCTGCATATTGAAGGAACCCTGGAACCCGATCTCAAATTTAAGCTCGCCGCCCGCAATGGCGTGGAGCTGCCCTACGCCAGCGAGGAGGAGGTGCGGGCTTCCTACCAATTCGATGACCTCGCTTCCTTCCTGGACGCGTATTACGAAGGTATGAGCGTGCTGCTCACCGCGGAGGATTTTTACGACCTCGCGATGGAGTATTTCCGCAAGGTTGCGCGCCAGAACGTGCGCTACGTGGAGATGTTCTTCGATCCGCAGGCGCATACTTCGCGCGGGGTGGAATTCCACACCGTGATCTCCGGGCTGCGGCGCGCCCAGATTGAGGCGCGCGAACAGCTAGGGGTGGATAGCGCTCTCATTATGTGTTTCCTGCGGGATTTCCAGGCGGAATACGCCATGGCGACCCTGTTGGAATCGCTGCCGTACCGCCCGTGGATTATCGGCGTGGGGCTCGATTCGGATGAAACCGGCAACCCGCCCGCCAAGTTCGCGGCCGTCTTCGCCAAGGCTCGCGAGCTGGGCTATCAGCTCACCATGCACTGCGATGTTGATATTGCCGATTCGGCCGAGCATATCCGCCAGGTCCTCGAGGACGTGCGGGTGGACCGCGTGGACCACGGCACCAATGTGCTGGAAAAGCCCGAGCTGGTGGAGTACATGGCCAGCCGCGGTATCGGCCTGACCTCCTGCCCGATCTCAAATACCTGGGTTTCCGACGGCTCCAAGGTGGGGCTGCTCACCGAGCTGGATAAGCGCGGGGTCAAGGTCACCGTCAATTCGGATGACCCGGCGTATTTCGGCGGTTATATCGCGGAGAATTACCAGCGCGTGGCGGACGAAGCCGGGGTCGATGAGGAGACTCTCAAGCGTTTTGCCCGCAATGCGGTGGATATTTCCTGGGCGCCGGCCTCCCTCAAGGAGCGCATCGCCGCGGAGATTGCCGCCTATGAGGGCTAGATGAGGTAGGCGCTGGGGCGGGCGAGTGGTATCTCGCGCGCTCGCCTCAGCCGCCTCAATTTTCACAATAACATCGCGTGTATCGTTTATCACATCGCGATGGGAACGACGGCGCCGGCCGCTTCTCGCGTGGGAGCGTGCTGGCGCCGCGGGCTTTAAGCGTTGGAAACTAGCCAATCTTGAGTGGAGATGCGGTAGGCTAGGGGAGTAGTAAACAGCGCTTTCTCGCGGCGCCTTACCCTAAAGCTCAAGTTGAGCTTTAGACACGCCGCGCCGTGCGCTGACCCGCTGGCCGGGCTGCTATATCGTGGTAGCTAACACTGGCAACCGGCCAGAATCTACGCTGCGAAACGGAGAGACTATGAGCGACGCGACTGCCAAGGACGCGACGTATCGGCGTACCCAACCGATGCTCTTCGGCGATCCTCTTCCCGAGCTTGACGCCGAAACCGGCTACCGCGGTCCGATTGCCTGCAAGGCCGCAGGCATCACCTACCGCCAACTCGATTACTGGGATCGTACCGGTCTTGTGTCGCCTACCGTGCAGAATGCGTCAGGTTCCGGCAGCCAGCGTCTCTACTCGTTTAAGGACATCCTGGTCCTCAAGGTTGTTAAGCGCCTCTTGGATACCGGGGTATCGCTTCAGCAGATTCGGGTTGCTATCGCGCAGCTCAAGGATCGCGGGGTGGAAGATCTGGCCGGTATCACCCTCATGTCCGACGGCGCTTCGGTTTACGAATGCACCTCCGATGATGAAGTGATCGATCTGGTCAAGGGCGGCCAGGCTGTTTTCGGTATCGCGGTTGGCCGGGTCTGGCGTGAGATCCAGGGTTCGCTTTCCGAGCTTCCTACCGAACGCGCTGAAGAAGAAGTGGTCGATGAATTGGCCCAGCGCCGCCTCGCCAAGCGCCGCCGCGGAGCGTAGCGAGGTAGCAACGGGAAGCTGGTGTTCTAGCTAGCTTTCCAGCAGTTTTATTCTTTTCCGCGAACTCCTATATAACGAAGAAATCCCGGTTACCCCTGCTGCCTGAGCAGTGAGGTAACCGGGATTCTTTTTGGGCTAGCGGGCCCGGGCTGGCGCTACCTTAGCGGCGCACAGCCGGGGTATCCGTTCCGTTACCGTCCCAGTCCCCGAGGAAGACCGCATCGCCGTGGCGCCCGTAGGCGAGCGTCGTTTCTGCATCTCCTCCGGTGAGGCGGTTGGTGATGTGGAAGGTGTTGCCGCGGCGCACCGCGAAGGTGTCCTTGCCGTCTGCGTCGAAGTCTCCGGCGAAGACCTGGTCATCAGCGCGTCCGTAGGAGAAGACCTGCTCAGCATTCCCACCAACCAGCGAGTTCTGGACGTAGAAGGTATTCCCGCGGCGCACCGCAAAGGTATCCTTCCCATCCCCATCGAAATCACCCACGAGGACTTCATCGCCAGCGCGCCCGTAAGAGAAGACTACGGAAGCCACGGTCGCCGTCCAGTTATTGGAGACGAAGAAGGTATTGCCGTGCGAGGCCGGGGGAGTGGCCGGCTTGCTCGGCTGTTCGCTCGGCTGTTCGCTCGGTTCCTCGCTCGGTTCCTCGCTCGGTTCCGGTTGGTCGCTGGGCTCGGGTGCCGGGGGTTCGGCCGTGGGCTCCACGCTCGGAGTAGGAACCGGGGTCGGTTCCGGAACGGGCGTGGGTTCTGGCTTGTCACTCGGGCTCGGTTCCGGCTCGGTCGGCTCCACTGAAGGTGTCGGCACCGGGGCGGGCGTGGTCGGATCGACCGTCGGCTCAACGCTCGGAGTCGGCGCGGGCGCCGGGGTAGTCGGTTCCACGCTCGGGCTCGGCGCGGGTGCGCTCGGCTCCGGCTTTTCGCTCGGGGTAGGTTCCGGCGTGGGCGTCGGCTGCGGCGTCGTGCATTCCTTCACGCAGAAGGGTGCCGTCACGAAGGTTTCTTCGCTGGAGCTGCGGGTGAAACCGGGGAGGGTCTCACCGCTCGGCTCAGTTGTTCCCCCGCCGATACCCTTCACGACCCGCAACTCGAAGACGTAGCGACCCGGGGCGGCCGCGGTGCGCGTCGTCGCCGAAGCTGATTCGAGGTAGGTGCCGTCCCAGGCGAAGCGCCCCAGATCGGTACGGCCCACTCCGTCCTCGCTATGCACCACGTTATTTTCCGAAACCGGGGCGCCCTTCGAGCCGTCCTCGTTGGCGTGGAAGACCCGGATCTCCAGCTTCTGCACCGGGGAATCGATATGGTATTCCACTACCGGAACCGCGCCGTTGGCATAGTCCATGGCGTAGGCGAAAAGCTCGGAATTGGGGGCGTTGGAGTACTGCGCACCCTTGTCCAGGCACTCACCCTTGTAGATGGTGGCCGGATTGGGGCAGGCAATGAGCTTGGTCAGCGAGGGCGGATCGTAGGCGAGCAGATTCGCCAGATCCGGGCGCTTCTGGGCAATATCCGGGCGAATATCCTTGACCTTCCACGTGGTGTGGAGGAATTGCAAAGCATTTTCGTAATCGCCCTTGAGGCCCGCGAAAGGCACCTGGTAGGTGGAATTATCATCGCCGTGGGCCACCACATAACCGCCGTAGATCGCACCCTCGGGCACATTCGTCGGATCGGTGACCGAGACCTGCACCTGTGCATCCGCCCCGGGTTGCACCGTCACCTGCGCGGGGTTAATCGCCACCTGCGCATCGGTCCCGTTGTAGGTGGTGAAATGATCGTGCGGTCCGCTGGTGGCGCGCACGTGGGTATCCGCCGTGAAGGTGTAGGTGACGGGCGCTGCCGAGGCGTTGTGCACGGTGAGCATCGTCGTTTCCTGCACATCCGAATCGCCCAGCGAAATCTTCGCGGGCGTGATCGCGGTGGGAGCACCGACGCCATTCGTGCCCGGTTCCGTGACCGCAGCGAGAGCCGCGGGCAGATTGACCAGGCCGGCGCCCTGGCGGTGGGTAGCGAGCTTCGGGGCATCCGCGCTGCCGTCCACGGTCACCGGGTCGGCGGTATTCTGCAAGGCTGTGCGCACCTGCGCCGGCGCGAGCTTCGGGTTGGCTTGGAGCAGCAGGGCCGCGCTTCCGGCCACGTGCGGGGCTGCCATCGAGGTACCCGAAATCGTCTTCCACGAGGGCGTCACGGCATCATCAACCGGCCACGCGGAATAAATATTGCCGCCCGGGGCGACCACATCGGGCTTGAGCTGGAGGTCCGCAGCTAGGCCCCAGGAGGAGAACTCGGAAATTTTCCCGCCGGTGGGGGAGGTGGCTACTCGCTTGGCATCCGTCCATTCCAGACTGGCGTTTCCGGCGGCCGCGGCCTCTTCGAAGCGCTCGCCCTGTTCCTGGGTGACCGCGATGACCGGGATCGTGACGGGCGGGTTTCCGGCGATGGTTGCGTTGAGGGTGCCGGGTTGGTTGTTGTAGATGATGACCGCTGCGGCGCCGTCGTCCTGCGCGGCACGCGCCTTCTGGTAGAAGGTCGAAGTTCCGCGCGAGATAAGCACTGCTTTCCCGGTAAACGGTGTTCCGGGAAGATCAACGGCACCGGTTTTTTGCCCTTCGGGATAGGCGACGACGTCGAGCCTACCCGCCGTGGGCACCGCGGGAGATTCTGTAACATTCTCAAATCCCTCAGGCCCGCCGTTGAACATCACGACCGGGCGCAGCACGTGGGTATTATCCACGGAGCCTACCGCGATAACCGAGGGGCCCACCGCCGGAGCACTACCGGAGAAAATGCCCTTCGCACCGGAATTACCCTGGGAAGCCGTTACCACCACACCGGAGGCAACGAGGTTTTCCGAGGCCACCGCGGTGGGGTAGTTAGGCCAGGTCGCGAAGGCCGCGCCGATGGACATATTGACAACGTCCATTTTGTCCCGCTGGGCGCGTTCGAGCGCGGAGAGAATCACTTCGGAGCTGGTGGAACCCGTGCATCCGAAAACACGGTAAGCACCGATCACAGCATCGGGAGCCACGCCCTTGAACGTGCTTTCCGGGTCGTTACCTGCGGCGATGCCGGCCACGTGCGAGCCGTGCCCACCGCCGGCCCCGCAGTCATCAGGGAGAGTATCCGGGTGGGGGACCGGCTGGAAATTCGGGTCGCTGCGATCCGTATTGAAGGAATCGCCCACGAAATCGTAGCCGGTCACGATCTTGTCATTGGGGAAAGCCCGCTCACCCTTGACGCCGTTCCCGCCGAAAGCCGGGTGATCGATGGCCACGCCGGAATCAATGATTCCCACGCGCACACCCTTGCCGGTGACGCCGAATTCCTCATTGGCCACGCTCGCGCCGGTCATATCCCGCGCGGAGTACATATCGGGGGTTTCCCCGGGGCGGTTCATTTCCGCATCAGATTCAACTTCGGCGGGCCGTTCCACCGTGAGCACCGGGTAAACACCGATCACATTAGCGTCATTAACGTAGCGCGCTAGTTCCACCGAATCGGCTTCGACGGTCACGCCGTTCCACACGTGCTGGTAGGAGGTATCCACCTCGCCACCGTCATCTTCGACCGTCTGGGTGAATTCCCGCTGTTCGCCCGCGATGCGAGCGGAGGAACCACCTCGAATAAGAGGTTCGCTTTTGAGTTCAATAAACCATTTGCCGGTGAAATTAGGATCGCTTTCCGCAGCGGCAACGGTGGCGCGGATATCGAGGGGTTCGTGCCCATCTGATTCCGTGGCCGCCGCGGTTGCGGGAGCGAGGGCGCCGCCAACGAGGGCGGCACACGCACAGGTGACGCCGAATCGGCGCCAGCGTGGTTGCTCAGCCATACATATCCTTCCTGATAGCTGGCCGCAGGCCCGGGCATAGAAATATGAGCCCAGCTCAACGGCATGCCAGCAATTTTGCCGAATATCTTAAATAATCAAAATTGATAGTCCAGAGTGTGAACGAGCGGCGGAACAGTATATGAGAGTGGAGAGTAGGGGCAAGCGGGGGACCAACAGGGTGCGAGCGGGGCTTACCGTCATCCTCGCGCGGCGCCGCCCGGCCGCATTTTGACATAATGTACATTATCGGCAAGTAGCGCAAGGGTGCCGGATTCTTGTCCAGCCCCTCTTTAACGCGTCAAGGCGCCCGTTTCCGGGACGTAACCACCGGGGCCCGCGGCGTCGTCGTTAATATGGAAACGGAGAAACGTCACGCGAGCAGGCATGCTCGCGAGGAAGGACAGCACGATGGCTGAACGTTCGTTGCGCGGTATGCGCATCGGAGCTAATTCGCTCGAAACTGATGACAATGTGGTTTTTGTGGACCGCCAGCAGGTGAAATACCGCTGCAAGAACGGCCACGAATTTGGCGTGGCGATGGCGGTGGACGCCGAAGTTCCTACCGCGTGGACCTGCCGCTGCGGCGTGGAAGCCGAGCTTATCGAGGGTGAAGGCGTGGATGACCGCAAGCCGCCCAAGCCGGTGCGGACCCACTGGGATATGCTCCTGGAACGCCGCAACGAAGATGAGCTCAAGGTGCTGCTGGAGGAACGCCTCGAGCTGCTGCGTGAAGGAAAGCTGCGGCTGCGGCGCAATCGCTAAGCGCGCTCAGTTTCGCGGCGCTGTACTCCACTACCGCGGCGCTCAATTCCGCGGCGCTCAGTCCCGCGGCCGGCGCAGCTGAGTGACCACGCGTTTCGCGAGGTTGCCCAGCTGCCTCCCCCGCCGCGTGACGCCCATCACCGTGGTGCGTTTGAGGGATTCGGTGAAGACCGAGCCGGAGAGCTTCGACTCCCCCGCCTCGCGCTCCGAAAAAGTGATGGGCATTTCAACGATATGGCCCCCGCAGCGCGCCATGTGGTCGGTCATATCGGTCTGGAAGAAGTAGCCGCGCGCTTCCACGGTGTCCAGGTTGAGGCGCTCGAGGATATCCGTGCGGTAGACGCGGTAGCCCGCGGTGGCGTCGCGCACCGGCAGCCCGAGCATCCCTTGAATATAGAGGTTGCCCAGGCGCGAAAGCGCCTCGCGGGGCTTGGACCAGCCGTCAATTTTTCCGCCCCGCACGTAGCGCGAACCGATGACCAAATCCGGCGCATCGGACATCGCGGCGCGTTCGAGCAGCAAGGGCAGCTGTTCGGGATGATGCGAACCATCGGCGTCCATTTCCACCACGTGGCTGTAGCCGCGCTCCATTGCCCAGCCGAAAGCCGCAATATAGGCGCGCCCGAGGCCGTCTTTTTCGGTGCGGTGCAGCACGTGGATATGCTCATCGCGCCCGGCCAGCTCATCTGCGATCTTCCCGGTACCGTCCGGTGAATTATCATCAACCACGAGGATATCCGCCTCGGGTACGGCCCGCCGAGCCCGCTCGATAATCCGCGGAAGATTCTCCGCCTCGTTGTACGTGGGAATCGTGATGAGAACGTGCACGACTAACCTTTCTTCCAGCGCAGCCTTGCGTACCACACCCATGCTATACCGCCAGCCGCGGCCGCCGCAGCCAGAAGTCCATCCCGGTAATACGGGTAGAAACGCGCCGCCGGAGTGAGACCTTCGTGCAGGGCGACCGTGGTGGTATGCGCTGCTTGCGTCCACGGTTCGGTGCGTTCACGGACCGCACCATTTGTTTCGACGACGCCGGAAATTCCCACGGTGGAAACCTGGAGCGCAATGCGCTGGTATTCGACCGCCCGGAAACGAACCATATCGAATTGCTGGGCGGATTCGGCACTATCCCCGAATGACGCATTATTGGTGGCCACCACGTAGAGTTGAGCGCCCTGGCGGATTGCCTCAGATCCCACATCGCCCAGCGCCACTTCGAAACAAATGGGGGTGGCCAGGCGTACGGTGGCGCCCTGCGCGCTCGGGGTGCCGGTTTCGCCGCCGGTGGGGCTCTCCGCTGGGGCGGACCCCTCCGCTGGAGCGCGCTCCCCCACCGGAATATCAAGAACCGCAGGTGCGGTGCCGGCCCGCATATCAACGGAGACCAGATCAACGGCCGAGCTGAACTTCCGGAAAAAATCCCGGTAGGGCATATATTCCCCGAAGGGAACCGGATGCTGCTTGCTGTAAACAGCGCTTACCTCTCCCCCGGTCTCGGTGGGCAGGTAGACAACAAGGTCATTGGTGCGGCTCACTGCTTGCCCGGTGGCATCGCGCTCATAGGATTGGGTACCCAAGAGCAGCGGGACACCCAGGTAGGTGGAGGTTTCGCTGACCAGGGCGCGGGCGCGCGGGTGTTCGCGAATATCGTGGTCGGAGGCGGATTCCGGCCAAACTACCAGGTCCACATCCTCCGGGTTAATCGCGCGGGTGGCGGCGCTGAGGTTCTCGGTCACGGTGAGGGCTTGATCGCGGCCCTCGGGGAGGCTACCCACCCGCGGGACGATTCCCTGCGCGTAGCCGATGCGCAGCGAACCGGTGGGCGCGGTGGCAGGAAGAGGAAGGGCCCAGGGTAGGGCGAAGAGCAGCGCGGCGCTGAGGGCCAGACTCGCACCCGCGAAGAGCCGCCCGCTGCGCACTCGCATCAGGGCCAGGCTGAGGGCGGCCCCGCAGATGACCACCGCGGCGGAGACCAGCATGGTGGAACCCCAGGGCGCTAGCCGCACCAGCGGGCTATCTACCTGGGAAAAGGCGAGGGTTCCCCAGGCGATCCCGCCGAAGGGCCACAGGGAGCGGGCCAGTTCCGCGCCCGCCCACACCAGGGCTACCGCGGAGAGGTAGATAAGCGGGCAGCGGGTCCAGCGCGCCCGGCACATAGCGCTCCAGGTGGCCACTAC
This sequence comes from Actinotignum inguinis, assembly GCF_051265835.1. NCBI lineage: Bacteria > Bacillati > Actinomycetota > Actinomycetes > Actinomycetales > Actinomycetaceae > Actinotignum > Actinotignum inguinis. Next base: position 264,028 of record NZ_JBOZDP010000002.1, on the reverse strand, counting down.
CAGCCCGGTAAACAGTGCTTGCGAAAAAGCGAGGGCGAGTTGGGGGATAAGATCCCCGGAGGCTTCCCCGGCCCAGGAAAAATGCAGGGAGAAAAATATGAATCCGGAAAGGAGTCCGTATCCGAAGCCGGCACTGGGGCGGCAGTGTGCCGCAACGAGGAGAAGCAAGGCGATGCTCACTGGTGCGAGGATCCCGTAGCTCAGGGGCGGGAAGGATGTGAAAAGCCCGAGCCCGGCCAGTACCGCGCCGCACAGCCGTAAAAGAGCACCGCTCACATGAGCTCCGATCGCCGCATGAGGTCACGGGCTTGGCGCGCGATATCGCTCAGCCAGGTTCCTTCGGTTGCTACCGTGACCTGCCCGAGGATATCGATAATACGGCGTGCGGCGGAGATGAAATCCCCTGCGGTCATGTGGGCTGATTCTAGGCAGGCTTCCAAGCCCACTCCCCCGGCCCAGGCCGCGAACACGTCCGCGCAGCCCGGGCTCAGATCCGGGGTGCGCGTAATCCCGTATTGAAGCTCCAGGGATTGCAGGTACTGGACTTCCGCGCGCGCTACGCGGGCGGTATCAACAAGCCGGGCCTCGCGCGGCAGCGCACTTCCCAGGCGGTCATCGGCCAAAAACATGGAGACCCATCCAGCTAGGGCCGGCGCGTCCAGGCTGCCTTCGGGGAGTTGCGCCAAGCACTGGTACATGAGCAGGTCGGCGTCGGTGTGCAATTCGCGTAATTGCGCGGCGCCCGGGCCCATGCGGATCGCGTCATTATCGCCCTGGAGCACCCCCACTTCGCGTAAGACGGCAGCCGTGGCATCAAATTCCCGCCCGGCCGAATCGGTGAAGGCGGCGATGCGCTGATCGAGTTCTTCAATGCGGTGGTGCAGCGAGATCCACGTTTGGGCCTCGTCGAGGTGGGCGTACAGATGCGGGCAGGATGCCACCGGATGCGCGGCGACTTTAGGATCGCGCGGGGTGGCGAAACGCGCCCAGGATGCCAGCAGGTCCCGGTCGATGCCCAGATCGGCGCGCCCACCCACCAGGTCGAGGATATCTTCGGCGATCTGTTCGCGCACCGCCGGCTTTTTGGTGGACATGCCGAAAGGCACCGTGACCGGGCCAATTTCCCGCATTTCCGAGGCGAGGGAATCTTCATATAGCCAGGCCAGGTCCCCGAACCAATCGATCACGCGCACGCGGTCCGGAGCGGCAGAAAGCACCAGGGCGTAAACGAGATCGGTGCTAATCGCGTAGGCGTACACGTAGCCCTGGCGCACGGCCGCGAAGCTCTTTGCGATGCGCTCCCGATAGCGCCGTTTCGCGGCTTTACGTTCGGCTTTCGCGGCCCGCCCGGCATTGCCGCGCAAGCGCAGGTAGTCAAGCAGATCACCGCGCGAGCAACTCAAGCGGGTTTCTTCGGTCTCCACCCGGCGTTGAATCCGGGCGCGCCGCGCCGCCAGGCCACCCAGCTCCGCATTGCGTTGGAATTGCGCGAAGGAGCGACCCATCAGATCACGCGCCGCCGCGTAGCTCATGCGAGCCAGCAGATTCGTCACGGTGTTATAGGAGGGCTGGAAAGCGGATATGAGTGGCTCCACCCGCCCCGAAGCCAGATCAGCCAGATGTTCCGGATCGGTTTCCGCATCAGCGAGGACCACCCCGTAGCCCACGGTATCGCGCCCGCGCCGCCCGGCCCGCCCGATGAGCTGGGTGTATTCGGTGGCGCTCAGATCCACGAAACCGTGCCCGTCCCAACGCTGAAGCTCCTCCAGAACCACCGTACGCACCGGCATATCGATACCGAGGGCCAGGGTGCCGGTGGCGTAAACGATGCTCAGGAGCCCGCGTTCCATGAGCCGCTCAGTTAGCTCTTTAATCGCGGGGAAAACCCCGGCGTGGTGGGCCCCGTAGCCGCGCTCCAGCGCCGCGGCAGCCCGCTCAAAATGCACGGCGCGCCGATCTGATTCCGTGAGCGTTTCGCGCAGGGCCGCGATTTCTTGTTTAATCTCCGCGCGTTGGGCGCGGGTGGTGAGGACCTCGTTATGGCGCAGCAAAGCTTCAACCGCTTTATCGCAGCCTTTGCGGGAAAAAATAAATTCGATAGCCGGGAGCATGCCCCGCTCGCCGAGCTTGTCGATAATGGCACGGCGTTCACGATCCGATACCCGTTTCTTGCGTTCCGCACTGCGCCGATCCAGCGCATTGACGAGGGCCGGATCGGGCTCCAGAGTATTCGCGTGGTAGAGCGGGAAGAGTTTGCGGCCTACATTAACGTATTGCGCGAGGGGAACGGGCCGTTTCGTGGATACCACGACGTCCGTTGGCCCGCGCACGGAGCGCATCCACGCCGCGAGTTCCTCAGTATTGGCCACCGTGGCGGAGAGCGCCGCCAAACGCACGTGATCGGGCAGCGATAAAATCGTTTCTTCCCATACCGGCCCGCGATCAGGATCGGCCAAAAAATGCACTTCGTCCAGAACCGCGTAGCCCACGTCAAGGATATCCGGGGATTCGTGCAGCAGCATATTGCGCAGCACTTCGGTGGTCACCACCAGAATCTGCGCCTCGCGATTAATACTCTGGTCCCCGGTGAGCAGCCCCACCTGCTCCTCGCCGATCTCGCGCGCCAATTCAGCGTATTTTTGGTTGGAGAGCGCTTTTATCGGTGCGGTATAGATACATTTTTTCGACGACGCTAAAGCCAGATACACGGCGTAGTGGGCCACCACTGTTTTCCCCGAACCGGTAGGTGCGCATACCAGCACATCATGGCCGCGTCCCAGAGCCGCGCAGGCCTCCAGCTGGAAATCATCGAGGTGGATCCCGCGGCTAGCGTAGCTTTCCCGATAGTCCTCGAGTAGCAGATCCGTCATTGCTCCCCCTCCGGTGTGCTTTCCGGTGTATGTTCACGGATGGCCGGCGTAGCGGCGGCGTCGCCCTCCTGCGCGCGTAAACGCGCGCAATAATCCGCCACCGCGCGCGCAACTTCCGGTGGTTCTAGGGCGATCACGTCGTCAATTTGCACGAGGAGTGAGACGAGCCAGGGAAGGGAGCGGGCGCGGACCTCAATGGTGAGCAGCTCCTCGCCGTCACGCGCGTTCGCGATGCCGTGCGCATTCGCGTTGCCGTGATCTTCATTCGACTCCCCGCGCGCATTCGTGGTGCTGAGCGCGTTGCCCTCGCCACGCGCATTCGCGGTGCTGAGTTCATCATTCGCTTCGCGCAGGCGTGCGCCGGGCAGGGTTTCCGCCACCCAGCGTGAGGCTCCGGTGACGGTGATGCGCACATCCGTGCCGCTCGGCTCCCAGGTATTTTCCCCGCGGGAACGCTGTGCTTTCTCGTTTTTCTCCACCTCGGCGAGCGCCCGGCGAGCCGCCGCGCGTTCCGACCTGCTGAGCTTCGCGCCGGGGCGGGCCGCGGTGATGCGATCCAGGCGGAAATGACGCAGGCCCTGCTCGGTGAGGGCGCGCAGCAGCGGGGCATCACCGGCCAGGATGACGAGGGGAATAACGTGTTCGCGCCCGGCCCGCGCGTGCGGAAGCGGATCGCTGAGCGCGCGTTCGTAGCTGAAATCGAGGTAGCAGCCACCTTCGAGGGCGGCGTGTACGGCCTCCATGGTGGCCGCATCGGCGGCCGGGCGGGTGGGCGGCCAGAGCGCGCCTTCGTATCCGGCTTCGCGTACCGCCTCCCCCAGTGCGGCGCGGGTGGCAGTGAGGGTCGCGGCGGCCGGCCCGGGGGCGGTCACATCCCGGGCGGCGTCAAGCAGCGCGGCCACCACCATAGCATCGTCCAGGGTGAAGGGAATAACCGGGTCGTCGGTCATGGAGCGCAGGTAGACGCGGCTCTCCGGGCCGGCCACAGTATTCGCCTCCGCCATGTTTTCCGGCAGCTCCGTACTACCCGAACGGCCCGCGGTATCCGCCGGCGCCGTGCTCCCCGCGCAAGCACCGCGTTCGGGCAGCTCCAATTCGAAGGGGACATCAAAATCAGCGGTTTCGGCCAGATTGGCATCCCAAAGATAGTCCAGAGTGCGTTTCCAGGAGGGGAACTGGAAATGGGTGGTGAGCTCGGCCAAAGTGGCGCCCTGGGGGCGTTCATGCAGGTAGATCAGCATCCCGAGGGTGGTGACGATATCGGCACTCATCGCGCTCCTCCCGCCTCCAGCGCGGTGGCTTCACCCAGGTTAATGAGATTGTTCACCCGGCGCTCCCATTCTTCGCGCAGTTCACTAGGTGCGGCCAGGCGTACATCCACCCCGTAAAAAGCCAGGTATTCGAAAATACGATTAAGGCCCACGGTGGAGAATCGGTAGGCCGTCCAACCCGCGGGGGCCGGTGCGTGCGCGGGATCTGGCGTATCTGCTAGAGCTGGCACATCCGCTGCAGCCGGCGCACCTGCTACAGCCGGAGCATCCGCGCAGCTGAATTTCTCCCCGCGGGCGGCAAGGCCGGCCGCGGCGCCGTCGCGAATATGCAGAATAATATCCACATCAAAATGCTCCCCGCTCACCTCCCCGCGCGGGAACTCACACCGCTCACCCACGCTGAGGGTTCCGGAAATCACGCGGCTAAGACGGAAAGTGCGCTCAGCCCAGGAGCCGAAATCCTTACCGCCGCTCTCCCGCGAGCGTGCCAGCCCGGAAACATAGAACATGCCGTAGTGCTCAGCGAAGTTCCACGGCTCTACCTCATAATGTTTGACCCGGTCAGCACCCCTGCGATAATCAAAGCTGACCCGGCGGCGGTACTGCAAGGCACGCGCAACCACCCGTGCTGCCGCGCCGCCCGGAATCCGGACGCGCAGGTGGGTGGGGACTGCGGCGTCGCCGTTTTCCGGAGGTGCGCCCGCAAGAAGTTTCGCCACCCCCAGGCGCGCCGATTCGCCTTGGGGATCGCCCGCGTCGATACTGGAGCGCAGGGCGTGGAGCACCCCGGCCCCGATGCCGGTGACCCGCGCGAGCACCGGCGCCGCGGAATCGTATGAATAACGCCACTGGTCGTCAAAAATAATGGGATATCCGGCTTCGCGCAGCGCGTCAATATCGCGTTGGAAGGTGCGCAGATCGATTCCCGCCTCGGCGTAGGCCGGGATGCGCTCCATGAGTTCGGCCGCGGTGAGGAAACTGCCGCGGCGAATCGTGTGGAGGAGCGCGAGCTGGCGTTCGCGGTGCCGGCGTGTCTCTTTCTGCTTCACGTACCCAGCCTAGCCGACGGTAGAGTTAAAGCCGTGATGATGTGGCGCAGAGGGAAAATTCTTTCCCTGGGGAAAACATGGCGCGGGGCGCGCGAAGCCGAGGTCGAGCTTGAGGACGGCAGTCGCGCTCGGGCGCTTGCCTATCCCGATCTTGTGGGCGAACCGGCCGCCGGTGATACCGTGCTGCTCCAGGCGAGTGCCGCCGCGCGCGGGCTGGGCACCGGCGGGTATTTCTTCGTGTGCGCGATTCCCGAGCGGCTCCCCGCCGACTCCCCCACGCCCGGCCATATCGTCAAGGCCCGCTACACGCCGCTCCAGTACCTCACCCTGGGTGTGGATGAACAGAATTCCCCGTACCACGAGCTGCTGCGCGAGGCCGATTCCATTGCCGGGATGCCGGTGGTGGCTGCGGATTTGCATTCGGCGCTTCCCGCCATTGTTGCCGGGGTGCGTGCGCGCGTGCCGGAGGCGCGTATCGCGTATGTGATGGACGACGGCGGAGCTCTGCCAGCGTGGTTCTCCCGCACCGCTGCGCAATTGGAAGATCTTGGCCTGATCCTGGGCACAATTTCGTGCGGGCAAGCCTTCGGGGGGAAGCTCGAAGCTGTCACGATCTACACTGCCTTGCTGGCGGCACGCCTGGTGTGGCAGGCGGATGTAGCCGTGGTGGCGCAAGGGCCGGGGAATTTAGGCACGGATACCCGATGGGGGTTTTCAGGAACGCGCGTCGGTGAGCATCTCAATGCCGCGGATACCCTGGGGGGAATCCCGATTGCGGCCTTGCGCATGTCAAGTGCGGATCAGCGGGAGCGCCACCTGGGGCTTTCCCACCATAGCGTTACCGCGCTCACGCGGGTGGCGCGCTGCCGGGTGAGCTGCCCGGTGCCGGTACTGGGTGAGGATGCGCTCTCCCGCGCGGTGCCCGCTGAGGTAGGCGCGCGGCTGATCGAGCAACTGGACGAGCTTTTCCAAGCGCCACACCTGGAGCGGGTGGACGTGGCGGCGGATGCGGTAGCGAGCGCCCTCGCCGACTTCCCGGTACGGCTGTCTACGATGGGGCGCTCGCTCACCGAAGATCCCCTCAATTTCTTAGCGGCCGGCGCGGCCGGCTACGCGGCCGGGGAGCTGGTGGAGCGGGCGCAGCCGAGGTAAGCTGCGTGCCCGAGGTGAGCCACGCGGCCGGCAGGCCGGTAGCGCGCAGCTGCGTCGTTGCTGTCATAGCAATTCCTGAGGATTGATGTGCAGCGACCTTGGCGGTTGCTGGGTAAGCGCTTCTTGCGCGAAGGATACCTGCGGAACATCCGCAAACCTCCTAGATTGTGCGTGACAAACACCCAAATAGGTGCTTCGCATATCTAGTGTGCGCAAGTGTCCGGGTTTTGTGTGGGGTGCAAAAACGCCCGTCCAGCACTGGAAAGGTACGGGGCGGATGTTGAGCCGCATAGGGGCTAGGAGTTCACGGGCAGCGCCAAGCATTGCCCTTAGTGTCGCCCTGCCAGCAGTCATCAGTGCCGTTAGGCTCCCAGGACTCAACCCATCGCCCACCGCCACTATTCGACTCCACCTCCGGTTCCGGCGCAGCCGGTGCTTCATATACAGGCTCAGGCCCGGGCGCTTCATAGGCCGGCTCAGAATAGCTATATCCATAGTCGGCCTCGCCGCCGCTATATCCGGTATCCCCGCTTACCTCACCGCCGGCGCCACTATCGTTTGCCGGCGCAGGTGCAGCCGGTGCTTCAGGTGCAGGCGCGGAAGCAGCGGCCGCCCTAGCCTTGATGGCCTCAGTCTTGGACTTGGCTTCGGTCAGCTTCAGGCCGGCGCCACGCAAAGTGTCACACTCAGGGTCAAGGGTGGCCGGGCACTCCTTGCCTAGATAGGAGGTGACGGCGTTCGCCTGCTGGGTGGTGAGAGTTTTGCTGAGGGCCGCGAGGCTCTCAGCGAGCTTTTCGCGCTTAGCAGCGGCCTCTTTTACCTTGGCCACGTCCTTGCCTGGCTTTTCAGCCAGCCCGGCCTTAGCGTCCGCAACAGCCTTTTCCAGGGCCTTGCAGGTTTCGTCCGTGCCGCCATTCTCGGTGCAGCCGGTGGTATCAACGGTAGAAACCACCTTTTCCAGGGCGGTACCGGCCTTGGTGTAGGCGGCCGTTGCCTCCTCTAACGCCTTGGCGCGGTTGTTATGGACAACAACCGCCCACAGGCCAGCCCCCAGGAGCACTACTGCCATAACGCCGGCAATAATCGCCGCGATCTTTTTCCGGGACATCTTTGATTTTCCTCTATATTTATGCACCGTGCTTTGGTTACCAGAATAGCGGTGCGCGGCCGGGTATAGGCGGCTAACACCACTCCGGTTCAAGCGAACTCGGCCAGCTACGCGGCTGGGAAGCTAGTGGCGCGGGCACAGCCGAGGTGAGCTGCGCACCCGGTAGGCCGATGGCGCGCAGCTGCGTCGTCGTTCTTAATGTGCGCTACCACCGGTCAGATCAACGAACGCATCAGCCGCAGCAACCGGTTCGCGCAGGAGCTTCTCGGACATGAACGCGGCCATCGCCTCCCAACGCTGCGCGTCCTGCACCCCGAGCGGAGTGCGCCCGGCATAAAGCTCAATGGTATTCGCGAGGACTTTCTCAGCCGCGGCCGCGTTATCCGCTTCGCGCAGGGCCGGCACATGCTTCGCGGTGATCTCCACGGTTTCCTTCGGGTTGCTGCGCGCGAAGTTCACGGCGCGGTCAAGAGCTGCGAGCATGCGGGTGAAATCATCGCGATGGGCATCCACGGTGGGGCGCAGCGAACCGAGCCCCACCCCCACGAGCGGCAGCCCGCCCGGGAGCATCTCGATAGTGCGCACCGGCACCCCCTGGCGTTCCACGCTGGGAACATCGGAGTTACGGAAGCCGATAATCGCGTCCACTTCCCCGCTGGCCAGGGCCGCGGCCTGGGTGTAACCGATGTAGTTCACGCTAATATCCGATTCGCTCCAGTTATGGGCAGCCATGAGCGCCTGGAGGGCATAGTAGTTTTCGCCATACGGGCCGGGCAGGCCGACGCGGCGTCCGGCCAGGTCAGCAGCGCTCTTGATCGGGGAATCAGCCGGCACGATGAGAGTGACGGGATAATCCTGGTACATCGTGGCCCAATTGACCACGTCGATTCCGTTCGAGCGGCCTTCCATCATTTCATCGCCGCCCGCGAAGACCACATCTTCGCTCCCGCTGGATAGCGCGCCGAGGAGGGATTCTTGGGCACCGTGGTGACGCAGCGTGATATCGAGCCCGGCTTCGCGGAAATAGCCCTGGTCTTCGGCCACGTAGAAAGGCGCGAATTGGATATCGGGAACATAGGTGAGGCCAACGGTGAGGGAAGCGGTGGCGCTCGCGGTAGTTGGCTGCGCGGCGGAGGGCGAGGCGCTTTCGCCGTTTTTATCCGCGCCTCCTCCCGCGGCGCCTCCCGCGCATCCGGCCAGGCCGAGGGTAGCTGCCGCGAGTGTGGCAATGAGTCGTTTCATGGGTGTCCTTTCTTGTGTGTTGCGCTTCTATGCGCTGGGGTCTTGTTGGGGCTGAGCTGTGGGTTTCGGTTGGGCCTTCGGTTTCGGTTTAGGTTTTGCTTTGGCGGCCAGCGTTAGCGCACCGGATCGTTACCGCACGGCATCGTTACCGCACCGCCGCGGTCACGTGTTTTTCGACGGTAAAGATGAGCAGGTAGATGCTGATGGCGGCGGCGGCCATGACGACGATGACGGCGAACATTCCGGTGATATCTCCGGTGGGTTGGGCGCGCGAGAGCTCGGTGCCCAGGCCCGCTCCCCCGATGATCATTTCGCCCACGACGGCGCCGGTGATAGAAAGGGTGAATCCGGTGCGCAGGCCGGCCAGGATGGAGGGCGCTGCCAGGGGCACGATGATGGGGAAAAGGAGGGTGAGCCGAGCTGCGCCGTCGAGCCGAGCTGCGGCGATGACATCGCGGTCGATAGCGTGCACGCCCACCGAGGTGGAGACGATAATCGGGAAAATCACCATGATGGTGCAGAGCACCACAATCGAGGGCATCCCGTAGCCAATCCACACCACGAGGAGCGGCGCGAGAGCCACGGCGGGGACGGCTTGCGAGGCGGCGAGGAAGGGTTGGAGTGCGCTGTTGAGGAGCCGCCAGCGGGCCAGGGCAATGCCGAGGGGAATTCCGAGGAGGGCCGCCCAAGCGCAACCGGTGAGAGCCGCGGTGAGGGTGTTGCCCAGTGCGCTGAGGAGGTAGGGCGGGTGGTCGCCGATTCCGAGGAGTGCGGTGGCGAGGCGTTGCCCGACCGCGCCGGGTGCGGGAAGGAGATGTTCGGGCACCAGGTGGGCGCGGGTGACCACCACCCAGAGGAGAAAAACCGCGAGGAGAGAAAGGGTGGCGGGTACCCACGCGGTGCGAGACGAGCGCGGGCGTGGGTGAGAGTTGCGGCGCACAGTGTTCACGTCCTGGTTCCTGACCTTCCCGATGGCCGGGAATGCTGAAACCGGGAGACGCTGACGCCGCGGCACGCCGAAATAGCGTAGCCGAAGCAGGGCTTGGAGCCCTTCGATGCGCCTCCCATCCGGACTGTTACCGTCGGTTGGGGAATTCCACCCCATCGGCCACTTGCGTGGTTCGCGGACTGTTACCGCCGGTTCAGACTTTCACTGACCCCGGTGCATCGTGTTCTATATTAGCCCTTCGGGTGGTGGCGCGCATCCGTAGTTAATGTGTTGCGTGCTGGCACGCGCCCGTCGTTACTTTGAAGCGTGCTGGCACGCGCCTGCGGCAAGTTCACGGAGCTTCTCCACCTCGGCATAGGCATCCTCCGCGCGGAATACCGCCGAGCCCGCAACGAAGTTATTGGCTCCGGCAGCCGCGGCTTGTTCGATGGTGGAGCGGGAAATGCCGCCGTCTACCTGGATCCACACGTCCAAGCCGGCTGCCTCAATCGCGCGCCGAGTGCGGGTGACTTTCGGCATCATCGTTTCGATGAAGCTCTGCCCGCCGAATCCCGGTTCCACGGTCATGATGAGGATCATGTCGAATTCGTTGAGGATATCGAGGTACGGCTCGATGGGGCTGGCTGGTTTGAGGGCTAGTCCGGCGCGGGCGCCCTGCGCGCGCAGTTCGCGGGCTAGGCGCAGCGGGGCTTGGCAGGCTTCAGCGTGGAAGGTCACGGAGGCGGCTCCTGCCTCAGCGTAGGCGGAGGCCCACCGATCCGGGTTCTCGATCATGAGGTGCGCGTCCAGCGGAACACTGGTTGCCTGCGCCGCCGCCTCAAAAATGGGCAGGCCGAGGGCGAGGTTGGGGACAAAATGGTTGTCCATAATATCCACGTGCACGAAATCGGCGTTGGAGATTTTCTCCAGTTCATCAGCGAGATGCCCGAAATCGCAGTTGAGGATCGAGGGGGAAATCTTCACGTCCATGATGGTCCTTTCAGGAGCGCCGCTCCGCGGGCGCGGGGGCGGATGCGGGTTTGAGGATGCGTGCCATGTACATGGTGTCCGTGTGATGGATATCAGGCCAGAGTTGCACGGTCATTCCGTGGGAGGCGGCCGGGCGCAGGGCCCGCCGGTTCGCGGTAACGGTCACGTCTCCGAGTTCCGCACCGGCGGTGCGTTCTAGGAAAGCGGAGATGACGTCGCGGGTTTCCGCGAGTACCGGAGAGCAGGTGGTGTAGAGCAGCAGTCCGCCGGGGCGCAACGCACGGTAGGCCGAGTCGAGGAGTTCACCTTGGAGTTGCGTGAGTGCGCCCAGGTCGCTTTCTTTTTTGCGCCACCGCGCTTCAGGGCGACGACGCAGCGCTCCCAAGCCAGAACATGGCGCATCCACGAGGATCCTGTCATAGCTATCCGGTTCCTGGGCGCCAATCTCCCGCCCATCGCCTTCCCGCAACGCCACGGTATCCGCCCAGGGTGCAACGTTTTCTTCCACGAGATCGAGGCGGTGAGCCTGGGGTTCATTCGCGAATACGCGGGCCCCGCGCCGGGCCGCCGTAGCGGCGATAGTTGCGGTTTTCCCGCCCGGGCCGGCGCACATATCCAGCCAGGATTCATCCTTCCCGGAAATGGAGGATTCCGTAACAACGGCGGAGATCAACTGTGAGCCCTCATCTTGGACGCCGGCGACCCCGTCGCGCACGGGCCAGAGCCGGTGCGGGTCACCGGAGGCTAGCAGCACTGCGCTGGGCACCAGGTAGGGATCTTCCCACGTCATTTTGGCGCGTTCAATCCGGGCTTTAAGGTGTTCGGGTGAGATATTACGGCAGGCTAACGCTACTTTCGCGGGCGTGTTATTAGCTTCGAGAACGGCTTCTACTTCGGTTGAGCGCCCGGCGGCGGCGAGGGAGGCTTCCAGCTGGCGCACGATCCAGCGCGGATGGGAATGCCAGACAGCCAAGAATTCTTCCCGGGATGCGGTGCTGTTTTCGATAATTCCACGCCAGGCATCCCGGCGCTCGGAAACTCGGCGCAGCACGGCATTGACGAAACCGGCGATTCCCTGCCCGAGTTCATTGCGGGCCAGCGCAACTGTTTCGTTAATGGCCGCGTGGGGTGGTGTTTTCAGTTCGATGAGCTGGTAGCAGCCCAGGCGGAGCAGATCGAGGGCACCCGGGTCGATTTCTGCGAGGGTACGGCCCTGAGCGCAGCGGGCGATCATGGCATCCCAGCGGCCCTGGAGCCGCAAGGTCCCGTAGGCGAGGTTGGTGGCGAAGGCGGCGTCGCTTCGATTGAGGCGCGCCCGGCTCACCATGCCCGGGAGGATGAGATTAGCGTAGGCATCTTCGGTATGGACTGCCCGCAGTGCGTCATAAGCAACGAGGCGGGCGTGGTTCGATGACTGGCGGCGTGGTACCCAGCCGGCGGGGCGCTCATTCATGCTGGCCCTCCTTCACCTCGGCATCGAAACGGGTGTGCGCGGCCAGCCGGGCACCGTTGAGCCAGGCGGAGGCATCCATATGTGCTTTGCCAGGCGGGGCAACCCGCAGTAACTGAATTGTTCCTTCCCCGCAGCCGACCACGCCGGCCGGACCGATTTCGCCCGGAGCCAGGGTCACGCGTGTGGCGGGTACTTCGGATATTTCGGGGGCTTCTGGTGTTTCGGGCGCAATGACGCGCACCGATTCGATTTTGAAACGCTGCCCGTTGAGGGTGGTCCAGGCCCCGGGTGCGGGGTTGGCGGCACGGACGCGATCCGCGATGCGCTGGGCGGGCCACTCCCAGTTCACCCGCGCCCAGGACGAGTCAAATTGCGGAGCGAGGGTAACCTCCCCACTTTGAGGATGCGCGTGGGCGCTGCCGGTGGCAATAGCGTGGAGGGTATCGCTCAATTGGCGCGCCCCGGATTCTGCCAGGCGGGCAAGCAGCTCTCCAGCGGTTTCCTCAACCCCGATCTGGGTGGCTTCGCTCGCGAAAACAGGGCCCGTATCCAGACCTTGTTCAATCTGGAAGACGCTGGTTCCGGTGGTGGTATCCCCCGCGGCAATCGCGTAATTGACCGGCGCTGCCCCGCGCCAGCGCGGCAGGAGGGAGAAGTGCAGGTTGATCCAGCCGTGGCGCGGCACGTTGAGAAGCGCGGGCGGAATAATGAGCCCGTAGGCAACCACCGCAACAGCTTCGGGGGCAAGTTCAACGATCTGTTCCTGGATCGCACCCTCTTTCAAGGTGCGGGGAGTGAGCACGGGAATACCTAGTTCTGTTGCCGCGCGGTGTACCGGCGAAGGGGTGAGCACCCGTTTGCGACCCTGGGGTGCCGGTGCGCGGGTGAGCACTCCCGCGATATCGAAGCCTTCATCATGCAGTAGCTGCAAGGCCGGGACTGCGGTCTCCGGTGTTCCTGCGAATAATATTCTCACGTGTCAATCCTACCTAGTTCTTTTCCGTGCCTATCTCATCCGGGCTGGTTACAGGGGCGGATTGACCTGTAAACGCAGTGAGCCACCCAGGCGCTGGGCGGAGTAAGAGCCGTAGGTTTTTCGCGCTTGCCGAGTGAGAGTGATGCCCCGGGAGAGTTCTGCCCGGGCATAAACAGTGATTTCTGCCGGGCGTGCCCCCGGCACCGGGCCAAGCAGCACAATTCCCGAGGCCAGTTCGAAGGCTCCCCCGGTAAGCAGATCAGCTTCTGTTTCTTTCCCGCTCTCCGAGTGCCATTCTTTGCTACCGGTACCAGGAGAAAACTGGGTGAAGAGATGCTCACCATACGCATCCTGAACATCGTGCGTTCCCTGCGTACCGCGCGCCCCGGCTGCGCCTCGCACGCCTGCCGCGGATTCCCCGCGGTTGAGCGCGGCGCGCAGCATGGCAAGGTAGGTACGCACATCTCCGCTGGCCCCGGTGATCCCCACCCAGGTGGCGGTGGGTGGCAAATCCAGTTCGGTCCGTTGTTCGAGCAGCTCAGCCGCATATTCGCCCAATTCCCACCTGGCGATCCGGTTGAGGAGTTCGGGTGGTGCTCCCCCGGCTACCAACATATGGCCGCCTTCTCCCGCGCAGCGCACCCGAGCCGCGACCCGCGCAAGCACCCGAATAAAACGTGTTTCAGCACCCAGGCCTTCCCCGAGGAGGTAGCGTGCATCCAGCACCAATGCGGCGGCGAATCCGCCTTCGGCTTCCGGTTCCGCACCCGGGGTTGCCACCACGATCCGCGGGCGCTGGGAGACCTTCCCAATAATTCCCTCCGGGGAGTGCGCTCCGGAGAGAATAATGCCCACCCCGGGGAAAGCCCGCCCAATTTCTTCTGCGGTGCGCGCTGAACCAATCCGGATAGCTCGCAGTTTCCCGTTGTGGCAGTGCTGGCAGCGCCACGGGTGCACCCGCACCCCGCACCGTTGGCATTGCAAAGGATCATGCGGCCTGCCCTGAACCAAGTTCCCTCCACAGATCGCGCATAGGGCACGCTCCCCGCAATAGGCGCAGCACAGTGCCGGTATGTACCCGCTGCGCGGCACCAGAATAAGAACAGGGCCATCTTCCAGAGCCCGCCGCAGAATGGGAAACGCGGGTTGAGGTAGGCGTAAATGATCCGCTTCTCCCCCGGGCCACTGGTGCGGGCCAGAAATATTCGGAAGGGTGGCACGGCGCGCTGCCGCGGTACCATCCAGCAAGGTGATGCGGTGTTCGGATAGCAATTGCGCGCATTCTTCACTCACATAGGGTGAGAAGGCAAGGAATGCAACGTTTTCCCGCCGTGCTCGTTCCAGTATCACGTCACGCGCGGCCAGGTAGGGCGCACGGATATCCCGCAGGGTGGAGGCGGCATCATCCATGATGATGGCGAGCCCCAGGTCAGTGAGCGGAGCCCAGGCGGCCCCGCGGGTGCCCACCACAATGCGTGATTGCCCCGAGAGCACGCTCAAAAAAGCACGGTAGCGTTTTTCATGGGATTCTTCAGAGACCATGAGCGTGGGCTTTTCCCCCACCCGGGTGGCGAGAGTAGCTTGCAGCGTTCGTGCCGCGCGGGTGGTGGGAACAACCAGCAGGACGCTGCGCCCGGCGCGCCGCACTGCTTGCACGGCCCGAACCAGGACCTCCACTCCCCCGGCGGGCCCGGGTAGCGCAGCCATGCAGGCCCGCACGGCTTTCCCGGCCCCGAGCGCCGCAAGGAATTCCGGCCCGCCCCGATATGCCTCCCAGGGCCCCGGTTCAGGAGCCGGGCGCGGGCTGGCCAAAGGAATAGCCTCTTGGGCATCGGTCAAGAATTCTTTTGCGGCGCGCGCGTGCCGTTCCGGGATAGCAGCCCGCAAAATATCAGCAACTGTTCCGGCGTATTTATCGGCAAGGGTGCGGGCAACCGAGTATACCGATGCGGTGAGAACAGGGTATTCCGAGACCACCCGATACAGGGGGCGCAGCCGCCCGCTACCTTCCGTGGTGGCATCCCGGGCAACGATGAATCCGCCCACCCGTTGCGCACCGAGATCTACCACCACCCGGGTTCCCACCCGGGCACTATCCGCGAATTTTTCGGGGATAAGGTAGTCAAATACCCGGTCCATATGAGGTTGGGAATGGAGCACATGAACGTGCGCCACGGGATTGGGCACCTTGGAGCGCACGCGGGTGCGTGCCGGGCGCGCCTCAAGCAGGGCGCCCTGCTCCCCCATGAGGGGGAGGGCATCGAAATCAAAGAGTGTGCTCTCCATGCAACCTAGGATATCCCGGCCCTACGACAGAAAAATCCGCCGCGAAATTTCAGGTCTTAGACACCTTAGATATCTGAGATACCTCAGGTAGCCCTACCTCACGCATCCCTAGATAGCGCGGAGGAGTTCTTCAACCCGATCCGTTTTCTCCCAGGTGAATTCGGGAAGTTCCCGCCCGAAATGACCGTAGGAAGCCGTCTTTGCGAAGATGGGGCGCTTGAGTTCCAGGGCCTCGATAATCGCCGCGGGGCGGAAATCGAAGACTTTCTGAACCGCGTTTTCGATGCGACCTAGTTCTTCTGTTTCCGTGCCGAAGGTATCCAGGCGCACGGATACCGGGTGGGCGCGCCCAATAGCGTAGGCGAGCTGGAGTTCGCACCGGGAAGCGAGCCCGGCGGCAACCACATTCTTGGCCGCCCAGCGCGCCGCGTAGGCCGCGCTGCGATCCACTTTGGAGGCGTCTTTTCCGGAGAAAGCCCCACCGCCGTGCCGGGCCATCCCGCCGTAGGTGTCCACGATGATCTTCCGGCCGGTCACTCCGGCGTCGCCCATCGGTCCTCCCACCACGAAACGCCCGGAGGGGTTAACGAGAAGCGCAAATTTATCGGTATCGATGTCGATATTTTCTTCTTCGAGAACGGGCGTCACCACGTGGTCGCGCAGGGTTTCCGTGAGCCAGTCACGCTGCACATTTTCATCGTGCTGGCTGGAGATGACCACGGTATTGAGGGCCACGGGCCGCGCACCTTCGTAGTCAATGGTGACCTGCGTTTTCCCGTCGGGGCGCAGCCCGGGAACCACGCCTCCGCGCCGCACCAGCGCCAGGCGTTCGGCAAAGCGATGGGCGAGCAGAATGGGCGCGGGCATAAGCGTTTTGGTTTCATTGCAGGCGTACCCGAACATGAGGCCCTGATCCCCGGCGCCCTGCAGGTCGAAATGATCGTATTCAGCTTCCTGGCTTTCGCGCCGTTCCAGGGAAGTATTCACACCGGCCGCAATATCCGGGCTTTGCTCATCGATGGAAATCGTCACGCCGCAGGAGTTGCCGTCAAAGCCGACCTGCGAGGAGTTGTACCCGATCCCGGTCACCACATTGCGGATAATATGAGCGATATCCGCGTAGGCATCCGTGGTCACTTCACCGGCCACGTGCACCAATCCCGTGGTCACCATGGTTTCCACGGCGACGCGCGAATTCTCATCCGACGCGAGCAGCGCGTCAAGAATGGAATCGGAGATGAGGTCACACACCTTGTCGGGGTGTCCTTCCGTGACCGATTCGGACGTGAACGGTTGCCGGTAATGCATCGTATCCCCTCGCTATTTCAAACTATTTCGTCAGTATTAGTCACCAGCAGCTGGCAGGTAAGGCAAGCCTTATTCTATACGCGCTCGGTGGTGAAATGATCGGCTATAAGGCCCGCAATAATAACAGCCATCTGGGCTTTGGTGCCCGCTCCGCTCGCGATGATCTCACCTGCTGGAGTGACCACGGTGATCTCGGTAGGTACCTCGCCGAATCCGGCTTTCTCCCCCACCCGATTGATGACAAGTAAATCAGCGCCTTTGCGCCGCGCTTTTTCGCGTCCATAATCCAAGACGGTTCCGCCCGCATCCCCGGTTTCCGCCGCGAAACCCACAATGAGCTGGCCGGCCCTGCGCCGCTTATGGGAAATATCAGCCAAAATATCGGGATTTTCCACCAGTTCGACGACGCGTTTCCCGCTGCCGTCTTTTTTCTGTTTGCTCGCGGCGGTTTCGGCCGGGCGGAAATCGGCCACCGCGGCGCTCATGACCACGCCATCCACATCCTTCACCCGCGCCAGAACCGCTTCGTGAAGATCGCGTGCCGAACTGACCGGAACAATCTCAGCTCCCGGAGCAAGTGCGGTAATATCGCGGCTCACATGGGCCGCTAGTACGGTGACTTGCGCGCCGCGTTCCAGCAAGGCGCGCGCAATTTCCAGGCCGAAGCGCCCCGAGGAACGATTGCCGATAAAACGGACCGGGTCCAGAGCCTCATGAGTACCGCCCGCGGTAACGAGGATATGCCGTCCGCGCAGCGACGTACGTTCCGCACTATCCTGCATGGCGCGCGTTTCCGGGTTTTCGCCGGTGAGGATCGTCCAGGCGTGCGCGAAGATCTCTTCCGGTTCGGGCAGCCGGCCGGGCCCGGAATCTGCCCCGGTGAGTTGCCCGGTGGCGGGTGGAATAATATGCACCCCGCGCGCCTGCAGCACCGCAATATTTTCTTGGGTGGCCGGATGTTCCCACATTTGGGTATGCATCGCCGGTGCCATGACCACCGGGCATTGCGCCACCAGCAAAGTGTTGAGAAGGAGGTTATCAGCTATGCCTGCCCGGGCTTTCGCGATGGTATTCGCAGTTGCCGGGGCAATCACAATGAGATCGGCTTCTTTTCCGAGCCGAACATGCGCAACTTCATCAGCGTGTTCGCTGGTGCGCACCAGAACGGGATGGTGGGTGAGGGCTTCCCACGTGGTGGCCCCGACCATCTCCAGGGCGGCCGGGGTGGGAATAACATGCACATCCGCACCGGCTTTCACAAAAAGCCGGACGAGGTAGGCCGCTTTATAGGCGGCGATACCTCCGGTCACGCCGATAACGACGCGCGGCGCGTGCTCTACTTTTCGTCCAGCTGCCATTCGAGCTTGTCCTCGGCGATTTCACGCAGCGCGATGGACAGGGGCTTTTCTTCCGGTTCCGCCGAGACAAGCGCACCGTAATGCTCGATATTGCCGTCCCCGCGCGCCATTTCCTGCTTGTAGGAGTTGATCTGACGCGCACGATCCGCTGAAAGCACGCACAGCGCATACTTCGAGTCAATCTTTGCGAGAAGATCATCGATGGGCGGGTTGGTAATACCTTCGGGTTCCGGAACAGTTCCGAACATGTAGTTCCCTTCTGGATAAACGTGGCACCGCGTACGGGCACCACCGTGAAGCTTCGGCCTTTTATTCTAACGCGTGGGGGCGATGAGGTCGAGGATTTCGCCGGTGGCACGTGCCACGGTGTCATTAACGACGACGGCGTCAAACTCCCCCTGCGCAGCTAATTCACCACGGGCGGTTTCCAGGCGGCGTTCGATGGCCTCCTCAGTTTCTGTACCGCGCCCCCGCAGCCGCGCCTCAAGTTCTTGGAACGACGGCGGGGCTAGAAAGATCTGGAAAGCTTCGGGCAGCGACTGGCGAACCTGGCGCGCCCCTGCCAGATCTATTTCAAGAAGCGGAATTTTGCCCGCTGCGTATGCTTCCAGCACGGGTTGGCGCGGGGTTCCGTAACGGTGCTTCCCGTGAACAACAGCCCATTCGAGCATCTCCCCGCTTTCCACGAGGTGATCGAAGTGTTCATCATCCACGAAGAAGTAGGATTCCCCTTCGCGTTCCCCCGGGCGAGGCGCGCGCGTGGTTGCAGAAATGGAAAGCCAGATGCGCGGCTCCCGCTCAAGGAGCTGCGCAACCACGGTCCCCTTCCCTACCCCGGAAGGGCCGGCAAGCACGCAAATACGGCGATGATCCTCAGGTGTCATGACATTTATTGTGCCACAGCCCTACGACACAATTTTCGCTCGCGAAGTTCCGTGCCGGTCGGCCGCCGGGAGTAGTTGAGTCCTGCCCCGGCTCAGCCTTTAACCGAAAAGCGCGATAAGAGCCGCAGTTTGATGCACACCCAGCCCGCGCACCCGCCGAGAAGGAGCGATCCCAATATCGGCCATGGCCCGCGCAGCCTTGGCTTCACCGATACCGGGAAGTGCCCGCAGCAGCACGCTGGCGCGGGTGCGCGCGATGACGGGGTCATCACGCTGAGCCAAAACCTCCGAAAGGTGCAGCTGTCCGGATTTCAGTTGCTGCAAAAGTTCCGCGCGGCGCCGCCGTGTTTCGGCGGCCTTATCCAAAGCGGCGAGACGCTGCTCCGGAGTAAGTGGTGGTACCTCCACAGTGTCCCCTTTCTAGCGCATCAGATATACCCTGGTGCTCATAACAATTCCGTCAACATCAGTCACGGCGACGCTGACGCTACGAAACTTCTTCGTCTTGTTAGTAGCGTAGAGCGAAATAGCGCTAAATAATATAAGAAGCCACGCCCTTGTTTTTTTATAAAACCATCGCGGCAGGTCAGCGCCGCGGCTTGTGACGAAGTTCGCGACCGGTAGCGGCGTCCGGGTAGGCTACAGCCATGGAAACTACCCGGATTGACGTGTGGCTATGGAGTGTGCGCCAGTGCAAAACTCGCTCGCTCGCCACCTCCGAATGCAAGGCTGGCCACGTGCGCATCAACGATGAACCGGTCAAGCCCGCCGCGAAAGTCCGTGTTGGTGATGTGGTGCGCTACCGGGTGGAAGGCTTTGATCGGATCCTCAAAGTTACCGGAATTATTACCAAGCGCACGAGCGCCCCGCTGGCTCGGGAAAACTACGAGGATCTCACCCCGGTGCGGGAAAAAGTTTATCTGCCGGTGATGAGGCGCGATCCTGGCAGCGGCCGGCCGACGAAGAAAGAACGGCGCGAACTCGACCGCCTTTTCGGCCGCAATTCCAATTACGGCCGCCGGTGAGCAATGATTCAACTTTCCGTGCGCGTTCACCCCCGACTCCTAAACCAGCCCCTCACTCAGGTTCGAGCTTCCCCTTCCAGACATAGCCACCTAATTAAATGAATGCGACATTCCATTTCAAGGACTTTAGCACTATAGTTCAATATGAGGTAGGCCACTTCCTACTTTGTATTTGCAACAACGACGTTCTAAAGGAGCTGTTATATGTTCACGCCACCACCATTCATCCGCGCCGCAGCAGTGATTATCGCTACTGGAATCCTCGGTTTGACAGTGACTTTCAGCATACCTTCGCAAGGAACTGAAAGTGATGTTCAGTCGGATGCTGTTAGCTACACACTCACACAGCACGACGACCCATCAAAACAGAATTTTGTTCCACTACCTGGAGACCCGCGTTACCCCGTTTCTAGCACCGCCCTCCGAAGCGCATCTGGTGCACAACAGATTGGCGGTTTTGAACTTAATATCCACGGAGCGAAAATTCCGATCCCTGCAATGCTCCTACACCACGAAATTGAAGGGCGTGGAACATTAGTAGAGTCGGAATACGCTTGGGTTGCAGGAATCCCCGGACAAATATGTAACTACAGAATCTACTTCCAGAACAGAGATTCCCAAAACAGTAAAATATACACAAATTCCTCAAACATAGTCATCAATGGTTGCGCCTCAGTTAAAACACAAACCATCTACCATCCAGTCAAGAATTTCACAGCTGAACCTGGATGGATGTGTGCCCGCTTTGAAAAAGACGGGGTCTTCGTCGGCGAACAGTGTCATCGAATCAACCCCTAACGAAGTACAACACTCGTATTGAACCTAGAACGAATCGACGAGAGCGAGAGGATCATTTCGTAAGGAAGAAAGAGATCACTATGAAAACCAGAACTACCACCGCACTAACAATAGGCGCCATCGCGCTGCTTCTCTTCAGTTTCGCTTTTGTGGCCGGGTGTTGGAACAATGTTTATCTCGCACGGATAGACACCAACTTTGAAAATTTCGAACCTCCAATAACGATCACCACAATCCGTAGTCTCGTTACGGGCCTATGGTATCTGATGACAGCGCTCATCACTGCGATTATTGCTTTCATCCTCTTGCTTATCAGGTCCAGTTTGTTATCTAGGCACCGTGAACAAGAACTTCTTGAACTCATGGCTCTCGATAGCGTTAGCACCGATGTCGGGCCACGCATACTATCTGGTGAGGGATGGAAACCTAGCTCTTCATCGAGCGGATAAAGTGATCGTCTCTCATCGCCTAGACCGTACAAGCGTCGTCTAGACCATAACAAGCGCAATAATGGCGGGTTTCCACAAGTATGCTGTGGAAACCCGCCATTATTTGCACGGTGTTACGGGTGAGATTTTCTCTTCACAATAACCCGGTGCTTTCTCAGTGGTCAGCGAAGCATGACGTTGCGCTAGGCGTGAGGTTCATCGGTAGCAAGCGTTGACTCTCCCCGGCTGTCCTCAGGCACCTGAGTCGGCGAATTAGCTGCGGATACCGCCAGACCGGCATCGGAGGCTTCGAGAGTATCCAACTGGCCGGTGCGGATAGCATCAATGAGGCCCGCCTCGTCGGATTCCGAAAGCTCGCTTTCTTCGCCAGATTCCACCGCGCTAGCGGCGTCGTCGTTCTGAAGAATAGGTGTGCTGCCGCTTTCCTCACGTTCGCGGATGTCGGCAGCCTTGTTGAGCACGCCCATCACGAAACCGACTGAGCGGTCCGTGGAGAATTCGCGCACCAGGTTGGTCCACTCCACGATAACGGCACCGCGGAAAGTCCCCAGGTACATGAGTTCGGCAACCGCCCCGCGCAAAGCACTGCGATCCACCGCGTTCATGCGGTCAAGGGCCCAATCCTCCGAGGATGCCTCAATGAGGGTATCCACCTGCGAGATTTGCTGCGCGTAAGCGGTCACGATCTGCGAGCCGAATTCCCCGATGGGAACCTGGGCCGTGGAGACACGCTGGCGTTCGGCAAGGAGGTCGAGGATACCCGCTTCCGAGGTGATGTTCTTTTCATCAGCTTCGAAAAGCACATCCAGGGCGCGGTGGCGCTGGGTGGAGCGGCCCGTGGACCGGCGTTTCTTCTGTTTAGCCATTAGTCGTTCGCCCGGGAAATGTATTCACCGGTGCGCGTATCAACCTTAATCTTGTCCCCAATATTGAGGAAGAGCGGCACCTGGAGTTCGTACCCGGTCTGCACCGTAGCCGGCTTGGTGCCCGCATTCGAGCGGTCGCCCTGGAGACCCGGTTCGGTTTCCGTCACTTCGAGGATCACCGAAGCGGGCAGTTCCACGAAGAGCACATTACCTTCGTGGAAAGCCACGATGGCCTTCTGGTTTTCCAGCAGGAAGTTCGCGAGATTGCCCATGACTTCAGCGGTGACGGGAACCTGTTCGTAGGTATCCTCATCCATGAAGATGAAATCAGTGCCGTCATGGTAGAGGTACTGCATATCGCGGCGGTCCACGGTGGCGGTTTCGACCTTAATGCCCGCGTTGAGGGTGCGATCCACAGTCTTGCCGGAGAGGACATTCTTCAGCTTGGTCCGCACGAAAGCGGGGCCCTTGCCCGGCTTGACGTGCTGGAACTCAACAACCTGCCACAGCTGGTTGTCGAATACCAGGACCATGCCATTCTTCAAATCATTGGTTGTTGCCACAAGGTATCCTTTCAGAAATAGTCCTCCCCAAGTTTACACGGGGAGTTTCATCTTTGCGACGCACACGCCTCCAGGGCCGCGCGGATCCGGCGTACCACTCGATGCGGGGAACCCCCGTCGGAAGTTACCGTCACACTTGCCACATCGCGGTAGAGCGGTGTGCGCTCCCGGTCGAGTTCGCGCAGCCGCGCCGCCGGATTATCCTCAAGGAGCGGGCGGCGGGTGCGTGATCCGGTAATGCGCCGCACCAAAATATCCATCCGCGCTTCGATAAGAACTACGGGATAGCCGCGCAGGGCCCGGCGGGTGGCCTCACTCAAAATAGCGCCTCCCCCCAGGGAAAGCACACCGTCAAAATCCGCGAGGGTCCGCGCGATAATATCGGCTTCCAGCCGCCGGAATCCCTCTTCGCCTACCGTCTGGAAAATCTCGGGGATGCTCTGCCCGGTTTCGCTGACGATAAGAGCATCCGAATCCGCGAAGGGAAGCTCAAGATCCTTGGCCAGCAGCTTTCCCACGGTCGATTTGCCCACTCCCGGCATCCCGACCAGCACTGCCCGCACGCTCATCGGCGTTCTTCCGGGATGCGGTTCAGGTAGGCGCGCACCGCCGCTTGGGTATCACCGAGGGTATCCCCACCGAATTTGTTCTGGATTGCTTCCGCGAGCACCAAGGCCATCATCGCTTCGCAGATAACCGCCCCGGGGACCACGGCGCTTGCATCGCTGCGCTGGTGCAGCGCGGTGGTGGCTTCCCCGGTTTCCGTATCAATCGTGCGCAGGGCCCGCGGGACGGTAGAAATCGGCTTGAAAGCAACCCGTACCCGGATCGTTTCCCCATTGGACATGCCGCCTTCGATGCCACCCGCCCGGTTGGTTAGGCGATGCACGCCGTCTTCCGTGCGGACAATCTCATCATGGGCCTGGCTGCCGGGCCTGCCGGCGGTGGCGAATCCGTCCCCAATTTCCACTCCTTTAACGGCTTGGATCGACATCATGGCGCGGGCCAGTTCCGCGTCGAGACGCCCATAGGGGGTTGCGTAACTGCCCAAACCTTGCGGCACGCCGTAGGCAAGAACTTCGACGACGCCGCCCAGGGTATCCCCCGCGCTTTTCGCCCGATCAACTTCATCCATCATGGCCTGCGCCGTGGCCTCATCCAGGCAGCGCACCGGCGAAGCATCGAGAGCCGCGGCATCGCCCGGCCCCGGAACGGTATCCGAGGTATCACGCACTCCGCCGAGGGCTACCACCCGGGAAAGAATGGTGATTCCAGCGCTTTGGTTCGCGTACTCGCGGGCGATGGCACCCAGAGCCACCCGGGCCGCGGTCTCCCGGGCCGAGGCACGCTCGAGGACATTCCGAGCATCACTGTGATCGTATTTATTCATACCGGTGAGATCGGCGTGCCCGGGCCGGGGCGCGGTGAGGCGCTTATTGCGGGCAAGTTCTTGGCTATCTCCCCGCCCGGCATTACGCAACAGGGCTTCGGGTGGGACCGGATCAACGGACATGACCGCTTCCCATTTGGGCCATTCGGAATTCTCAATAACGAGGGCGATGGGTGAACCGAGGGTGGCTCCGTGCCGCAATCCGGTAAGAACGTGCAGCTTATCCTGTTCGAATTTCTGGCGGGCACCGCGACCGTAGCCGAGCCGGCGGCGGGCCAATTGATCGCGAATGATATCCGAGCTCAGGCTCAGGCCCGCCGGGATCCCCTCGATAAGTGCCACGAGGGCTGCTCCGTGGGATTCCCCCGCTGTTGACCACCGAATCATGCGCCGTCCTTCCCCGTTCCTATGTTCATAGGTCCCGCTACCCATTCTGGCCACCCGTGCTGGTGCCAGATGAGTAAGCGGTTCCGTTCCGCCCGCCGCTGCCCGGTGCTACCGGGATGCGGGCGCCTACCTATCCTAGCCCGGCCAGCCAGGCGAGGGCGCCACCGCCCATGAGCCACGGCCCGAGCGGTACCGCATCAGCCAGAGTGAGATGGGCGCTCAGCACCCGCACCGCGGCGAAGATACCCGCGCCCACAATACTGAGAAGCAAGGCAAGCCCGAGCTGCGGGCCCGTCCACCACCCCAGCACGATGAGCATTTTGACATCACCCCAGCCGAGGTGGGCAAGGCAATGCGCCACGTAGCCGCCCAGGCCGGCCACTGCTCCGATAGCGATATCCTCCCACTGCCCGCGCAGCGCGATCCCGGTGAGTGCGGCTCCCCCGGCCGCGGCCAGCAGCGGATCAGGAAGGAGCTGTACCCGCGCGTCCACTACCGCGGCAAGCGCCAAGAATGCCCCGCAGATGGCTTCGCAGAGGAGCGCAAGCGTACCGGCGCCTAAAAGTGCTCCGGCCCCCAGGAGCGCGCCAGCAGCGCCAGCTGCACTAACCGGGCGCCCACTGCCAAGCGCCCCTACCGCGCGCGAGCACCCCAGCCCCGCCCAGCACAGGCTCAGGCCCACCAGAAGCACGACCGCTACCGGTGGGCTGAGGGTGCCGCGCAGGATGCGCTCGCGGGAAAAGAAGGTCATGCGCTCAGGTTACGGATGCCCCAGCGCCTCAGCCAGTACCCGTTTGCGCCCTGTGGATAGCACCGCCATTTGGGCAACCTGGGGATAAGTACCGGCACCGCCGAATGGGCACGTGCCAGAGTCCCTTGCGCCGTCGTACCTATACGCGGCTGTGCGCTAGTGGTCCTTCTTCTCTCCGTCCGGGTGCGCGGCGTACCACTCGCGGAATTCGGCCTGGAAACGCATCTGCTCCTCGTAATCGGCCGTGAACTTTGTTTCCCCGGTTTCCAGATTGACGGTGGTGAAGTAGAGCCAATTGCCCTCGGCCGGATTGACGGCCGCTTCAATGGCCTCCACCCCGGGTGCCCCGATAGCGGTGGGCGGCAGGCCCTTCACCCGGTAGGTGTTATAGGGATTATCCGCATCCAATTCGGCCCGGGTGGGCACCCCGCCGGATTTACCCACCCCGTAGAGCACGGTGGAATCCATCTGGAGCCGCCCAGCGACCTCCGGGGCGTTATCCCCCAGCCGGTTCTCAATAACCCGGGCAACTTTCGGATAATCAGCCGGATGCCCTTCACGTTCCACAATGGACGCCGTGGTGAGCACTGCCTGCCACCGGCTCCGCTCCGCACCGCTGGCTTCCAGGCGCCCCACCTGGACCTCCACCATCTGCTGGAGTGCCTCGGTCACCGTGGTATTCGGGTCGAAATCATAGGTGGCGGGCGCCAGCCAGCCTTCCACATTCCCGCCGGCTTCCGCGGGCAGCCCGATAGCTGCGGCGTCGTTCATCGCATCTTCGACCACGCCAACATCGATATCCATGAGGTTACCGAGCCGGTCCCGCACCTGCCATTTCGTGAAGCCTTCGGGAATCGTCACCTTAATTGTGGCGGCATTGGCCGGGTCCAGCAGCGCGGATAGCGCGGCCGATGCGGACATCTGCTCGCGCAGGGTATAGGCCCCGGCCTGGATACCCGTGGAACGCGGGTCGCGGGAAAAGACATCAATAAATGCGCCCTCGGTGGCAACAATATTTTTTTCGGCGAGCACCGCGGCAATCTGCCGCCCGGTGGCCCCTTCCGGAATCCGCACCACTACCTGGCCGGTTCCTTCTCCGTTGTAATCGCGCACGGTATCCGAGCTGTGCAGCAGGCGCGGGAAGAAAATAACAGCCGCCGCGGTGAGCGCGGTGACCAGCAGAACAGTAATAATTCCGGTGGTGATACGACGACGCCTACGCAAGCGGGCCCGCTCATTGCGCCGCGCCGCGGCCCGGCGCCTCGCCTCCGCGGCATTGCGACCTTCTGAATTTCGCCCCGATGAGCTACGCCCGGCCGGCACCCGCCCGGAGCTTTCCCGCCCCTGCGCGCCGCGCCCGTGCGGATGACTTCCGCGCGTCGCGCCCCGCTGGGAGCCGCCCCGAAACTCGCTTCCTCGCGACGCCGCGCCGCGTAACTCGCCGCCTCGCTGCGAGCCAGCCCCGTGAGACCTCCCCCGCGCACCCGATTGGCGACGGCGCGGGGTATCGGCGTCGTCCGCACTCAAGCGGTCAAAAACGTCACTCATTATCGCCTTTCGCTTCGCTTTGCGCTTCGGTTGTCGCCGCCACGAGTTCGCCGGCAGGTGCGCCGGTGAGCCGCTCTGCTTCCAACGCATTATTAAGAATAACGGTCGCGGCAACCTGGTCAACAACGGCGCGGTGGCGCCGCGAGCTGCGCCCCGCCTCATGCAATTGGGCGTGGGCGGCCACGGTGGAAAGGCGCTCGTCGAATAACCGCACCGGCACCGGGGCGATACGTCGGGCTAAACGCCGCGCCCACCTGCGCGAATACCGTGCGGAGGCGCCTTCGCTCCCGTCCATATTGCGCGGCAAGCCCACGATCACTTCGATGGCGCCGCGCTCGCGCACCTCGCGAGCAACTTCACTCACGTCCGTGCCGTTCGCCGGGAGCGTGGCGACCGGAGTGGCGAGGATACCGTCGCTATCGCAACTGGCCACGCCGGTGCGTGCCCGCCCTACATCCACTCCGATCCGTACGCCTCGCCGCATTAGCCGCGCAGCTCCGCTTCCAGAACCGCGAGGGCTTCATCCAGCTTGGTCACATCCGAACCGCCACCCTGCGCGAGGTCCGGCTTACCGCCGCCGCCCCCGCCCAGGATCTTCGCGGCGCGCGAGACCAACGCCCCGGCCTTCATTCCGGCACTGCGCGCCGCTTCGGACGCCGCCACCACGATGAGGGGCCGCTCATTGCTAATCCCGGTAATAATCACGATGAAATCATCGGAAGGCGCCAGCCGCCCGCGCACTTCCGTGGCGAGCACCCGCAGGTCATCCGCGCTTTCCACCACGCCCAGGTGAGCGCGGTAGAGGGTGCGATTGCCCAGGTGCACGCCCTGGGAAATAACCGTGTCTACCTGCCCCACAATATCCTTCTGGCGCAGCGCCGCGATTTGCTTTTCGGCCGCCTTGAGCTTGCCGAGCATGGTGTCGATACGCTCGGGTAGTTCCTCCGGGCGCACCCCCATCATCGCGGTGAGCTGGGAAACCAGGGCGCGTTCGCGCGCCCCCTGCGCGTAGGCGCTTTCACCCACCAGCGCGTCAATTCGGCGCACCCCGGAACCGATGGAGGATTCACCCAGCACGGTAATCATCCCGATTTCCCCGGTATTCGCCACGTGGGTGCCGGCGCAGAATTCCCGCGACCAGGCATCATCAATGGACACCACCCGCACAATATCGCCGTATTTCTCCCCGAAGAGCATTTGCGCCCCGAGTTTCTTGGCTTCTTCAATCGGGTATTCCGCCCACGTGACTTCCAGGTTGTCCTGGAGGCGCTCATTGGCGCGCGCTTCGATCTGCGTCATAACATCCACCGGGATTTGCGAACCGTGCCGGAAGTCGAAACGGAGCCGCGAGGGAGCATCCTCGGAACCGGCCTGGGTGGCCTGCTCCCCGATAAATTCGTGGAGCACCTTGTGGATCATATGAGTTGCGGTATGTGCCTGGGCGATCCGGTGGCGGCGCAGGGTATCGATTTGCGCGTGCACGATATCGCCCACCGCGATGGTCCCTTCGGTCAGCGAGCCGCGGTGCACATGCAGTCCCTTGACGGGCGCCTGCACGTCAACGACGTCGAACATCCCGCCCCCGGCCACGCTAATGGTGCCGTGATCGGCCAGCTGCCCGCCCATTTCGGCGTAGAAGGGGGTCTTGTCCAAAATAACATCGGCATCGGAGGGCGCGCTCACCGCCGGCACCGGCACCCCGTTTTCGAGGATGGCCACCACGCGCGCTTCCGCGGCCTTTTCGAAGTAGCCGAGGAAGGAGGTGGGCCCGCCCTGCGCATCGAGAATCTCATGGTACACGTGGGCGTCCACGTGCCCGGTTTTCTTCGCCTGGGCATCGGCCCGCGCGCGTTCGCGCTGCTCGGTCATGAGGGCCCGGAAGCCCTTTTCGTCCACGTCCACACCCTTTTCGGCCGCCATTTCCAAGGTGAGGTCGATGGGGAATCCGTAGGTATCATGCAGAGTGAAGGCCGCAGAGCCGGGAATAATCACCTTGCCGGTATGCGGCGCGCTCTTTGCGCTATCCACGGCCGCCGCGAAAATCTGTTCGCCGGTGGCCAGGGTGCGCCGGAAGGCGGCTTCTTCTTCCACGGCCACCTGGTGAATCTGCCCGAAGTTTTCCTCCAGATCGGGGTAGGACTCCTTCATGGCATTCTTCGAGGTTTCCACCAGGTCCCCGAGGACCGCGGCATCCACCCCGAGCAGGCGAACCGAGCGGATGGCCCGCCGCATGAGCCGGCGCAGCACGTAGCCGCGTCCGTCATTGCCCGGGCGCACGCCGTCATTAATAAGCATCATGGCCGAACGTACATGGTCGGCGATCACGCGCATGCGGACGTCGTCTTCTTCGTTCGCGCCGTAGGTACGCCCGGTGAGTTCCTGGGTGCGGGCAATAACCGGCCAGACCTCATCGGTTTCGTACATATTATTTTTGCCCTGGAGCAGGAAGGCGATACGTTCCAGGCCCGCGCCGGTATCGATAGCGGTTTGGTCCAGCTCCCCGAGCAGCGGGTAGTCACTGCCCGAGCCTTCCCCGCGCCGGTACTGGTCGAAAACGAGGTTCCACACTTCCAGGTAGCGATCCCCGCCCGGGTCCACGGTTCCGCCCACGGCATCCGGGCCGTATTCGGGGCCGCGGTCGTAATGAATTTCCGCGCAGGGACCGGCCGGTCCGGGCTGGCCCGTGGACCAGAAAATCTCTTCCCGGGTCAGCTTGACGATATGGGCCGGGTTCACGCCCACCTCAACGAGCTTGTTGAAGGAGACCTCATCTTCTTCCCAGATGGTCACCCACATCCGCTCGATTTCCAGGCCGTAACCGCCTTCGTCCAGCGGCGCGCACAGCAGCCCGAAGGCCAGGTCAATAGCGCCTTCCTTGAAGTAGTCCCCGAAGGAAAAATTGCCGCACATTTGGAAGAAAGTACCGTGCCGCGTGGTTTTGCCCACGTTATCGATATCATTCGTACGAATGCACTTCTGCACCGAGGCTACCCTCGGCCACGGAGCTCGCTGGGTTCCCACGATATAAGGAATGAAGGGAACCATGCCGGCAATCGTGAACAAAATGGACGGATCGGGCGACACGAGGGGCACGGACGGCTCAATATGATGGTCGTGCTTCGCGAAGTAATCCAGCCAGCGCCGGCGAATCTCAGCGGTGCGCATACGTATTTGTCTCCTTATGACTTATGTGGCCGAGCCGGCCACGCACCTATGGTACAGGCTCTCCCGCCCGCTATTTTCGAGGCGCGGGCGGGAGTGGCATATTTTTTTACGACGACGCCGCGGCTGCCTGCGTCGGCACTGCAAGCAGCGGCGGGCATCGCTGTCACATAGCTACCAAGCTATGAAATAAAGAAAGGGCACACCTTTCCGGGTGCACCCTTCCTCACGTCCCACCGATTTAGCGGGAGTAGTATTCAACGATCATCTGGACATCAGCCTGGACCGGAACTTCCACGCGGCGCGGGCGGCGCACCAGGGTGAACTTCAGCTTCTCCAGATCAACATCAAGATATTCGGGAACCGCGGGGAGCACATCGCGGTGCGCGCCCTGCGCGGCCACGAGGAACTGCGGGGAGGCCTGCGACTTCGGCTTGACCTGCACAACCTGGCCCGGGGTCACGCGGTAGGAGGGGAGGTTGACGATCTTGCCGTCCACCATCACGTGGGAGTGGCCCACAACCTGGCGAGCCTGGGCGATGGTACGCGCGAAGCCGGCGCGCAGCACCAGGGCGTCCAGGCGCATTTCCAGCAGCTCCACGAGGTTTTCACCGGCCAGACCATCCTGGCGGCGCGCTTCTTCCCACACGCGGCGCATCTGCGCTTCGCGGATGCCGTACTGGGCGCGCAGGCGCTGCTTTTCCTTAAGGCGGACCGAGTAGTCGGAATCCTTGGTGCGGCCGCGGCCGTGCTCACCGGGACGGTAGGGGCGGCGCTGCATATAGCGCTCAGCCTTCGGGGTGAGGGCGATGCCCAGGGCGCGCGACTGACGCACGGCCTTACGAGAACGATTTCCTGCCATGAATTATCTCCTGTAGATGTACGTTCCAGCGCCGAGCGGCGCCGGTTCGGGGCCAACACAATCGGCTAAGACCCCAGGTGTTACTTCTCGCAAAGCAACCGAACTAGTGTATCAGTTCTCCCGGCCGAGCACCTCGCGGTTACGGGCCAGGCGCGGGGTGATATTCGCCTCGTAGCCGCGGGTGGTGGGTTCGTAATACCGGGTGCCTTCCAGGCCCTCCGGCATGAATTGCATGGGGGCGATACCGTCCTCGTAATCGTGGGCATAGCGGTAGCCCTCCCCGTAGCCGCGTTCGGCAGCTCCCTTAAAAGAAGCATTGCGCAGCGCCAGGGGCACCGGGGCGCTTTTCCCGGCCCGCACATCGGCAATCGCGGCATTAATCGCGCGGTAGGCCCGGTTGGATTTCGGGGCGGTGGCCAGGTGAACCACGGCTTCCGCCAGGATAATCCGCGCTTCGGGCATCCCCACCAGCGCCACGGCCTGGGCTGCCGCGGTGGCGGTTTGCAGCGCGGAAGGATCGGCCATCCCCACATCTTCAGCCGCGGAAATCATGAGGCGGCGCGCGATGAACCGCGGGTCCTCCCCCGCTTCCAACATGCGCGCCAAATAGTGCATGGCCGCATCCACATCCGAGCCGCGGATCGACTTGATAAAAGCGGAAATAACCTGGTAGTGCTCATCGCCATCGCGGTCGTAGCGCACGGTGGCACCATCGGCGGCCCGCGCCACATCCTCCACGCTCACCCGGTGTTCCCCGCGGGCGCGCGCCCCGTCCACCGCGGCTTCCAGGAGGGTCAGGCTGCGCCGCCCGTCCGCCCCGGCCAGGCGCACCAGGTTAAATTCCGCATCCTCGTCCAGGGTATATGCCCCGCCCAGCCCGCGCTCACTGGTGAGGGCCCGATTGATGATGGCGCGGATATCGTCGTCGTTCAAACCGCGTAGCGTGACGAGAAGCGAGCGCGAGAGCAGCGGCGCCACCACGGAAAAGGCCGGATTTTCGGTGGTCGCGGCCACCAGGATCACCCACCCGTTTTCCACGGCCGGTAGCAGCGCGTCCTGCTGTGTTTTCGAGAAGCGGTGCACTTCGTCAATAAAAAGCACGGTTTCGGTGCCGTTGCTCACCAGTTTGCGCCGGGCGCTCTCCACCGCGGCCCGCACGTCTTTCACCCCGGCACTCACCGCGGAGAGCTCAATAAAATCGCGCTGCCCGGACCGGGCGATGAGGTACGCGAGAGTTGTTTTCCCCACGCCGGGCGGTCCCCACAAAAATACCGACGACGGCGCAGACCCGGCCTCCGCGTCAATGAGGCGGCGCAAGGGCGCACCACGGGCGAGTACCTCATCCTGACCTACCACCTCGGCGGCCGTGCGCGGGCGCATCCGCACCGCCAGCGGGCCGGTATCGGAATCAGGCACCCCGCGGGCATCAACTTGGCTACTTTCGAAGAGATCCACCCTCCCAGTCTACGAGCTCGGCGCTTAGGCGCACGCGTGGGGCGGGCGCCGGGTACGAGCACCGGGTACGGGCGGGATGGGCGCAGGGTACGGGCGGGGCGGGCGCCGGCTCACGTGCGGGCCGAGCACCGAGTACGGATGGCGGGTACGGGCAGCGCGCGCGAAAGCTCCAGGTCAAGCGTTCAAAGATGGCTTAAAAACCGCTATTTTTCGGGAAAATGAGCGATAATAGAGGCATGACAGAGTTGTTAGCGCGTGCCTCTATTCGCCACCCGTGGAGAGTCATCATCACCTGGATATTGTGCGCCGTTGTTGCCGGTATCGCCGCACTGTCAGGTTTCGGTCAGGGAGGCCTGTTCTCCCGTATGTCCTCCACCCAGGGCCTCACCACCGGAACGGAATCCGCCCGCGTCCTGGAACTCACCGATTCCCAGGGCGATTACCGCATGGTGGCCGTGATCCACGGCGCCGCGAATCCGCAGGAACTCACCGCTGATATTGCTGATCTCAGTGAGAAGATCGCGAAAATCCCGGGCGTTGCCAGCGCGGTGAGCTCGCCCTCCCTCGTGCGGGAAGCCGAGGCGGAAGGCGCCGCCCAAGCGGAGGAAAAAGCGCGCGCTGAGTATCAGAAAGCCGCCGCCGCAGCTCAGCAGCAACTCGCCGCCCAGATTGAGGCGGCTACCGGGCAGCTCATGCGCGCCGGTATGCCGCGCGAAGCCGCCCAGGCCCGCGCCACCCAAGAAGTAAGCGCCGCGGCGGCCGCGGCCCAGGCGGGCCAGCCCAGCGAGGAAGAAGTCATCGCTTCCGCGCGTGAAGAAGGCATCGCGCAGGCCCGCACCCAGGCGAGCGAGGAAACGGCGGGTTTGCGCGCCGCGAGCGGCTTCGCCCTCGTCATCACCTTCACCTCGGATGCAAAGAGCGAGGCCACTGAGGCAGAAGTCCAGCAGGCGCTTGATTCTTTCGCGGCCGCTCACTCGGTCCAGGTGGATGCCACCTCCGCGAACGCCGCGATGACCGCTATTAACGATGTGGCCCGCCACGATCTGGTGCGCGGGGAAGCCATTGGCCTGCCCGTGGCTCTCATCCTCATGGTGCTGGTCTTCGGCGGGGTCCTCACCGCCCTCATGCCGCTGGCCGGGGCTATTGTGGCCATCATTATTACCCTGGGCGGTATTTGGCTCCTCACCTTCGTGGCGGATGTGGATTCCTTCGTGCTCAACGTGGTCTCCATTATTGGCTTGGCGCTGTCCATCGATTACGGCTTGCTGGTGGTTTCCCGCTACCGGGAAGAAATCACCCGTGGGATTGAAAAACGCTACGGGCCGGGCGTGCGCCCGGAGAAGAAAGACCTGGCCGTCATTATGGAAGGGGCGCTGGCCACCACGGTTCGCACCGCCGGGCGCACCGTCATCTTCTCCGCCGTCACCATTGCTTTTGCCATTGCCGGGCTGCTGGCCTTCAATTCCCGCATTATTCGGGTGATTGCCATGGGCGGTTTCGTCGTCGTGCTGCTCGCGGTTATTTCCGCGGTGAGTTTGGTGCCCGCCCTTTTGCGCATCGCCGGGCCGCGGCTGGCTCAGCCTTCGGTGCTCGCGAAAATTCCCGGGCTGGGGCACCTCATGCGCGCGGTGGGTGATACCCATACCGATCACGGGGTGTTCTCGCGGATTGCCGGCTGGGTGCAGCGCCGCCCGTGGGTGATTATGGCCGTGGTGACGGCCATCCTCGTGGTCATGATTATTCCTATTAAGGACACCACTTTACGTACGGATACCAGCGAATATATTCCGGTGAGCTCCTCGCCGGGCACCACCCAGGAAATTCTCAAACGCGATTACCCGGATTTGAGCCAGCCGGCCATTACGGTCCTGGTAAAGGGCGACGCCGCCTCCCTGCGCGAGCAATCGGAGTGGATCGCCGGGCTGCCGGCGGTATCCAAGGTTGGGGAATCCACGAAGATGGATAACGGCTGGCATAACCTCGGGGTATTTGTTAGCGGTGGGGATCCCACCTCCGCCCAGGCCAGTACTACCGTTCGCGATATTCGCGCCCACGCGGAAAGCGCCGCGAATACGGAGATCCTGGTGGGCGGCAGCGCGGCCATCCAGATTGATTTCAATCAGGTGCTGCGCGAGGGTGCACCCATCGCTTTCGCGGTGGTGCTACTCGCCGTGCTCATCTTGCTCTTCCTCATGACCGGCTCGGTGCTGATCCCCCTCAAGGCGATCATTATTAATTCGCTCTCCCTGGTGGCCTCCCTCGGGCTCACCGCTTTCCTCTTCGATAACGGCCTGCTGGGCTTGCCGGAAACCGATGGACTCACGGCGGTGGTGGTGGCCTGTGGCCTGGCCTTCGGCTTCGGGCTCTCCATGGACTACGAGGTATTCCTGGTGGCGCGCATGAAGGAATATTGGGATGCCGGGGAATCGAATGATCGGGCGGTTTCCTTGGGCTTGCAGCGTTCCGGGCGGATTATTACCTCCGCAGCCGCGATTATCGTGGCGGTTTTCGTGGGCTTCTGCTTCGGGCAGATGCTAGCGATCAAGGAAGTGGGCGTGCTGCTGGCCATCACCGTGATTGCGGATACCAGCCTCAGCCGTATCCTCCTGGTTCCGGCCACCATGACGGTTCTAGGCAAGTGGAATTGGTGGGCGCCGCGCTGGCTTTCGCGCATCTACCAGCGTTTCGGGGTGTCCGAAGGTGGGCACCGCACCCTCGAACACCACGAGCCGGCAACCGCCACGGACAGTGCGCCGGTAGCGCTCCCCGCGGGCGCTACATCGCAAAACGCCAGCACCACCACCGCCAACGCCACCGATGCCACCGCAAGCGCGAACACCGCGGCATCGGCGCCACGCGGCGGGCACGCCACGCCATAATGGAGGCATGTCTGAGATCAATCACCTGAATCTGGCCGAGCTACTGGGCATCACCTGGTTGCAGGCGGGCGCCATCGCCGTGGCCACCTGCCTCATCTACCTTTTCCTCGTGGTGATTTTGCGGGCTCTGGGGCAGAATGTCGTGAGCCGGCTATCCACCTCGGATATGGCGGCCGTCGTCGTTATTGGGGCGATCGCGGGGCGCGTCACCCTCGGGCATACTCCCACCCTGGCCGGGGGCGTCGTCGCCCTTCTCACCCTGTTCTGCATGCAAGCATTGCTGCGCTTTATCGCGCTCTCCCACCGCGGGGAGGCCTGGGTGCACGCGCGGCCCGTCGTTATTTGGGCGCGCGGGGAACTCACGCCCGCGGCGCGCCGGCATTCGACCACCACGGAAGAAATCATGATGGCCGTGCGTTTGCGCGGCGTTGCGTGTGTGGACGACGTCGCAGCTGTCATCCTCGAACCAAACGGGCAGCTATCGGTGCTCACCGGGCCGGCCACCGCGCTTGATCCGCGCTTGCTCGCGGGTGTGAAAGATGCCGAGCGCATCTGAGTACGCTCGGCGTCTTTCCTGCATATCGCTAGCTTCTTCGCGGCTGCCGACTACAGGCCACCGCCTACGCGGCAGCTAGGCCGCTGAGCCGCTACTTTCCAGCAACTTGCCAGCTACTTCCCGGCAACCGCGGGCCGCTACTTTCCGGCAGCCGCCCCGGCAGTATCACCGACCGCCGGCGTTTCCTCCGCGAGGGGCGCCCCGGTTGCGGCATCCACCGCGCCAGAGCGGGCCTTCGGAGTGGCATCCACACCGGCTTCCTTACGCTGCTGCGCGGTAATTTCCGCGGGAGCATCGGTGAGGGGATCCCAGCCGTTGCCGATCTTCGGGAAGGCGATAACGTCGCGGATCGAGGGTGCCTTGACCAGCAGGGACACAATGCGATCCCAGCCGAAAGCAATCCCGCCGTGCGGGGGCGCACCGAATTTGAAAGCTTCGAGGAGGAAACCGAATTTCTCCTCGGCGGCTTCCTTATCGATACCCATGACCTTGAAGACGCGTTCCTGGATATCGCGGCGATGGATACGGATGGAACCGCCGCCGATCTCGTTGCCGTTGCAGACGATGTCATAAGCATTCGTCAGCGCGCCGGCCGGATCGGTATCGAAGGTATCGAGGTGTTCGGGCTTGGGAGCGGTGAAAGCGTGATGGACGGCGGTCCAGCGCGAACCGAGGGCCACATCGCCTTCCGCGGCGGCCTGGGAAGCCGGCTTGAACATGGGGGCATCCACCACCCACACAAAAGCCCAGGCATCCTCGTCAATAAGGCCGACCCGCTGGCCAATTTCCAAGCGGGCCGCACCCAGCAGTTCGCGGGAGAAGGTCGGCTCACCCGCGGCGAAGAAGATGCAATCCCCGGGCTTCGCGCCGGTGGCTTCGGCCAGGCCAGCACGTTCCGCGTCGGTGATATTCTTGGCCACCGGGCCACCCAGGGTGCCATCCTCCGCGATGGTGACGTAGGCCAGGCCGTGCGCACCGCGCGCCTTCGCCCATTCCTGCCACTTATCGAAAGT
This sequence comes from Actinotignum inguinis, assembly GCF_051265835.1. Taxonomy (NCBI): domain Bacteria; kingdom Bacillati; phylum Actinomycetota; class Actinomycetes; order Actinomycetales; family Actinomycetaceae; genus Actinotignum; species Actinotignum inguinis. Next base: position 227,449 of record NZ_JBOZDP010000002.1, on the reverse strand, counting down.
GCGCCGCGGCTGGGAAGCCCCGCCGGGCATCACCACCGCACCAACATAGGGATTCTGGAAGACCCGGAAGGTGGTGTCCTTGAAGTACTCGGTCAGGTCGATGAGTTCCAGCCCGAAACGCAGGTCCGGTTTATCCGAACCGTACTTTTCCATGGCGTCCTTAAAGGTCATCCGCGGAATCGGGGTGGACAGGTCGTAGCCGATGAGCTTCCAGATTTCGCGCAGCACTTCTTCGGCCACCGCGATAACGTCATCTTGATCAACGAAGCTCATTTCCACGTCCAGCTGGGTGAACTCCGGCTGGCGATCCGCGCGGAAATCCTCATCGCGGTAGCAGCGGGCGATCTGGTAGTAGCGTTCCATCCCGCCCACCATGAGCAGCTGCTTGAAAAGCTGCGGGGACTGCGGCAGGGCGTACCAGGTTCCCGGGTTGAGGCGCGCCGGAACAATAAAATCGCGGGCGCCTTCCGGGGTGGAGCGGGTGAGGGTCGGGGTTTCAATCTCCACGAAATCGTGGCCGTCGAGTACCCGCCGGGCCGCCTGGTTCACCTTGGCGCGCAGCCGCAGGGCCTTCTGTTCGTAGGAGCGGCGCAAATCCAGGTAGCGGTACTTGAGGCGAATATCTTCGGAGACCTTGCCGGCCCCTTCGGCGTGATCGGATACCTGGAAGGGCAGGGCTTCGGCGGGGCTGAGGACCTCAACGTCCGTGGCCTCCACCTCGATCTCCCCGGTGGCCAGGGCAGCATTCGCATTGCCTTCCGGGCGTTCGCGCACGATCCCGGTCACCTTAATGCAGAATTCGTTACGCAACTCGTGCGCAATTTCTTCACGGACGGTCACCTGGGCGATACCCGAGGCATCACGCAGATCAATGAAGGCGATACCCCCGTGGTCACGGCGGCGATCCACCCACCCGGTCAGCGTCACTTCGCTGTCAATATCACTTGCTCGCAGCGAGCCGGCATAACGAGTACGTAACACGCTTTTGTCACTCTTCCTATCGTGGGAAACGGCTAGACGGGCCGTCCTAAGGTGCTTGCGAGACGAGCAAGCACCGGCTCCATGGTAGAACCCGCGGCACGCTCCGGGCAAAAGTTACGCTCCGGCCGCTCGCCGATGCGTCCCGTTGCGTTCCGCCGCCGCACCACACGGCCCCACGGTGGCACACACCACCGCATATACCGGGCTCCGCCTCTTCCTTTCTGCCCCCTTTCGCTGGTCTAATGGATCTAATGAGCAGGTATCTATCTCCGGAGCGCGAACGCCTTTTCCGTATTTTTTCCGTTGGCTTTATTTCGCTCGTTGCTTTTGAGAGCATGGCGGTCACCACGGCCATGCCTACCGTGGCGCGTGCTTTTGACGGGCAGAACCTTTACGCCCTCGCGCTCGGCGTGGTACTTGCGGCCCAGTTAATGACGACGGCGCTCGCCGGGGAATGGTCCGATTCCAAAGGCCCGCATTCTTGCCTGTACACCGGCGTCGTGCTTCTCACCGTGGGGCTCACGATCTGTACCGTCTCCCCCAGCATGGAAATTTTCGTGGCCGGCCGCGCTATCCAAGGCCTGGGCGGGGGCCTCATTATTGTGCCCTTCTACACCATCGTGGGCAATAGCGTGCAGCCGCGTCGTCGCCCCGGATTTTTCACCGCTTTCGCCGCGGCCTGGGTCCTCCCCTCGCTTTTCGGCCCCCTGCTCGCCGGAATTATTGTTGAGGCGATGTCCTGGCGGTGGATTTTCGGTTTTGTGCCGGCCACCATCCTGCTCATCGGGCCCTTCTTCTTCATTGGGATGAATAAAATCCCGGATATTGATCGCGTCAAGAAACCGATGAATATTCGCACCATGGTCATTCCGGCCTTCGGGACCGGAGCCCTGGTGGCTTGCCTGCAGATTATGAGCGGGGCAACGGAGCATAGTGCGCACACCTTCGCCATTATCGGGGTGTGCGGATTCGCTTTACTTTTCTGCGCTCGTCCGCTTTTCCCGCGCGGGACTTTCCGCGGGGTGCGCGGGCTGCCCGCAACTATTGCCACCCGCGTTCTCCTCGGTACCTTCACGGCAATTGAGATGTTTCTACCGCTCCTGCTCCAGGATGTGCACGGGTGGAGCCCGGTGGAAGCTGGTCTTATTTTGTCGGTCGGTTCGATTACCTGGGCGGTGGGATCGTATTTCTCGGGGCGGATCACCAATGCCGCGCTGCGCCTACGCCTGCCGCTATGGGGCTCAATTGGCGATGCAATCGGCCTTGCCCTGGTGCTGGCTGGCTCGCATCACGCTTTGCCCGGAAGCCTCGTTATTATCGGGTGGGCCATCGCGGGTATTGGATGCGGCTTCGCGTTCCCGGCGCTGAGCGTGCACGCGCTCGCCTGCACCTCCCAAGAGGGCCAGGGCCGCACTTCTTCGGCGCTCCAGGTGGCCGATTCCATGGGAACCTCGCTCGTTGCCGCAATTATTGGAATTATTTATTCGGTGCTCACCCCGCCGCAGGATATTGCGCTGATGGCCGGCATCGCGGTGTCCATTGCGCTGACCATTGCCGGCGCGGTGGTGGCCAGCCGTATTGTGCCACCGGCGGGTAGCGAGGCCGCGGAAAATCTTGCCGAATCGCAGCGCCTGAGCGGCGTGGGTCCGGGCGGGGAAAAGCTGAGCGGCTCGGATATGCTCAGCGAAGATTCCAGCGCCGCGTGAACAGAGGGCAAGCTCACCGCATATATCCAGCACCGGGCTTGCACCCCGGAGTAAACTGGTAGCGGCGCGTTTGCGCCCCCTGTGCCTATGTTAGGAATTCATGTCTGAACATCTCGGCGAAAATACGCCGTCTGATTCTTCCTCCACCGCCACCCCGGCGACTTTCGCTGACCTCGGTCTTTCCGAGGAAACGCTCACCGCTATTCATGCTCTCGGTTTTGAACACCCCTCCCCGATCCAGGAGCAGGCCATTCCGCTGCTGCTCAGCGGGCGGGATGTTATCGGCGTCGCCCAAACAGGAACGGGGAAAACTGCCGCTTTCGGTTTGCCGCTTCTGGAACAGGTGGATACTAGCAGCGCCGTCGTTCAAGCTCTGGTACTCGCACCCACCCGCGAACTCGCGCTCCAGGGCGCGGATGCCATTGAATCATTCGCGCGCGGCACAGATACCAACGTGCTGGCCGTGTACGGCGGTTCTCCCTATCCCCCGCAGCTGCGCGCCCTCGAAAACGGCGTGCATGTGGTGGTGGGCACGCCCGGGCGCATTATGGATCTCATTGATCGCGGCGCGCTCGTGCTCGATCACGTTTCTTACTTCGTTTTAGACGAAGCGGACGAAATGCTGCGCATGGGCTTCGCGGAGGACGTGGAAAAGATCGCCTCTGACCTGCCCGCCGAGCGCGTATCGGCGCTTTTCTCCGCCACCATGCCCCCGGCGATTCGCCGCGTGGCCGATTCTCACCTGAACGACCCGGAGGAAATTACCGTCACGCCGCCGGCCTCCACGGTTGCGAATATTACCCAGGAATTCGCGGTGGTTCCGGCCCGCCGCAAGGTGGGTGCCCTCGCCCGGGTGCTCGCGGTTTCTGAAGCCGACGCCGCCCTTGTATTCGTGCGCACGCGCGCCACCGCGGAGGACTTGGCGATTGAGCTGGGTACCCGCGGGGTGGCCACCGCGGCGCTTTCGGGCGACGTCGCCCAAAAGGATCGCGAACGCCTGGTCTCGCGCCTGCGCGACGGAACCCTGGATGTTCTGATTGCCACCGACGTGGCCGCGCGCGGCCTGGACGTGGAACGCATTGGGCTGGTCGTCAATTTTGATGTGCCGCGTGAAGCCGATACTTACGTGCACCGCATCGGCCGCACCGGCCGCGCCGGGCGCGAGGGCCGCTCGCTCACTTTCGTGACGCCGAAGGAACTGCCGCGCCTGCGCCGCATCGCGAAAACCACCAAATCGCAGATGGAAGAAATCGATCTTCCCACCCCGGCGGAAGTCTCGAAACTGCGTGCCGCCAAACTCATGGAGCAGGCCCGCACCCGTTTCGACGCCGGGCGCCTGGGCGTCTACCGCGAGGTCCTCGAGCAATTCCTGGCCGCCCAGCAGGAGGCGCAGCAGAATAAGAACGACGACGCCGCAGCCTCCCCCGCTACCCTCCCGCTTGACCAGGGCGTTGCTGAGGCAGCAAGCTCGGTTCCGGCTGACTCGGAAGGCGCCGTCGTTACCGATACTACGGAAGACTTCGAGAACGAAACCGGTACCGGAAACAGTACCGATGTTGAAACGGAAACCGGTGCAGAAAACGAGGCCGCGACCGAGGCTCCCGCACCGATGAGCCTCGAGGATATTATCGTGGCGCTGCTGGCCTTGGGCGTGCGCGATCCCGGGCCTTCCGCGGATGAAGAGGAAAGCTTTACCGGGGAGGACAGCCGCGATTCCTTCAAGAAGAAGCGCCGCGAGGCTCGCGAATTCAAGGGCGGGAAGCGCTACCGCATTGAGGTGGGGCACAAGGACCGGGTGCGTCCGGGCGCGATTGTTGGCGCGCTCACCCACGAAGGTGGGCTGCGCGGCTCGGACCTGGGCCATATCGATATTTACCCCACCTTCTCCCTGGTGGAAATTGGGGTGCCGCTTTCTCCGGAAGCCCGCCGGCGTATCTCCGAAGCGCAGGTTTCCGGGCGTGCCCTGCGGATTTCTGAAGACAGCGGCGCTCCCGCCGCCCGCCGCGGCGGCCACAGCCGTTCGGATCGCGCGGGGCGTTCGGATCGGGGCGCACGCGGAGACCGGCGCGGGCGCGGCCGCGGTTCTTTCAACCGTGGCGATGATGGCGATTACGGTTCGGATTACCGTTCTGAGCGCCGCTCGGATCGGCGCCATGACCGGCATGATCGCGGGGAGCGCCGCGGTGGGCGCGGGTGGCGGCGTTCATAGTTTGCGCTTCCCGGTGTTCACGCGCTGGTAACCATGTCCCGGTAGAGTGGCAATGGGTGGATAATCTTTCATCCATCGCCACGCTTCCGAGGAGAATTCCATGCGTAAACTTGTTGCCGGTCTTGCAGCTATCTGCACCGCATTCACTCTGACGGCCTGCTCGAACGGTTCCGGAAAGGATGCCGCCCCCTCGCGTGATGAGGTTGTGGCCGGACTTAACAAGGGATTCAATTCCGCTATTGAGGAGGCGGGTAACAAGCTCCCAGCCGGACTTCACGAATCCATTCTTACCGGCTTCGTCGAGTGTATGGCCGATGGTGCTATCGAACAAGGTGTCTCCGTGGAGGGCCTCAGGATTATTGCCAACGGTGACGTAAAGAAATTCGATGAAGTCTCTAAAGAAGACAACGATATCCTCCAAAAGGTAACGGAGAACTGCGCCACGAAGCTCGCCGGGCAGCCCCAGGGGTAATACTCATCGGGAAGAGCCACCGGGTCATCCCCTGCCCAACGGGGAGACGGCCCAGCTCGTAACGTATCTTCATGCAAGCATCCGCGAAGTTGCGCGACACTCGTGGGATTGCGCGACTCCCGCGGGGTTGCGCAACTCCCGGGGCTGAGCGAGGCGGTGGATTTCACGTGGGCGCCCCGCGGGCGAAAGCCGCGTAGCTGATAGTATCTACTTGTTTTATTCCGCATGGAAATGAGTGAAGATGCGTAAACTTTTTGGTGTAGCGGCTGTGGCCTGTCTCGCGGTGAACCTGGCTGCCTGCTCGGGTAATAGCACTAAGTCGGAATCGGCTTCGCCAGCTGCGGAAACGTCGGCGGCCGCCTCGGTGCCGGCAGTTCCTTCGGCAGCAGATGCGAGTCCCGCTCAGCCTTCCGCGCCGATCACCGATAAGGGTCCGGCAGCTATTGCAACGGACGGCCCGGCTCCTACCCGCGATGAGGTGAGCGCCGGCATGCTTGCCGCTACGTCCGAGCTGCTCAAGAACACGCAGGATATCCCGGAAGCTCAAAAGGCCATGCTCCCCAAGCTTGTGGAGTGCACGGTCGATGAGGGGCTTAGCCGTGGCCTATCTGAGCAGGGCCAGCGTAATATCGCCGCGCAGATCCTTTTGCTCTCGCAGGAAGACCAAGCGATTATGGGCGAAGCAGCCAAGGTCTGCGGCGAAAAGTTCGGGGCTAATACCCAGTAATCATTGGGCTGGCTGCCGGCACAGGATGCGAGTCTCGGCACATAATTAATTGCTGATCGTGTTCCTCGCGCGCACTTTGTGTGTCGCCAGTCTGTGCCGCAGATGAGTCGATGACGCGGGGTCGGTAGCAGATAAGTCTCTGCCGCAGATAAATAGCAGATGAGTAAGGGAGGGAGTCTCCATGCAGGAGGCTCCCTCCCTTAGTCCGCTGTGCTTATGCACGCCGCTTATGGGTGCTGATTATGCGCGCCCGGTTTTAGGCATCCCATCCGGTGAGCCGCAGGCGGCGCGCTCGCCCGGACACCCCGCGCGCGGAGAGTTCGCGGAGCTTCTCCAGGGAATCGGTCCCGGCCCGCACCTGGGTGCCCGAGAGCCCATCGAGCTCGCCGGCTGCGAAAGCCTGGGCAATAGCCACGGATTCGCCGAGCGGTACCCATTCGGTGCGGTCTCGATAACGTTTCATGGATGCCGTCATATCGGTTTTCACCGCGCCGGGATTGAGGGAAAGCACCCGCAAACCGCGCTGGTAACCGGCCAAATGCAAGGATGCGGCCAGCCGCAATAGCGCCGTTTTCGAGGTGTAATAGGAGACCGCGTCCGCAGAATCGTGGGATGCCGCGGTAGCGGATAGATCCAGGATTCTCCCGCCGCCACGCTCCAGCATAATAGGCACCAAAGTTTGGGCCAGCTGGAACGGGGCTTCCACGTTAATCGCGATGGTGCGCTGGAAATCCTCCAGGCTGGTATCCCAGGGAAGTTCTTCTTCCCCGTATACCCCGGCGGAATTGAGCACCATATCGGGGGCGCCTTCCTCGAGGAGGATACGCAACATCTCTCGGATCGAGGATTCTTTCGCCAGGTCACACCCGAGGGTAATAACCTGGGCACCCCGGATCTCGCATTCGGTGGCGGTACCATCCAAATTGGAGAGCTTGGTCGCCAGCAAAATGAGGGTACGTCCGGGCGCCGCTAAACCAATAGCGAGCTCCTTGCCCACGCCCCGGGAAGCCCCGGTAATGAGAATCCGGCGGGCCGGTGCGAGTCCTTCCGATTCCTGCTGCGCAGTTACTTGCGGTTCGGTAACCTGCTGCCCGGTCACCTGCTCGCCCGTATCCACGCGCTCCACCTCCTGCTGCGCCATTAGGCCCTCAGCTCCGCGCCGAAGTCCTTGCGCATCCGGCGTGCCACCCGGTGGCGTACCTGGGCAGTTTCTTCAGCGGTCAGGGTGTGATCGGTGCGGAAGCGCAGCGCGAATGCCAGCGACTTCTTCCCTTCTGGAACGGGATCACCCGTGAACACATCGAAAAGCTCGATGTCTTCGAGGGCCTCCCCCGCGGCGGCCACGATGGCGGCCCGCACATCACCGGCGATCACATCGGCATCAACAATAAAGGCAAGATCTTCCTTGGCGACCGGGCTGGTCCACACCGGCTTGACCGCGGCGGGTTCCACGTTTTCCGGAAGCGCGGCGTCGGTATTCACCTCGAAAGCGACCGAGCGCGCCGGAATATCCAAGGCCTTGCACACCGCCGGCGCGAGTTCCCCGGCGTAGCCAACAACGCGGTCTCCGGCCAGGATGGCCGCGCAGCGCCCCGGGTGCCAGGGTGCCTGGTTCGCGGCACGCACCGAAACCTCAGCGAGCATACCGGCAGCGCGCCGCCCGGCTTCTACCGCATCCCGCCAATCCCAGGTTTCTACCGGGTAACCGGCCCGAGCTGCGGTACGCGGCCCGCAGGCCACCCCGGCCACGTGATGGGGTTGGGCGGGGATAGCAGCGTGGAGGGCGGCAATCTCTTCCTCGGAAGGGCGCTGGCCCGCCACCGGAATCGGGGCCGGACTGATACCGGCCGGCCGGCTCACCGTGCCCATCTCAAAGACCGCCACCGCCGGATTACCGCGCTTGACATTGAGCGAGGCCACCGGAATGAGGGTATCGAGCAGGGAGGTGCGCAGCAGATTGGCCTCATCCTGCAGCGGATTGGCCAGCGCGATAGCGGTGCGCCGCTCATCATCAGCGGCGTAGCCGAGCTCATCGAAACGCGCGGCCGGAATAAAGGGATAGGTCAGCACCTGCACCCACCCGGTTTCCGCCAGGGTGCGCGCAATATCGCGGCGCTGGCGCTGCGCGGGGCTCAGCCCCCGCCCGGCCGGAGCTGTGGGAACCGCGGTGGGAATCGCATCATAGCCTTCCAGGCGCGCGATTTCCTCCACCAGGTGAGCCGAGCCCACCAAATCCGGACGCCAGGTGGGAGGTTGCACGCTCCACACCGCGCCGCCGCGTTCCACGGTGCAACCGATATCCGTGAGGATCTCCGCAATACGATCCTCGCTCAGCTGCAACGAGGTCAGGCGTTCCACATCCGCAACCGGGAAAGCGAGCGCGGGCAACTGGTGTACCTGCCCGTACACAAAGACCTCATCGGTTGCTTCTCCCCCGCCGTATTCCACCAAAAGGTCGACGACGCGCTGCGCGGCCACTGCCGCTACCGCGGGATCCACCCCGCGTTCGAAACGCTTGGAGGCTTCGGTGGGGAGCTTATGGCGCCGGGCGCTGCGCGCCACTGATACCGCATCGAAATGCGCTGCTTCCACCAGCACATTGCTGGTTTCCGCGGTGATCTCAGTATCGGCTCCGCCCATCACGCCGGCCAGGCCGAGCACGCGCTCTCCCCCATTATCGGTAATAAGAAGATCTTCCGGATCGAGGGTACGTTCCACATCATCAAGGGTGGTGAGTTTTTCGCCGGCCTTGGCCCGGCGCACCACCAGCCCACCGCCGCGGATCTTATTCAGATCGTAGGCGTGCAAGGGTTGGCCCAGGTCCAGCATCACGTAATTGGTGGCATCCACCGCCAGGGAGATGGACCGCTGGCCGGCTTGCTGGAGGCGGCGTGCCATCCAGGCCGGGGAGGGCGCCGCCGGATCTACCCCGCGCACCACCCGGGTGACAAACAGATCGCATCCGGGCTGGCCGTGAATCGGCGCGTTATCTTCCACCCGTACCGGGAACCCGGAGGAGGTGGCCTCCGGGAGCGGAGCGTCCGCCAGGCCCGGATCGGTGAAACGAGCCCCGGTGGAGTGGTGGTATTCGCGGGCTACCCCGCGCATGGAGAAGCAGTACCCACGATCCGGGGTCACGTTAATTTCCAGGGTTTCCCCGGGCAGGCCCAGGAATTGCCTGGCATCACTGCCGAGTTCCACACTGGCCGCGGCTGCGTCGTCGAGAACAATAATGCCCTCGCTTTCATCCGAGAGCCCGAGTTCGCGTTCCGAACACATCATGCCGTCGGAAATATGGCCGTAAGTTTTGCGGGCCGCGATCTCAAAACCGCCCGGCAGCACGGCGCCGGGGAGGGACACCACCACGGTATCGCCCTCCTCGAAATTATGGGCACCGCAAATAATGCCGCGCGAGGGCAGTTCGGAAGGCTCCCGCCCCGTTCCGGGTTCGTCGTTGTACTGACCTACGTCCACACGGCAGTAGTTAATGATCTTCCCGTTGCTTTGTTTCTTCGGTTCGCGGCTGAGCACCCGGCCGAAGACCAGCGGGCCGGTGACCGCGCCGGGGTGGATTGTTTCTTCTTCCAGGCCGACTTTTACCAGCGCGGCAGCCAGCTGCGCGGGGCTGAGATCCTCGGGCAGCTCCACGTGTGAGCCCAGCCATTCCTGCGGAATCAGTGGCATTAGTTTCCCCTCCCGGTGGTTCCGAATTGCATGGAGAAGCGCACATCGCCTTCCACCATGTCACGCATATCAGCGATGGAATTACGCAGCATTAGGGTGCGCTCCAGGCCCATTCCGAAGGCGAAGCCGGTATAAACATCCGGGTCAATGCCGTTATTGCGCAGCACTTCCGGATTGACCATGCCGCAACCGCCCCATTCGATCCAGCCCGGGCCGCCCTTCTTCTGCGGGAACCACAGGTCCATTTCCGCACTCGGTTCGGTGAAGGGGAAGAAGGAGGGCCGCAGCCGCGCCTTCGCTTCCGGCCCGAACATGTGGCGGGCGAAATGATCCAGGGTGCCCTTGAGATGGGCCATGGTCAGGCCCTTATCCACTGCCAAGCCTTCCACCTGATGGAATACCGGGGTGTGGGTGGCATCCAGCGCGTCGGTGCGGAATACCTTGCCCGGGCAGGCGATGTAGAGCGGGGCACCGCGGCGCAGCAGCGCGTGGGATTGCACGGGCGAAGTGTGGGTGCGCAGCACCAGGTTGCGTTCCTCGGTGACCGCACCATCAGGGCCGACGACGCCCGATACGTAGAAGGTATCTTGCATCTGGCGTGCCGGGTGGTCAGGCCCGAAATTCAGGGAGTCGAAGTTGAACCACTCGTGCTCCACTTCGGGGCCTTCGGCGATCTCCCAGCCCATGGCAATAAAGAAATCAGCAATGTCCTCACTGAGAACCGTGAGCGGGTGGCGTGCCCCGCGCGGAGAGCGGTTGGTCGGCACCGTGACATCCACCGTTTCGGTGGCCAGGGCCGCGGCCGCTTCCGCTTCCTCGATACGAGCGGTGGCGCTGGCGAGGGCCGCCTGGATTTCCTTGCGGGCCGCGCCCAGAAGTTTGCCGGCGATGGGCTTTTCTTCTTTGGCGAGGTTCCGGATCTGCATATTCGCGTGAGTGATCGGAGCGTTATCACCGCTGTGCGCCAACCGCGCGGCTTTCAACTCCTCGAGGGTGGTGGCCGCCGCAAAAGCGCTACATGCCTGCGCGACGGCCGCCTGCACTCCCGCTTCGTCCAGGGGACTGAGCTGTGAGGACATAGCTGCCTTTCTTGTAGTTAACCATGTCAATTCTAGTCAAACTCGCCGAAAGTGCGTAACAGCGGGGCCGAGATGGACTCGGCCCCGCTGTGAGGTTACTGGTAGCTCGCTTGCGCCGCGGTACGCGGCGCCGGCGTCGTTCCTAGAATTTAGCGCTGGCTGAGGGGAACCTCAGGCCAGAGCTCATCCCAGGAATGCCCGGTAAGGTCTTCGGCAACCTTGCGAGCTTCGGGAGTGGCATCTTCCTTCGCCCCGCCCGCTTCCAGGCGGTGAATCTCATCCATGAGGATGGCGTGGGTGTGCTTATCCAGCTTCACAAAGCGGGACACCAGCAGCGCCACCCCGATGAGGATCGCGGGAAGGATGACCGTCACGAAGGCGATCATATGGGAAGCACCGGCGGACTGAACCACCTGGCAGGAGCTTTCCAGCGCACCGGAGGCATCCACCTTGCAAGCACCTTCGTGCAGCGGGGTGTAGCCGGAGGCCGCGAGGTTCGTGCCCTTTTCCAGCGGATTGACGAAGCCGCCCAGGTCCATGAACCAGCCCACGAGGAAGGTTCCCAGCGCACCGGTGGACTTACGCCCGAAGGTCATGACGGCGGCGTAGATGCCGGCGCGATCTTCGCGGGTCATGATGTAATCAACGTCCGGGATGAAGGGGTACACATTCCACGGGGTGTATTCGAGCAGCGCACGCCCGCACTGGTAGATCACCGCGGTGGCCAGCAGGTAGATGAAGGCGTTGCTTTCCGGCCCGATGAGGTAGATCGCGCCCACACCCGCCAGCGAGGCGAGGATCAGGGTGAAGGAGAAGGCCCACAGGAAGCGCGGCCCGTGCGAGAGCATGAGGAACATGGCCCAAATCGTCATGGGGATACCCACGATGGACACGGCCTGCAGCCAGAAGCCCTGGGATTCGCTCATCCCCACCGCGTAGACCGCGAAGAAGGTCAGCGCCGAAGCGTAGACATCCTTCCCGGTGAAGGAGAAGAGGTAGACCGTCAGGTGCTTGTTGTACGAAGAGTTGCGGAATACCGAGGTGAATTCCACCGCGGTGTGCTTGAGCATCTGGAAACCGTTCATCTTCGGCATGGCATCGAGTTCGGCCACGAATTCCGGGGTGAGCGGGCGCTCCCAGGTGGTGGCGTAGGTGGTGAACACGCCGATAGCGAAGAGCACCGCGAAGGCACCGCCAATTCCGAGGTAGGCCCAGGGGTTGGAGACGTTGCCGCGCACCAGCGCCGGGATGAAGAACACCACGAAGGTGCCGGTGGCCGAGCAGAACATACGCATCGAGGAGAGCGTGGTGCGTTCCTCGTACTTGCGGGTCATTTCGGTAGGCAGGGTTTCCCACGGAATGAGGATGATCGCGATAATAACCTCGATCAGCAGGTAGATAACGAGGTAGTACCAGAATCCGCCGAAGGGAATCCACAGCAGCGGGAAGATGAGGAGCAGCAGAGGCGCGCCAATCATAAGGAAGAAGTGGCGCCGGCCGAAACGCCGCCCCAGCTTCGTGCGGTAGAAACCGTCCGTCAGCGGGCCGATAAACACCGAGATAACGGCGTCCACGATACGAGCCACACCGAGGATGAGGCCGCCCTGGGTAGCCGTCACCCCGCCGTAGTTCGTGAAGAAGTAGAGCAGCAGACCGGAGATGATGGTATTCCACCCACCACCCATGAGGTCCACCAGCCCGAAACAAATACCGCGACCAATGGTGATCGGCTTGGCGGTGTACACGCGCAGCTTGGAGAGTTTCTCCAGCTCGCCACGCTTATCGGCGTCGAGGGCGCCGCTATTGTGTGTTCCCATTTTCTTTTGTCTTTCTGTGAAAGGAGGAACGGTTGTGGTTCGCCATCGACTCTTACCGCGCTCACGCTCGGCTTCCGTGCCCGCGCGAGCTGTTACCGCGCTACACTGCCGCGAAGCTATCACTACCGCTCTTTCGCATCAAAAGCTTATAAGTTTCCGCGGCTTTCCAGCAGTTACCTAGCTCCCCCGTTCGTATCGTGGACGAGGAACGTGCCGCCGGGGAGATTCTCTGAAAACCGCGGATTCTCGCGGTTTTTAGCACGACGACGGCGCTGACGCGCACCCTTTCGCCACCACCATGATATTTTTCACATTTAGAAATTCCCGTTTCTAGCTCTCAAATACTCTCCCGAAAACCGCATGTTTTCGCGTAAAGTGAGAGAGCGGGCCGCGGCGTCGTCGCCGTTGGCTACGCACCCGGTCTCCGTGCCCGCGTGCCCCCGGGCGGGGTGGAGTACCTTAAAAGAAGCAAGCCGAGGCGAGGGAAAGCCCCGCGCCCGGCTCAAAAATAGGAGGATTCAATGTCGACGCCCCTCACTCTCAACCCGGACCGGCTTTTCCCGGCAGATCCGACGCAGCGGAAACTGGCGCGCGAAATTTTCGAGGTCACCAAGAAGCATCCCATTATTTCCCCGCACGGCCATGTTCCCCCCGAATGGCTCGCTCTCAATACTCCCTTCACCGATCCCACGAGCATGCTCCTCACCCCGGATCACTACACCAACCGCCTCCTGCACGCGGTGGGCCGGGTGGATCTGGCCGATCTGGGTGTGCCGGTAGGAAGCCCGCTCTCCCCCGAAAAGTCCCGCGCGGCCTGGCGCCTGTTCTGCAAGAACTGGTGGACTTTGCGCGGTACCGCGGTGCAGGGCTGGTTTGAATCCGAATTCGTGGACGTCTTCGATGTGCATGTGCGCCCCTCCGAAGAAACGGCCGATGAGATCTACGATCACATCAACGCCCTCCTCAAGACGGAAGAATTCCTCCCCCGCTCGCTGTACAAGCGTTTCAACCTGGCAATGATGGCCACCACCGATGATCCGGTTTCGGACCTGCGCTACCACAAGCAGCTCCTGGATGATCCCACTTGGGAAGGCTATATTCCGCCTACCTTCCGCCCCGATAAGTACCTCGAACCGGCCACCCCGGACTTCAAGGCCAATGTGGAGGCGCTCGGCCAGGCAGCCGATCAGGATGTGTCCACCTACGAAGGCTACGTGGAAGCCATGCGCAAGCGCCGCCTCTTCTTCAAGGAGATGGGCGCGGTATCCTCCGATCACTCGCATCGCGATCCGGGTACGGCACGCCTGCCCGAAGCGCGGGCGGCCGAACTCTACAAGCTGGCCCTGGCCGGCAAGATTTCGCCAGAAGATGGCGCAGCCCTGCGCCGGCATATGCTCAACGACCAGGCGCGCCTGGCCTGCGAGGACGGCCTGGTCATGACCTTCCACCCGGCCGTGTACCGCAACCATCACCAGGCGGCCTTCGAGCGCCTGGGTGCGGATGTCGGGGGCGATGTGCCCATGGCTGTGGAATTCACGAATAACGTGCAGCCCATGCTTTCCGAATACGGAGACAACCCGAACTTCCAGGTTGTTTTCTTCACCATCGATCAGGATGTCTACCAGCGCGAACTGGCCCCGCTGGCCGGATACTACCCGAGCGTGTACGTGGGCGCCCCGTGGTGGTTCATCGATGAGCCCGATGCAATCTTGCGCTACCGCGAACAGGTCACCCCTTACGGCACCTTCTACAAGACCTCCGGGATGATCGACGATACCCGCGCCTTCGCTTCCATTCCTGCACGGCACGACGTCGCCCGCCGGATGGACTCGGTTTACCTGGCACGGATGGTGGCCGAACATCGCCTGGAGCTTGATGAAGCCCTCGAGGTATCCGAAGCCCTCGTGACCACGATTCCGGCTCGGGCCTTCCGGGTGGATACCTCCAAGCTGAGCGGGACCACCGCGAAGTAAGGAAACACGCCCACGTAACGGGTACTCGTCGGTGACCGGAGTACCGCTCTGGAACTGGAGTGCAGCTCCGTAACGAACTACCCGGGACTGAGAATTTGGCCGTGCGCGATACGTTCGCGCACGGCCAAGTGTTTAACTACCTTAATGTGAAGTGACGGCCGCCACTTTGCTATGATCGACTTGTTTCATTAATCAATGGAAAGGAGTCGCCATGGCGAACGAATTTGTGGACAAGATTAAGGAAGGCGCAACCGAGGCTTTTGATCGGGCCAAGGAATTCGGCCAGAAGGCCGCCGATAAGGCGGGCCAGCTGGGCGATGCTGCGAAGGAAAAGTTCGAGGAAGTCAAGGACGAACTCACGGACAAGGACCACGGCGATAAGGCTGAGGAGAAGGCCTCCGATGCCGGTGACAAGGCAAAGGATGCTGGCGAAAAGGTCAAGGATGCCGCTTCCGATGCCGGTGATGCCGCTAAGGAAAAGTTCGAGGACGTCAAGGACAACCTCTCCGATAACAAGTAAATCCACCATTATCGGTACATCCACCCAGTACTGATATATCCACCTCAGTAGCGATGGGTTACCCGGCAGCGGGTGCCCCGCAGCGGGGGGCGAAGAAGATTCTTCGCCGCCCGCGTGGCTTACCCTGTGTATTTATTTAGGGGCGGTGCTGGATCATCGCCGTCGTACTGGAAAGGATCGCGGCGGCCATAGCAACATTGCAGGATTCGGCTTTCCCGTAGATAGGGATGGCGACGGTCGCATCCACATTGGCATCCACATCCGCGAAGCCGTGCGCTTCATTGCCCAGCAGCCAGCACACCGGCCGGGTGAGATCCGGGCCGAGGGGTGGTTGCCCGAGGTAGGCGGCGTCGTTCGCCGAGGCCACCAGGGTGGCCAAGTCCCACTCCCCCTCGCCGGTGGCCGCTAGGAAGCTGATGCCCGCGCGCTCAAGCACACCGTCGAGCTTGCTGACGTTAATGGAATCGAGAACCGGGAGGTGGAAAATGGAGCCGGCCGAGGAGCGAATAACTTTCGGGGACCACAGTTCCACGCTGCCGCGCCCGAGGAGCACCGCATCGCATCCGGCCACATCCGCGGCCCGAATAATGGCCCCCACATTACCGGGGTCTTGAATATTCGCGGTGGCCAGCACCAGCTTTGCTTCCTTGACCGTGGGGGTGAGCGCGGGAGTTTCCGGAATATCGATAACGGCCACAACGCCGCGCGCATCTTCGGAGAGGGCCTGTATCTCATCGGCGTTGAGCGGGTGGTGGTAGACGCCGGCATTTTTGATGAGGTCACCGAGCTCCGGGTTGGAAATGAGGCTCGCTTTCGTATAGTAAACGTCGCGAACCAGATTCGCGCGGTGCGCGAGGAGTTCTTGAACGGCCCCGGGACCTTCCACCAGGGTTTGCCGGAAACGTTCGCGCTGCTGGGGGCGGTGCAGGCGGGCGGCGCGGGTGAGTTGGGTATGCGATGCGGGTGTGCTTTTCACGGGTTGTTTCTTTTTCTGTAGGGGTAGGTGTAGGCGGCAAGTTGTAGGTTGTAGGTTGCAGGTTGTGGGTTGTCGGGAGCCGCTAGGGCCGCACGAAGCCGTCGGTAAAGATGCCGGCCACGCCCCAGCGTTCTAGTTGCCGGGCACGTTCGGGGTTGTTAACTGTGTAGACGTGCACGTCTCGGCCCGCCGCGCGGGCCTGCGCCACCACGGCCGCGGTCACGGCGTCGTCACTCACATGCAGGTAACGCGCATCGGTGAGGTCAAGGACGGTGCGCCAATCCGGCCCGAAGGTCGCGCGCTCGAATAGCGCTCCGCGTGGGATTTCCGGGGCGTGGCGCGCGAATTCGGCCAGTTGCAGGTGGGAGAAAGAGGAGACGAGCGCCCGCTCGGGGCCGAGCCGCCGGGCTTGTTGCGCCACCGCACGAACCAGGGCGCGAGCCTGCTCGCCGCCCTGCGCGCAGGGTTTCATTTCGATATTGATGCCCATCCCAGTCTCTAGGGCAAAATCGACGAGCTGCCCGAGGGTGGGGATTTTTTCTCCCGCGAAGCCGGGGCTGAACCAGGAGCCGGCGTCCAGCGTTTCCAGGTCCTGGGCGCGGAGTTCATCGACGCGCCCGTGGCCGGTGGTGGTGCGCTCCAGGGTGGCGTCGTGGCACAGCGGGAGGGTGCCATCCGCGGTGATATCCACATCCGTTTCGATCCAGGTGAATCCTGCCTGGTAGGCGGCCCGGAATGCAGCCATGGTGTTTTCGGGGGCGTCGGCGGACAGGCCGCGGTGGGCGAAAAGTTTCATGATTGTAGTCTAAACGCAGCGGCCCGAGTAACGAGGTATCGTCACTCGGGCCGCTGATGCATCACGCTTGAAAAAGCTTAGGCAACCTTGGGTGCGTTCACGTCTTCCGGAAGCGCAGCCTTGGCAGCATTGACCACCGCGGTGAAACCGGTGGGATCATTGACGGCCATTTCAGCGAGCTGACGGCGATCAACTTCAATTCCGGCCAGGCCCAGGCCCTGGATGAAGCGGTTGTAGGTCATGCCTTCGGCGCGCACGGCCGCGTTGATGCGGGTGATCCACAGCTTGCGGAAGTCGTTCTTCCGCTTTTTGCGGTCGCGGTAGTTGTAGACGAAGGAATGGGTGACCTGTTCCTTGGCCTTGCGGTAGAGGCGGGACCGCTGCCCGCGGTAGCCGGACGCCCGATCGAGGGTAGTGCGACGCTTCTTCTTGGCGTTAACGGAGCGCTTGACGCGTGCCATGTTTTTCTCCTTTTACAAAACTTTTCGTCGGACGAATCTAGCGGCCGAGCAGACGGTTAACTTCGCGAAGGTTGGACTTGTCCACAACCTGGTCGCGCGAGAGCCGACGCTTCCGGGTGGAGCTCTTGTGCTCCAGCAGGTGGCGCTTATTGCGCTGTTCGCGCATGAGCTTGCCGCTTCCCGTCACGCGGAAACGCTTCTTCGCACCGGAGTGCGTCTTCATCTTGGGCATTGTTCATCCTCACTCGTGCCCCGGGGGCACATTTGATCTACCAGATCTTTCGCGCCCGCGGGCGCGCTTTCACAAGGCAACTTATTCGGTTGCGGCTGCGTTGTTATCCGTTTCGGAGGTTTTTGCGTTGCGTTCGGCCGCGCGTTTGGCGGCTTTCGCGCGCCGGTTCTCGCGTTCAGCTTCACGACGACGCCGCTGATCGGACTTCGCTTCGGACTTCCGCCGCGTGGGCGCAAGAACCATGGACATATTGCGTCCGTCAGCGCGAGGTGCTGCTTCCACGGTGGAAATTTCCGCGAGTTCTTCAGCCAGGCCGGAGAGCAGGCGCACACCCATTTCCGGGCGGGATTGTTCACGGCCGCGGAAACGAAGATCGAATTTGACCTTATCCCCGGCGTTCAGGAAACGTTCCGCCTGCGACTTCTTGGTGTTGTAGTCATTACCGTCAATCTTCAGCCCAATCCGGATGGATTTGATCTGAGTATTGGCCTGGTTACGACGAGCTTCCCGAGCTTTCTGGGCGGATTCGTACTTGTATTTCCCGTAGTCCATGAGGCGCGCGACCGGCGGATTGGAATTCGGAGCAACTTCCACCAGGTCAAGGTTCGCCTCAACGGCCAGGCGGAGCGCATCTTCCGTGCGCACCACACCAACCTGTTCACCGCTGGGGCCAACAAGGCGCACCTTAGGGACGTGGATGCGATCATTTACACGCGGTTCGTTGTTAATTGCAGTTCCTCTGTTCCTCAACGTGGACAACGCACGGAGTACTCCCGAGGTGACACGGCACGCCAAACGGCCATGTTACGAACCCGCTACCCTTTGAATATGACCCGGTCCTTCCTTTTCCGAAAATTTCTTTTCGAAACAGCGGCCCGGGCGGGCGGCTAGGTGGGATTTCTCCACTTGCGTTCCGGCAGAATGCCGGATTGACCGTACTAGTTTAGCACATCGGCATGAGTTACGGATAACACCGCGGGTTATTCTCCCCACATGCAACGGCGCAGCCACGCCCCGCAGCCACGGAACTCACCGCTCAGGCAAGCTCCTCGAGGGCTTGGGCAACGGTGAAGTTGCCTTCGTAGAAGGCTTTGCCAATAATGACGGAGTCCACGCGGCCGAGCGAATGACCATCCGCGCTCGCATCGCGCTCGCTCAGCTCCCGAACGCCGCGCAGATCGGCAAGCGTCGCCATACCGCCCGAGGCGGTGATATGCGCTTGGCTCAGCTCCGCGACCCGCTGGAGTAACTCAAGATTAGCCCCGGCGAGGGCGCCATCTCGGGTTCGATCCGTGACGATATAGCGGCGCGCACCGGCGTCGTCGAGAAAATCTATAACCTCACGCAACTCCCCAACATCGGTACCGGCACCGCGCGCAACCACCCGGGCGCCGTCGACATCAAGACATACGGCAACCCGGTCCGCGTGCTGCGCCAGTACCCGCGCCACCCACGCGCGATCCCGCAGGGCGGTGGTCGCGAGGTTAATGCGTTCTGCGCGGGTAGCGAGGGCACGGTCGAGCACCTCCGGGGTGTCGATTCCCCCGGAAAGCTCCCAGCGCATCGGGCTGCTCTCCATGAGGCGCTCCAGCAGGGAGAAATTATCCCCGGTGCCGTATACAAGGTCGAGATCCACCAGGTGAATCCACTGCGCCCCGGCCGCCCGGAAATCCGCGATAGCCGCGGCCGGGTCACTCCACGCTTCCGGGCCGCTGCCCAGCCGCGCGGAACGCCCCGCCCGAATATCTACCGCAACGAGCAGCTCACAGCTCATCGCGATCCCCCGCGGAATCCTCATTACCATCTTCGCCCCGCGCTACTTTGCGCAGAATCTTCTCAATATCTGCCTGCGTGAGCTGCGCAGAATCCCAGGTCTCACAGTCGGTAATGGAGCGCTCCCCCAGCAGGAGCTCCTCCACGATGGGATCCAGGGAGTTGAGCAGCAAACCGGAAGCGATTTCCTCATCGGCCTTGCCAGCGAAGAAACGCCGCGCGCGCACCATCCCGGATACGCCCGGTTCAAAACCGGTAGATTCTTTATCCAGATTGACGTCAATAAGAATGGAACCGTAGGGGCTGAGACGGGAGAGCATTCCGGCCACCGCGGGCGCGTCGTCGGAAAGGGAGGCGGGTTCCTCATCGGGATCCGGGCCGGTGATATTGCGGATATCCCATTCATCGTAGACGGGCGTTTCCAGCTGGCGGTACACCAGCGCCCCGGAATCCGTGGCCACCACCTGCACGTCCAGGCCGTGCAGCGCGCAGAGCGCCGCGAGGGCATCCGCGCTATCAAAAGGTGTGAGTACCGCGTAGGTGCGCACGTCAGTCATCGAGTTATCCTCCCCTTGCGCTTCGTTATTAGTTATTTTCCCAGGTGCCGGTGAGCAGGCCGCGGCCGAGCACGTGTTCGCGCGCCAGGAAATACGCCACCGCGGGCCGGGTTTCTGCATCGATATCCAGTACGGTATCGAGGGCGAGCACCGCGAAAATATAGCGGTGCGGGCCGTGGCCGGCCGGCGGGGCGGCGCCCTGGAAGCTCGGGGTTCCGCCGTCGTTCTTCAAAGTGAGGGCGGGTGCCGGAAGGTCATCAGAGCGGCCGGCCGCAATTTCGGCGGTATCGGCGGGCAGATTCGCAACCGTCCAATGCCAGTAACCGGACGGGGTGGGAGCATCCGGGTCATAGCAGGAGACGAGCAAGCTCACCGTGCCCTCCGGCGGGATATCCCAGCCCAGTTGCGGATTGCGGTCCGCGCCGCCCGGGGTGGTGCCGGTGCCGGTTGCGCTTTCGGGCAGGGCTTCCCCGTTCGCGAAATCATCGGAGGTGAGGTGAAGATCAACGCTTCCGGCCGGCACTCCGGCGTAGGGATCGTGGGTGGTCATATCCGCTCCTTATGCGTGCTTGATGCGTGGCGCCGCGGCCGTGCGGCGGGCGCGCTTAGTCCAGTCTAGCGTGATGAGGCCGCGCCTTCCGGCGCAATTTTGTCGACGGCGCCGCCGAATCGCCTTTCGCGCTGCCCGTAGGCGGCGCAGGCTTCCCACAGGGCACGACGCTCGAATTCCGGCCAGGGCAGCGGGGAAAAATACAGTTCCGCGTAGGCGCTTTCCCACATGAGGAAATTGGAGGTGCGGTATTCCCCGCCGGTACGGATAAGGAGATCGACGTCGCGCATGCGGGGGGCGTAGAGCTGGGCGGTCAGAGTTGCTTCGCTAATGCGCTCGGCTTTGAGTTCCCCGCGGGCCACCCGCTCGGCCACCGCGCGCACCGCATCCACGATTTCCGCGCGCCCGCCGTAGTTAATGCACAGATTGAGGACCATCCGGGTATTTCCCGCGGTCAGTTCTTCCGCGGCGCGAATTTCACGCAGCACCGAGCGCCACAGCCGGCCCTCGCGGCCCACCCACTGAACTCGCACTCCCCATTCGTGGAGCTGGTCGCGGTTGGCGCGGATAATATCGCGGGAAAATCCCATGAGGAAACGCACCTCGGAAGGCGAACGCCGCCAGTTTTCGGTAGAAAAAGCGTAGACGGAGAGCTCTGCGATTCCCACTTCCAGGGCGCCGGCCACCACGTCCATGAGGGAACGCTCGCCGGCTTTATGGCCTTCGGTTCGCGCCAGCCCGCGGGCATTCGCCCAGCGCCCGTTGCCGTCCATCACGATGGCTACGTGCTCGGGCACCTGCCCCAGTGGCGGGGGCGTGATGCCGGGCCGGTGGGCCGGGGTGGGGCGCTCCAGGTGAGGGAGGTGGTCCAGCTGCGCTCGATTCGGGTGCTCGTCTGTCATGATGCCGACCTCACGATCTGCAAGGAACGTACCTTGCGTTCCAAATACCATTGCACATACGCGGAAATATATCCGTGTGCGGTTTCCCCGGCGCTGCCGGCCAGCGCGTCAATAACTTCCCAATCTCCGCGCGCCAGGGCCGCGAGGAGCCTGCGGGTATCTTCGCCCGGATAGGCGGCCCCGCGCGGGGCACAACGCCGGCACACCAGGCCGCCGGCTTGCACATGGAAGGCGGTGAGATCATCCCCGCTGCCGCAGAGCGCGCAGGAGGTCACCGCCAGGCCCCACCCGGATACCGCCATGGCGCGCAGCAGGTAGGAATCCATAATTGGATAGGGGGCGTGCTGGCGGGCAGCCAGGGAATTGAGGGCGCCCAGGAGAAGGCGGTAGTGGGCCCTATCCGGTTCGCCTTCCGCCCCGAGTTTTTCCGCGACTTCCACCATGGTGCTCGCGGCCGCGTAGGCTTCAAAATCGGGCGCGATAGCCCGCCCGAAAGGATTGAGGGTGGCCACTTCCGTGACAATATCGAGGCTGCGCCCCCGGTAGAGCTGCACATCCACGTAGGTGAACGGCTCCAGGCGCGCCCCGAATCGGGAGCGGGTGCGGCGCACCCCTTTGGCCACGCAGCGCACCAAACCGTGCGCGCGTGCCAGCAGGGTGACGATGCGGTCCGCTTCCCCCAGGTCCTGCGTGCGCAGGACTATTCCTTCATCCCGATAGAGTTTCACTGGCTCCCAGTTTAGCGGTGCGCGCGATTGACAGCCGAGATAATCGCCTTGAGGCCGGCGCGTGTCGTGGAGGTGTGAATACCGCAGCCCCACAGCACCTGGTCATCAATCTCGCATTCCACATAGGCGGCCGCCGAAGCATCCGTACCCTCGCTCAGGGTGTGTTCGGCATAGTCGAGCACGTGGATATGTTCGCCCAGCTGTTCCATGGCATTGACGAAAGCGTGGATAGGTCCGTTACCGCTGCCGTGCAGGCTGTGCTGCACGCCGTCCGCCTGGGTTTCTACGACGGCGCTAATATCGGTCACCCCGCCGCTGTTATTGGTGAATTCCAGGGCGCGCAAACGGTAGCGGCCCCACGGGGTGCTGGTCGTACCCGGCGCGCCAGGTGCGTTCTGCGAGGCCGCAGCGCCCGCCGCGCCGGCCGAACCCGCTGCGCTCGTTGCACCCGCCGGCTTCACCGCCGCAGCGCCCGCCGGCTCCTGCTCCCCGTATCCTTGCGAGAGCGGGAGGTATTCGTCCACGAAAATATCCCACAGGGTATCCGCGCTGACTTCTTCGCCGGTGCGCTCCGTCCAGGTTTGCACGATGCGGGAGAGTTCGATTTGCATGCGCCGGGGCAGGTCCAGGTTGCGGGTGGTTTGCATGAGGTAGGCAACCCCGCCTTTGCCGGACTGGGAATTAACCCGCACGATGGCATCGTAGGTACGCCCCACATCCTTGGGGTCAATGGGCAGATAGGGCAAGGCCCAGGGAACCTGCCGCTCGTCTCCCCCGGCTGCGGCCAGATCCGCGGCCCGGCGTTGCATCCCCTTCTTAATGGCGTCCTGATGGGAGCCGGAGAACGAGGTGTAGACAAGCGAACCGGCGTAGGGCACCCGCGGGCCCACCTCAATCCCGGTGCATTCTTCGCACACATCCACAATGGCATCAATATCGGAAAGATCCAGCTCCGGATCAATTCCCTGCGAATAAAGATTCATGGCCACCGTAATAAGGTCAACGTTTCCGGTGCGCTCCCCCTGCCCGAAGAGGCAGCCTTCCACCCGGTCAATACCGGCGAGCATCGCCAATTCGGTGGTGGCCACCCCGGTGCCGCGATCATTGTGGTTATGCGCGGAAAGCGCTACGTATTCGCGCTTGGGGATATGGCGGGAGAAGTATTCGATTTGATCGGCGTAGACGTTCGGGGTGGCGCGTTCCACCGTGGTGGGAAGATTAATAATAATTTCGCGCTCGGCATCCGGTTGCCACACATCCATGACCGATGAGCACACCTCAAGAGCGTAATCAATTTCAGTATCCACGAAGATTTCCGGGGAATATTCGAAGCCGAAAATAAGATCGTCCGGAAGTACCTTTTCGGCGTATGCCACGATTTCCCGGGTTCCGGCCATGGCCAGTTCGCGGATGGCTTCCTTGGAGGAGCCGAAAACCACATCGCGGAAAACCGGCGAGGTGGCGTTGTACAGGTGCACGGTGGCGCGCGGGAATCCGGCCAGCGCATCGATGGTGCGGTGAATAAGTTCGGGGCGCGACTGGGTGAGAACCGAGACGGTCACGTCGTCAGGCACCGCGCCGTCTTCCGCCAGGGAGCGCACAAAATCCCAATCGGTTTGGGAGGCCGCCGGGAAACCGATCTCAATTTCCTTCACGCCAATCTTGACGAGCAGATCAAAAATCCGCCGTTTGCGGATCATATCCATCGGTTCGATAAGGGCCTGGTTGCCGTCGCGCAGATCGGTGGAGAGCCAGCGCGGCGCCTTGGTAATACGATTATTGGGCCAGGTACGATCCGGCAGTGCAATCGGATTTGTATCCAGGAAGGGCCGATACTTGTAGAAGGGCATACCCGAGGGGCGCTGACGGTGCGTGTATCCGGAAGTTTTCATGGGGTGGTCACCTTTTATTTTTTGTGTGGCGGTCAATTTTAAGAACGACGGCGCAGCTTAACCCGCCGCGAGGAGCCGAATAAGCTCGCGGCGGCTCATAAGGAGAAGGCGAGAGGTACCCATAGGCATAACTCTAACCCCTCAGCTAGCTGAATATGCACAGATTTGTCCGCGATGTGAGACTTACAGGACCGCCGGGAAAGCATTCCAGTATCCCAAGCTCATGAGCAGCACCGCTTGGGCACACAAAGTGAGCAGCGTGGTAACCCGCGCGATACGCCCCATGCCGGGCCGGGCATTCCAGCTGCGGAACGCGGCCCGCACGTGCATCCACGCCGCACCTAGCGCCGCCAGGTGAACAAGGGCGAAACCGCCCTGCACGATCAGCAGATTATGGGAATAGGTGAGCGCGATATGGGCAACGGCCACCAAATACACAAGGAAGACCGCCCAGGCACCCACCACCGAGAGGGAAGCGAGATTGAGAGCTGCCCCCGATCCGGAGAAATTCGAGAGGCGATGCCCGCGCACCGGAATCCAACACACCGCCACCAGCACGATGCTCACCGCCAGGAGGGCCACGCCTCCTAGCGCAATATAGAGCGCTGTTTGGGCGGTGAACCACCCGCCGGCCGCGAGGGTGGGGGCCACGAAGGCCTGCCGTGGTTGGTCACCGGCCACCCGCGGTTGCGCCGTCGCCGTAAAGGGTAAACCATTGACCCAATCCGCAGTATCTTGCATGGCCGCGCGTGAAAGCTTGCTGCGGTTGATCTGGAGGCCGTGGTCGGCGTCCTTGTAATAGCGCACCGTGAGCGCGCTATTGCCGGCCTCTTCCAGGTAGCGGGCCATCATCTGCGGGCCCTGGATGGTCGGCATGGAATTATCGGCCGTGCCGTAGAGCATGAGGACCGGCATGGTCATCTGCTTCTCGTAGGGGGCCGCATCGAAATCGATATAGCGGAAGGTATCGGGGCCAAAATCCTGGCCGATGAGTTTCGGGATGGCGGCGCGCAGCCGGGCCGGGGCGTGAATTTCGCGCAGGTAGGCGTCCGCCGCGTAGGCCCCCTGCTGGCGGATCGGGAGCACCGGCGCGCTGATGAGGGCCACGTAATTGACCGCCTTCGCGCTGGTGGCCACAATCGGGGCCACGAAGCAGCCTTCGGATACGGCGTAGAGGCCCGAGTGGCGCGCATCAACATCCTCCCAGGAGAGCATCTCCCGGTACACATCCTCAAAATCCGCGGCGAGCTGGAGGTAATCGCGATGCGTCGTCGTATAGTTCGCCACCCGTTTTTCCGGAACCACCGTAATAATCCCGGTGGAGGCAATCGCTTCGGTTTCCCGCCCGAAATCGCGCGCGGAAGAGGTGCCGGTGCCGTGGATAAAAAGCATCCCGGGCACCACCGAAGCCGCGCCCACCGGGCGTTTGACGACGGCGGGAATCAGGGTGCCATCGCGCAAGGTGATCGTGACGGTGCTACTGGCCACCTGGTAGGTTCCCAGCCGCGCGGTGGGGACCCCGGTGGAAATGGTGGTATCCGGGGTTTGCGGGGCAATCGCCGCGGTCATGGGCTGCGGATTCCAGCCCGGGCCGAAGGCGCTCCCGATGAGCCCGGCGGCCAACACCACAATCAGCCAGGTGACGAAGCGTTTATGGGTGGGCAGCCAGCGCCGCCAGCCCCGGCGCGCGGTGCGTTCCGCGCTCTCCAGGTGGCTAGCCGGCACCAGGGTGCGCCCCGGCGGCGGATTATCGGTAGGCGGGGTGTAGGGAAGATCAGTCAGGCGCACGTATCAGAACCCGAGTCGATCCAGCATTTTCGGGTCGCGCTGCCAGTCTTTGGAGACCTTCACGTGCAAATCAAGGTAGACCGGCGTGCCCAGCAACGCCTTAATCGCTTTGCGGGCATCGCGCCCGATCTGGCGCAGGCGCGCTCCCCCGCGTCCAATAACAATCCCCTTCTGGGAATCGCGTTCCACGTGCAGCGAAGCATGGATGCGCACCAACGGGCCCCCGTTGGGTGCGGTGTCCTCAATAATTTCGTCGATGGTGACCGCGAGGGAATGCGGGAGTTCTTCGCGCATTTTTTCCAGGCCGGCTTCGCGGATCAGTTCCGCGATGAGGGTTTCTTCCGTTTCGTCGGTGATGGCATCCAGCGGATACAGCGGCGGGGAAACGGGCAGTTGCTTAATAATCTGCTCGGTGAGGAGTTCCACCTGGTCCATCGTGGCTGCGCTCACCGGCACGATCTCGACGAAATCGTGGAAAGCCGCCACGGCCACAGTTTTTTCCGCGAGGACTTCGCGGGTAACCAGATCAGTTTTGGTAATCGCGGCGATCATGGGAACTTTCGCGCGCACCGCAAGATCGAGGAGGTATTTATCACCCGGCCCGAGTTTTTCATTGGCGGGCAGGCACATAATGATGGTGTCCACATCGGCGATGGAATCGCGCACCATATCGCCCAGGCGTTCGCCCAGCAGGGTGCGCGGGCGGTGCATTCCCGGGGTATCCACAAGGATCACCTGGCCGGCATCCCGGGTCACAATGGCGCGGATAATACGCCGGGTGGTTTCCGGGCGGGCGCTGGTAATGGCGACCTTTTTCCCCACCATCGCATTGGTGAGGGTTGATTTCCCGGCGTTCGGGCGGCCCACCACCGAGGCGAACCCGGCCCGAAATTCTGTGTTCTCCACCGTCATTGTGTTCTAGTCCTCGCCCTCATCTTCGGTTTCTTCGCGCGCAACGATAATAGTCGATAACCGGCGCCGGCGCCCTTCGAAGCGGTCGGCCACCATGTGGATTCCGGCCACGGTTGTTTCGGCACCACGGATGGGGACCCGCCCGATGCTCTTGGCGAAGAGGCCGCCGGCGGTATCTACGTCGTCGTCCTCCAATTCGATTCCGAAGAGGTCACCCAGATCGTCAATGGGCATGCGCGCCGGGATTCGGAAGCTTCCCGCTTCGAGTTCTTCCACGGCCGGGAGGGCCCGGTCGTGCTCATCGGAAATTTCGCCCACGAGTTCTTCCACGAGGTCCTCGATGGTGACCAGGCCGGCAATTCCGCCGTATTCATCCACAACGAGGGCAATATGGACCTGGTCGGCCTGCATTTCCCGCATGAGGGTGTCAATAATCTTAGTTTCCGGAACGAAAACCGGTTCGCGTACCAGATCGGCTACCCGCAGGTCATCGTGCTGGTGGCGCCGGTGCACCCGCCGGATTACGTCTTTGAGGTAGAGCACGCCGATCACATCATCAATGGATTCCCGGTAGACCGGCACCCGCGAGAAACCGGAGCGGGTGAAGAGGGAAATGGCGCGGTCCAGGGTTTCATCCGCCTCCACCGCGATCATATCGGTACGCGGCACCATGACCTCACGCACCAGGGTATTACCCATATCGAAAAGCGATTGCAGAATATCGCGTTCGGCATCGTCCAGGGCTTCGGATTCCGCCACGCGTTCCACCATGACGGCGAGCTGGTCTTCTTGGCGCTGTTCGGCTTCCTCGGGTGAGAATTCGCGTTCCCGGATGAGCAGCGAGAGCAGCCAGGTGAGTGGGGAAAGCCACCAGGTGGCTTTGCGTAGCACCCGCTGGTGGCGTTCCACCCCGAAACTCAGGGGGTTGAAGAAGGCGAAAGCGAGGAGGGCCAGGACCGTCACGCCGAAGAAAATGGGGAAGATCTGCCACCAGGCCGCCACATCCGTGCCCAGGGCGAAAGTGAAGCAGATTCCGTAGCTGGCCATGAGGAGGGCACGCACCACGGCGATGCCCATGGAGGCGGCCGGGCGGCGGGCCATAATGGCCACCACGCGCGCCGAACCGCGTTCCTTATGTGCGTACATTTCCGCGGCTTCGGTGCGGGTCATGCGCCCGAGGGCCGCGCCCACTACCGTGCACCACAAGGAAAGCACGAGGCACAGTCCGGCGGCTATATAAAACGGGGCGGAGGGCAGCGTTCCCGCTGCCACGGGTAAGTGATCCATCCTTTCTTACACCTCCGTGGGGCGCGGATCGCCTCCCCCGCGTTCGGACAGGAACACGAGGAGGAGTTGGCGTTGCAGAGCGAACATGGTGTCTTTTTCTTCCGGGGTTGCGTGATCGTAGCCGAGCAGATGCAGAATCCCGTGGGTCACGAGGAGCAGAATTTCTTCCGCGGTGGAGTGCCCCATGGCGTGGGCTTGGCGGCTGGCAACCTGCGGGCATACCGCAATATCTCCGAGCATTCCCGGGCGCGGTTCTTCGCCGGGCGGGGCCGGGCGCACCTCATCCATGGGGAAGGACATCACGTCCGTGGGCCCTTCCAGATCCATCCACGTGACGTGGAGATCCGCCATGGCATCCTCATCGAGGAGCACGATGGACAGATCCGCCATAGAATGCACCCGCATCTTATCGAGGACGTAGGTGGCTAGCTCCGAGATCTCTTCCAGATCCGGAGCCGGACTAAAACTCGATTCGTCATTTACTTCTATCATGTGGTCTTTCCTGACAACCGTTCCCTAGCTTCTCCCGAAACTGCCCTACCGCAACGCACGCCGCAGCGTACGCCGCACTACGCGCCGCTACTCACGCCTATCGCCCCGAGCTAACGCTGCCGGGAATCCCAGCGGGCATAGGCATCAATAATTTCGGCAACTAAGCGGTGGCGCACCACGTCCGCCGAGCTGAGCTCCGAGAAATGAATCCCCGGAACATCGCGCAGAATCCGGCGCACCACCTGCAATCCGGACACTTTATTCGCCCCGAGATCAACCTGGGTGATATCGCCTGTCACCACCATTTTAGAGTTGAAGCCGAGCCGGGTGAGGAACATTTTCATTTGTTCGGGTGTGGTGTTCTGCGCCTCGTCCAAAATCACGAAGGCATCGTTGAGGGTGCGCCCGCGCATATAGGCCAGCGGCGCCACCTCAATGGTGCCGGCCGCCATGAGTTTCGGGATGGAATCCGCGTCGAGCATGTCATACATGGCGTCGTAAAGCGGGCGCAGGTACGGGTCGATTTTATCGGTGAGAGATCCGGGCAGGAAGCCGAGGGATTCTCCGGCTTCCACCGCCGGGCGCGTCAAAATAATACGTTTGACCTGCCCGTCATTGAGGGCCACCACCGCTTTGGCCATGGCCAAATAGGTTTTCCCGGTGCCGGCCGGGCCGATCCCGAAGGTAATATCGTGGGCGTCGATGGCGTCCACGTAGGCTTTTTGCCCCAGGCTTTTGGGCCGGATCGTTTTACCGCGGTTCGATAAAATATCGGTGTGCAGCAGCGTGGTGGGATGCGCCACGCCGGCGCGCGCAATATCAACGGCGCGGGCAACCGCGTCCCGGGTGAGGATTTCACCTTCGGCGACGACGTCGATTAATTCCCCGATGAGCGATTCGGCAAGATCGAGTTCCGCGGCCGGGCCCGTCAGAGTGATCCGGTGGCCGAGCACGTGAATGGTGGTGGGGGCCAGCCGTTCTTCCAGGGTTCGCAGCACGTCATCACGATGCCCGAGCAAATGAATCATGGAAACCCGGTCCGGCACCACAATGGTGCGCTGGCTGTTTTCTGTGTGCGTCATTACGTCCTATAGTAGCGTGCTCAGCGCGCGCACGGTGGCGATACTTGCCAAAGCGTAGGCCCCGGCGGAGGCGCTGCGCAGCACATGCGCTCCCAGCAGCACCGGGATGGCCCCCGCTGCCTGCAAGATCTCCATTTCTTCCGGTGCGATACCGCCTTCCGGGCCGATAATGACAGCCACGGGGCCGGCTATGTGCGCGGTACTCACTTTTCCGCGGGCCACCGCCTCGGCCAGGGTCAGTTCGGCTTCCTCGTGGCAGAGCAGCACGGTGCTCCCGGTGAGGGCCTGGGGTAGCTGCGCCGTCGTACTTAAGGAACGGATGCGCGGAATATAGCTGCGCCGCGATTGTTTCGCGGCGGCGCGTGCCGTTGCCTGCCAGCGGGCCCGGCCCTTCTCCTCTTTGTTTTTCCAGGAGGCGACGCAGCGGGCCGCTTCCCACGGGAGGATATCCCACACCCCGTATTCGGTGCAGGTTTCCACGGCCTGTTCGTCGCGGCCGCCTTTGGCGAGGGCCTGGACCAGGGTGATCGGCCCGGCCGGTTTCGGCTCCGCGCTCGCTTCCTCCACGCGGGCGCGCACCTCATTTTTAGCGACGGCGCTCACCGTGCAGCGGGCCCGCCGGCCCTCCCCATCGGAGATGAGGATCTCCTCCCCTACCCGGATACGCATGACGCCAGCGTGGCGGGCTTCGTCACCGCTGAGGCTCAGTTCCTGGCCCACGCTCAGGGCGACGCCGGCTCCGCCCCCGGGCCGGGTGGCGGGGAAGTCGGCGAAGAAAAGCGGGAGCGTCACAGCGAACTCAACCTTTCGCGCAATTTATCGAAGAACGATTTGCCCTGCTCAGCAAGCTGGGCGTCCTGCACGCTTTCCCCGCGTAAGTCGGCCAGTTCGCGCAGAAGTTCGCGTTGGCGTTCATCCAGGTCGGTGGGGGTTTTCACCGCGACGGTGATCCGCATATCCCCGCGGCCCTTGCCGCGCAGCCGCGCCACGCCCAGACCCTTGAGGGTGAGGACCACGCCGGAGGAGGTCCCGGCGGGAATCTCCAGCTCGCGGTCCCCATCCAGGGTGGGTATGGTGACGCTACCGCCCAGGGCCGCGAAGGTCATGGGTACCTGGACTTCGCCGAGGAGTTCATCGCCCACGCGCTGGAAAATGGGGTGTTCTTCCACCCGGATTTCCACGAAGATATCGCCGGCCGGGGCGCCGAAGGTTCCGGCATCGCCCTGGCCGCGCAGGCGGATGCGCATACCGTTCTCGATGCCGGCCGGGATCTCCACGGTGAGGGTTTTTTCTTGGCGGATGCGACCGGTGCCGTGGCAGGGGCGGCAGGGATCGGCGATAACGGTGCCGTGGCCTTCGCAGGTATGGCAGGGCACCTGGGTGACCATCTGGCCAAAGAGGGAATTCGTGACCTGCTGGACCATCCCCTGGCCCTGGCAGGCCCCGCAGGTGACCGGCTGGGATCCGGCCGCGCAGCCGCTGCCCGCGCAGGTGGGGCAGACGGTGAAGAAGGAGTCGCTCACCTGGCGCTGGGCTCCGAAGACCACATCGGACAGTTCGATGCTCAAACCGAGGAGGGCATCGCGCCCGCGTTCCCCGCGCGGGGCCGGGCCGCCGGCGCGCATTCCCCCACCCCCGAAGAAGGTGGAGAAAATATCGTTCATATCGAAACCGAAACCGGCCGCTCCGGCTCCCCCGCCGCGTCCGCCCAGGTCATATTGGCGGCGCGAATCCGGGTTGGAGAGCACCGTATACGCTTCGTTGACTTCCTTATAGCGTTCGGCGGCTTCCGGACCGGCGTGATCCGGGTGTAATTTGCGCGAGAGGCGCAGGTACGCTTTGCGGATTTCTTCTTGGCTCGCATCGCGTTCCACCCCGAGGGTTTCGTAAAAATCAGCCACATTTCTCCCGTCTTTGTTCTTTTCTGCGCCCTGCCCGCGCGCCGGCGTGCTTGACTCCGAGTGACCGCGCCCGGCGCCGCGCGCTACGCTGCGATAGTTCCGTTCCCTACCACTGCGATCATCACTACGCCTGCCACTACGACTGCCCGGACAGAATACCGGATAGATAGTGGGCAACGGCACGCACCGCCGCGATATTCCCGGGATAGTCCATTCGGGTAGGGCCGACGACGCCTACCCGGGCCACTTCATGCCCGGCTACTTCGTAACTTGAGGAGACCACCGAGGTCTCGCTCAGGTTTTCATGGTCATTTTCCACGCCGATGGATACCGCCACATCAGTTTCCATCGCGGCGAGGAGGCGCAGCAGCACCACCTGTTCCTCCAGGGCATCCAGCACCGGGGAAATCGAGTGGAGGAAATCTACCGAGTGGCGCGAGAGATTGGCGGTGCCGGCCATGGTGAGGCGGTCCTCCGCGCCGGTATGCACCGCGGTGGTGAGCGCTGCCGCAATATCGCGCAGGGCTGCGGCAGCTTCCGGTTCACTGCGCTCGGCAATCTCCGCGAGGACTGCCACCGCGGTGGTGAGCGGCTGGCCGTTGCAGCGGGTGGTGACTTCCCGGCTCACCGCGTCCACATCCAGGCCCTCCAGGTGCGGAGGCACCGCGATCACGCGCTGTTCTACCCGCCCCGCGCTGGTAATAACCACGAGGAGAATCCGGGTAGCGCCGAGCCAAATGAGTTCCAGGTGGCGCAGCACCGCTTTATCGAGGGCCGGGTATTGGATAACCGCGACCTGCTGGGTGAGATGGGAAAGCAGGCGGGCCGCGCGCTCCAGCACATCGTCCAGGTCCACCGCGGCATCCAAGATTTGGCTAATGGCGCGCCGTTCCGCCCGGGAGAGCGGTTTAACGGTGGTGAGGGAATCCACGAAAGCCCGGTAGCCGGCATCGGTGGGGATACGCCCGGCCGAAGTATGCGGGTGGGTGAGCAGCCCGGCTTCTTCCAGAACCGCCATATCATTGCGAACGGTGGCCGGGGAAACTCCCAGCGCGTAGCGTTCCACGAGGGCCTTGGATCCCACCGGTTCGCGGGTGGTGACGTAATCGCGCACAATCGCCTCAAGAACGCGCCCGCGCCGATCTTCTGCCGCCACCGGTATCCTTCCTCCCTGCGCCGTGGAACCACCGAGATGCTCTTGGTGTTACCTTGAGTTATCTTGAGCCCGCTCAGCACTCTACACCTTCGAGTGCTAATTCTACGCGGGGCGGACCCTGAGCGCATACCCTTAGAGCGTGATGTTCTCTGCTACCGGAATGCCTGATCGCTACGGCGACGACGTGCTCGCCCACGACCCGCACGACCACCGCCGCCCCTCCCGCCCCGTCCCGGCGGCACCCGGCCTCCTTATTGAAGACGTGGCTTCCGGCTTTGTGGGCGAAGTGCTCTCGGTGGGGAAAGTGGCCGGGCGCTGGCAGATGGAACTGGAGGGCCGCGGCGGGGTGCGCCGTTCCTTCCCGCTGGGCAAAGGCTATTGGATCGACGGCGAGCCGGTGGAGATCACCGCCCCACGCGTGGAGGCACCGCGCGGCCGGCTCCTCACCGCCTCCGGTTCTTTTCACGTGAAAGCACGGGCGCGCGTCGCACGTGCCTCGCGTATATGGGTGGAAGGTAAGCACGACGCCGAACTGGTAGCCAAGATCTGGGGTGAGGATCTGGCCCTCGAAGGTGTGGTGGTCGAGGAATTACTCGGGGTCGATAATTTGGAAGCGGTGGTGCGGGAAACTGCCCCCGATGATGAGCATCGCCTGGGCGCGCTGGTTGATCACCTGGTACCCGGCTCTAAAGAATCGCGGATCGCGGCGCGGGTGGCCGGCCCGGGCGTGCTGGTGCTCGGCCATCCCTATATTGATGTGTGGCAGGCCATTAAACCGGCTGTGATCGGCTTGCGGGCCTGGCCGGAGGTACCGCGCGGGGAAGATATTAAAGTGGGTACCCTGCGCCGGCTCGGCTGGCCGCACGAAACGGCCGAGGATATTGGCCGGGCCTGGGCCCACATCCTCTCCTGCGTGCACTCCTATAAAGATATTGAGCCCGCACTGCTGGGCCGCATGGAAGAACTCATCGATTTCGTCACCGCCGCCGGAACGCGGTAGTAGCCGTTATCTGAGCGCCATCACCGCAGCTCACGCGTCCGCCGGCTTCGCCACGCGAACCGAGCTACAATCCCGATGCCCTCAGGGTATATCCTTGCTGCGTGCGCTTATCCGGCCCCGGCCGGAGCCGCTGCCCTCGTTGTTTCGGTTCTTCTTCACCCCTATCAGGAGTTGTGATCACGTGGCCCTCCAGCGCCGCTCCCTCGTGGACAAAATCGCTGTTGCGTCCCCGCGCGGCACCCTCGCCGTCGCTTCAGTTCTCGTGGGACTTGTTTCTCCCTTCATCACGCTATCGGGAGAAAACGCCACCACGATTGTGTTCTTCCGCTTCGGCTTAGCTTTCCTTGCCCTGCTGCCCATGGTGGTTCACGAATGGCGCCAGTACGGGCCGATGCGGCGCGCTGATCTGCTACTCTACGCGGTGTGCGGGGTGTGCTTCGGGGTGGATATGGCCCTGTGGACGCCCTCCGTGCTACTGGCCGGCCCCTCGGTTTCCGCCGTGGTGGTCAATTACGTGCAGGCCCTCGCGGTACCTTTGGTCGCGTGGCTGTTCTTCCGCAACCGGGTGCCGTGGATGTTTTTCGTAGCCGCACCTTTTTCCCTCGGCGGGATTTTCTTGCTTTCCGGTATTCTCGACGGCGCAGGCGGATCTGACCTGGTACGTGGCATTATCCTCTCCGCGCTCGCGGGTCTGACCTACACCGTTTATGTAGTCCTCACGGGGCGCACCAATTCGCCGCATCACCAGGGCACCGCCATGGCGATTGTGTGCCTGGTTACCACGGTGGTGTCCACCCCGCTGCTCATTGCCACTCACGGGCCCCTCACCCTCGCGCTGTCGGCGAGTTCCTGGGGCTGGATGATTCTTATTGCGCTATCCAGCCAGGTGCTGGGGTGGTTGTTCTGCCAGGCGAGTATGCCGCTGGTCAATCCTTCTGTGGCCGCCACCCTTATTTTGATTCAGCCGCTGAGCGCCATTGTTTTTTCCGCGGTTCTTGTGGGTGAACGACTCTCCGCCCTGCAATGGCTAGGCGCGATTATTATGCTGCTCGGAATTTTCCTCATCGGGCGGGCCCCGAAGCGCCGCTACCGGCTCGGCATCAAGCGCCCCTCGCTGCGCATCCGGCGTAGGCCCGTAGCGTAAAACTTCCCCGACGAACGACCTTCGCGGCGCCCCTTCGATAGATTGCGACTATGGTCCCCTACCACGAAGGAGTAGCTATGCGGGGTAACAATGTCACCACTTTCCCGGTTCTTGCCGATAAGAGCGTTATTGTCACGGGCGGAGCCTCCGGACTCGGGCGCGAAGCATCGATTCTTTTTGCTGAAGCCGGCGCCAAGGTCATCGTCGCTGACTACAATCTGGAAGGCGCTGAAGAAACTGTCGCTACCATCAAGAAGGCCGGTGGCGAAGCTATTGCGGTGCGTACCGATGTTTCTGATTCCGAATCTGTCCAAAAGATGGTTGCTACCGCGGTAGAAACCTACGGGCGCTTGGATGGTGCTTTCAATAATGCCGCGGCGGCCCCCGATAATGCGCTCACCTCGGAATTCGATGAAGACTACTGGGATAAGCTCATGAAAGTCGATCTCAAGGGTGTGGCGCTGTGCATGAAGTACGAAATTAAGCAGTTCCTCGCGCAAGGCGATGGAGGTGCCATCGTCAATACCGCTTCGGTTTCCGGAATTCGGCCCCAACCCTTTAACCCCGCCTATGTTTCCGCCAAGCACGGAGTGATTGGCCTAACCAAGGTGGCAGCAGTGGAGAACGGGCCACATAATATCCGCGTCAATGCTATTGCCCCGGGCGCAATTGATACTCCCATGCTGCACGATGCACTCGAAGCCCTGGGTACGAGCGGCGAGGAATACGCACCCATGATTTCCTTGCTCAATCGTTTTGGTAGCCCGCGCGAAATCGCGCAACCGGCCCTGTGGTTGCTTTCCGATGCGGCTTCTTACGTGACGAGCACCGTGATCGCCGTGGATGCCGGTTACACCGGGCGTTAGCGCCCGGCACGTTCAGAAATAACCAGACCCCGCGCTACCAGAGCGCCCGGGTC
Source organism: Actinotignum inguinis (assembly GCF_051265835.1). Classification (NCBI taxonomy): domain Bacteria; kingdom Bacillati; phylum Actinomycetota; class Actinomycetes; order Actinomycetales; family Actinomycetaceae; genus Actinotignum; species Actinotignum inguinis. The sequence continues at coordinate 191,733 of NZ_JBOZDP010000002.1, read as the reverse complement.
ACGGTATCAGCCAGGAGCCGTCCGCGCCGGGTCAGAACAAGACGCCCGGCGCGGGCGCTTTCTGCCTCAACTAAACCGTCCCGAACCAGGCCCTCCACTACCGCGGCATCCACGCCGGCGGGAATATCAATTCCGCGGCTCATCCGAATACCGAGCATGATTTTTTCTTCGCGTTGTTCGGCCGGGCTGAGAATTTCCCGCTCCAAGGCCGGCGAAACAATGGCCGGCCGGCTCGCGGCCGCCTCGCCCGGCGCGCGGAGCGCGGCGGCGCCGTCGTCGTTCCCTATTCCGCGCGCCCAGACTCGATCCGCATAAGCACGTGGGTGTTTGACGTTCCAGAACCGGACCCCGTTAATATGCGAGTGGGCACCGGGGCCGTACCCCCACCAATTCGCGTTCTCCCAGTAATAGCAATTGTGGCGGCATTCGTGGCCGGGGCGGGCCCAATTCGAAATCTCGTACCAGCGGTAGCCGGCCGCGGAGAGGATATCGTCGGCGACCTCGTATTTATCGGCGAGTTCGTCCGGATCGGGGAGGCTAATGAGGCCGCGGCGGGCCTGCATCCCCATTTTGGTGCCCGGTTCCACCATGAGCCCGTAGGCGCTGATATGCGCGGGTTCGAGGGCAAGGGCGGCCGCGAGCGAGGTGCGCCACTGCTCCATCGTTTCCCCGGGCGCCCCGTAAATAAGATCGAGGGAATACTCCAGGCCCAGTTCGCGGGCCCAGCCAGTCACGCGTTCGACCTGGCCAGGGCTGTGTTGGCGGTCAAGAGTGCGCAGCACCTCGGGCACGGCCGATTGCATCCCGAAGGAGATGCGGGTGAAACCGCCGGCCCGCAGGGTGGCGAGAGCCGCGCGGTCCACGGATTCCGGATTGCATTCCGTGGTGATTTCGGCGCCCTCGGCCAGGCCGAAAGCGCGCTCCAGCTCCGCGAGCACCGCGACGAGCTGCCCGGCGTCCAGCAGCGTGGGAGTACCGCCCCCGAAGAAAACCGTCCGCAGCGCGCCGCGGTTGGTGCCGGTATCGAGGACCTCGTGCGAGAGCACAATCTCCCGGGCGAGGGACGCCGGGAAATCATCGCGGCCCGCGCCCGGCCCGAAGCTCGGCTTGGTATAGGTGTTGAAATCGCAATAGCCGCAGCGCACTGTGCAAAAAGGAATATGAACGTAGGCGGAAAAACCGGCGCTCACATCCGGGTTCGGGAGCGCGCCGGAGGCCGGGGCCGGCTCGCCGTGCGGGAGGGACGCCATCGGAGCCTAGGCTCGCGCCGCGGTATCGGTATCCGCGGGTGCTGCGGTACCGGTATGCTCGGGCGCCGCGGGTTCCAGCGCGGTGCGCAGCGCGAGAATATCATGGATGGTGCGCCCGGCCGCGATGCCGCGTTCCTCGAAACGGGTGAGCACGCGTTCCTCCCAGCGCGGCGCGAAACCGCCGCGTTCCGGGGTGGGATCCGCGGGGTCCGGGCGTTCACCGGCGTGCGGATTCGTGAAATACGGGGATGATTCGACGACGTCGCGCATCTGCCACGCGTAATTATCCCAATCCGTGGCCAGCCGCCAGGCGCCCCCCTCCCGGAGCATTCCGGCCACCACCGTGGCAAAAGGCGCAGCAACCAGGCGGCGCTTATGGTGGCGGGCTTTACGCCAGGGATCGGGGAAGAAAGTCCACACCTGCTCGGCACGCGGATTCGCAGCATTCGGATGGGTGGCACTGCGCGCCGGCCCGCAAGCAGTCACGTCTTCCCCGCGCGCCAGGCCCGCGCATTCCAGCCCAAAGAGGACGGGGAGCGCTTGGGCGGCGTCGGCCTCCAGCACCCGCACATTCTCAATGCCCGCGCGCAGAATACTGGCGACGCAGCGCGCCGCGCCGGGAGCCCAGGCTTCCACGAGCAGCACATTATATTCGGGATGGCGCTGGGCGAATGAAACACCGTGCTCGCCCGAACCGGGGCCGATTTCCACGGCGAGCGGCGCCTCGCGGCCGAAAACTTCCCCGAGGTCACAACGCGAATCCAGGGCTACCGTGGTGGCCTGGGGGCCGGGTGCCAGCGGCACAAAAAGTTCGGGGTGGCGAGCCACCGTTTCTTCGTGGCGCGCACCCAGGCGCGAACCGCGCAAGGAGAAGGAGCGGATGCGCCATTGGGAGCGCTCGGGTGCGGAGGGCCCGGCTGCGCCGTCGTGCTGCTGCGGCGCGGCATCCGGGTGAGCCGCGCGTAAATCTTCGGGACGCTCGGACATATCTACTTCCCCGTGGGTGCTTCGGAGGTGAGAGCCGCCACGAAAGCTTCCTGGGGCACGTCCACGCGCCCGATGGATTTCATGCGCTTCTTACCTTCCTTCTGCTTCTCCAGCAGCTTGCGTTTACGCGAGACGTCGCCGCCGTAGCACTTGGAAAGCACGTCCTTACGCAGCGCCTTGATGGTTTCGCGGGCAATAATGCGCGAACCCACCGCGGCCTGCACCGGAATTTCGAATTGCTGGCGCGGGATGAGGGTCTTGAGTTTCTTCGTCATCTCATTGCCGTAAGAGTAGGCCTTGTCCTTGTGGACGATGGCGGAGAAAGCATCGACCTGTTCGTGATTGAGCAGCACATCCACCTTGACCAGATCGGAGGGCTGTTCACCGGCAATATCGTAATCGAGGGAAGCGTAGCCCTTCGTGCGCGATTTGAGCTGGTCAAAGAAATCGGTCACGATCTCCGCCAGCGGCAGCACGTAGTGAATCTCCACCCGTTCGGCGGTGAGGTAATCCATGCCCTGGAGCGCCCCGCGCCGTTCCTGGCACAGCTCCATAATGGAGCCCACGTAATCGGAAGGAGCCAGGATAGTGGCGCGCACGGTCGGCTCGTAAATCTCGCGAATTTTCCCTTCCGGGAATTCCGAAGGATTCGTAACCGTGAGTTCTTCACCGGCATCCGTGATGACCCGGTAGATCACCGAGGGCGCGGTGGCAATAATATCGAGGTCGAATTCCCGCTCGAGGCGTTCGCGAATAATCTCCAGGTGGAGCAGACCGAGGAAGCCACAGCGGAACCCGAAACCGAGGGCCACCGAGCTTTCCGGTTCGTAAACCAGCGAAGCATCATTGAGCTTGAGTTTTTCCAGGGCCTCGCGCAGGTTCGGGAAATCGGAGCCATCCATCGGGTAGATCCCGGAGTACACCATCGGTTTCGGATCGAGGTAGCCGGGCAGGGCTTCGGTGGCGCTTTCTCGAGCGCCGGTCACGGTATCCCCCACGCGGGTTTGGCGCACATCCTTCACGCCGGTGATGAGGTAGCCGACCTCCCCGGCGCCCAGCGCGGTAGTGGGCGTGGGTTCGGGGGAAATCACGCCCAGTTCCAGGAGTTCGTGTTCGGTGCGGGTGGCCATGGTGCGCACCTTCGAACGGGTGGTCAGCTCACCATCAACCACACGCACATAGGTGACGACCCCGCGATAAATATCGTAAACAGAATCGAAAATCATGGCGCGAGCCGGGCCGTCCGGGCGCCCCGACGGCGCGGGAACCTCCGCGACGATCCGGTCGAGCAGCTCGGGCACACCCTCCCCCGTTTTCCCGGAGACTGCCAGGCAGTCTTCCGGTTCCACACCCAGGAGCGAGGCCACTTCTTCGGCGATTTTTTCCGGTTGCGCGGAAGGCAAATCGATTTTATTAAGGACGGGAATAATCGTGAGATCGTTTTCCATGGCCATATACAAATTGGCCAGGGTTTGCGCTTCGATTCCCTGGGTGGCATCCACGAGCAGCACCGCACCTTCGCAGGCCGCCAGCGAACGATTGACCTCATAAGAAAAGTCCACGTGGCCCGGGGTGTCGATCATATTGAGAGCGTAGGCTTTCCCCTCCACCGACCACGGCAAACGCACGGCCTGCGATTTGATGGTGATGCCGCGCTCACGCTCAATATCCATCCGGTCCAGGTATTGATCACGCATTTCACGCTGCTCCACAATCCCGGTGAGCTGGAGCATCCGGTCAGCTAGCGTGGACTTTCCGTGATCAATATGCGCAATAATGCAAAAATTTCGGATACGCTCGGGCGCCGTCGCGCCCGGAATAATGGCGCGCGATTCCTCAGCGGAAGAAATAGGCACGTCTCTCCTTCACAATAAACTCTGCTCAAGTATAGTCCTTGGACCATAATGGATATGGATATATCGGTCACGGGAGTTTGCCATGAATGTTCCTTTGTCAGTGTTAGATTTCGCTACGCGGTACGACGGCGAAGCTCCGGCCGCGGCCCTGCATCGCTGCGTCGATCTTGCTAAGCGCGCCGAAGCCGCCGGCTACACCCGGGTGTGGTACACCGAGCATCACAATATGCCCACGGTGATCTCCTCCTCCCCCGCGATTATCATCGGCTACGTTGCCTCGCATACCTCCCAGATTCGGCTGGGCGCGGGCGGGGTGATGCTCCCCAACCATTCCCCGCTCGTCATTGCTGAACAATTCGGGGCGTTGGCGGACATGTATCCGGGGCGTATTGATTTAGGACTCGGGCGGGCCCCGGGCACCGATAGCCGTACCCTCTACGCGCTGCGCCGCGATGCCAGCGCCTATGAGAACTTCCCGCGTGATGTGGTGGAACTCCAGGGATTCCTCGGGGATACCTCCCGAGTGCCGGGGGTGGCGGCCTATCCGGGCCAGGGCACCCACGTGCCCCTCATTATTCTGGGTTCTTCGCTTTTCGGGGCGGATCTGGCCGCGCAGCTGGGCCTGCCCTATTCTTTCGCTTCCCATTTCGCTCCGCGCCTGCTCCACGAGGCAATTGCCCACTACCGGGAGAATTTCCAGCCCTCGGAAGAACTGGCCGAGCCCTATGTTATTGCGGCGGTGAATGTAACAGCGGCAGAAACTTCGGAGGCAGCCGCCCGCGAATTTGAGCGGGTCAAGCGGGCCCGGGTCCGGAATATGTTGCTGCGCGGGGCGCCGGGCCGCGATATCTCCGATGCGGATCTTGATGCGGTGATGGACAGCGCGCAGGCTCGCCAAATCCTCGATATGCTGCGCTACACCGCGGTGGGGAACGCGGCCGAGGTGGGTGAATATCTGCGAAAGTTCGCCAGCGATGCGCAGGCCGATGAGCTCATGATTTCAGTGCAGGCTACCTCGCATGACGAATCACTGGCGTGCTTGGAGCTGGCCGCGCGTGGCTACGGCTTGGATAACTGAGGAATGCGCAGCGCTGGCAGCTAGGCGCGGCGTCGTACCGTAACGCGTAGCTTCGCGTTTCTCTCCCCCACGCTATCGGCCGCCTCACACGCCCGCGTTTTCTTTGTGGCACGATGGTTAGTATGCCTCTGTCGCAAAAACTACTCGGAACCGGCGAAGAACTCCTTGTCCATATGCACCCCGATGCCCGGCATTTGCTGCCGCGGGCGCTCGGTGCCGCGGCGGTGGTGTTCCTGGCGGTGCTCGGGGTGGTAGCGCTGCCGGCTCGGTGGCAGCCGCTGGCCGGGTGTCTGGTGGTGGCGGTCGGGGCGGGCGCGCTTATTGCGATTGCCGGATGGCCGTGGCTGCAGTGGTATATGAGCACGGTGAGTATTACCAACCGCCGGATTATTACTCGGCGCGGGGTGTTCACGAAGCTCGGGCACGATCTTCCGCTCGCCGCGGTGGCACGGGTGGATGCGCAACCTTCAGGTACCGGCACCTCCGGTTCCCTTCTTGTGACGACGACGTCAGGTGCCACGGTCACCCTGCGCCGCATCGCGAATCTTCCGGCTGTCACCACGTTCCTGAATACACTGCTGGACAAGCGCGCGGGAGAGGGGATTCACACCGAGGCCTCGCGCGAAACCGCCTGATTCTGGTAGTGTTTGGAGATGGACTTTCACCGGTCGGGTGGCAAGTCCTTGTTCTTTCGTAACAACCACGGGTGCCCCACGCCCGCAGTCCTACGAGGAACGCTTCCCTCTCCGACCATATTCATCTATCGCCTAGCGATTGACCGAAAGAGATATTTCATTGGCTAATATCAAGCAGCAGAAGAAGCGCGTTCTGACGAACGAGAAGCGTCGCCTTCGCAACCAGGCCGTTAAGTCGGAACTGAAGACCTACATCCGTAAGACTCGCCTTGCCGTGGAAGCCGGCAATGCCGAAGAGGCGGAAACCCTCCTGGCCGCGGCCTCCCGCAAGCTGGACAAGGCTGTGTCCAAGGGTGTTATTCACCGCAACCAGGCGGCGAACCGCAAGTCGAAGCTCGCTAAGCGCGTGAACGCACTGGCCAAGTAGGCTGTGCCCCGGCGCGGTTGTATCTGTTATATCTACCGCGCTGATGCTTAGAGAAAAGCGGCTGGAACCTAGGCGTTCCAGCCGCTTTTCGTATCCGTTCGCATCCGGCGCGAATTTTCTCATTCTTCTCCTTCGTGCTCGCTCTCGCGTTCCTCTTCCAAACCGCGGCGTTCCGTATCCAAACGGCGCAGCGTAGCGCGTACTTCGTTTTCACGGTGCCACTGCCACAGTGCAAGGCCGAATAGCCCAAGCGTAACAAGGCCGGGGATAAGAGCGGAATCGTGCCAGCGGTTATCTTTCACTAAGCCCATTATCGCGACACCCAGCGTTGCGCCGAGCCACGAACTTGCCCATATGAAATATCTCTTCGAACGCATACCTCCTCCTTAAATTTCATTGCACGGACGATTGATGTTTTTATAAACTACCGGGGTGGATATTCACCCTGCATCCCGAGCTCTCCGCACTCTTCTTCCTCGCGCTCGCGCTCCGCTTCCAAACGACGCAGCGTAGCGCGTACTTCGTTTTCACGATGCCGGTGCCACAGTGCAAAGCCGAATAACGCAAGAGTGACAAGGCCGGGGATAAGAGCATAATCGTACCAGCGATCACCTATCAATATGTTCGCAATGCAGCCTCCCAGAGTAGCCCCGAATGCAAGTTGTGAGAAATAAAAATACCTTTTTGAGCGCATATTTCTTCCCTAGATCTCATTACATGGGCGATTGATTATTTTATAACCTACCGGGGTGAACGCTCCCCACAACAACCTAAGCTCTCCGCATTCATTTGGCCCGGGTGCACCCTTCCCCATTAGATAACCTGCGAGCACCCCTATAACGGACGCGCAGGCAATACCTCCTACACCCGTTACCCCTAAGGCACCGCAAATGGCACTACCAAGGACCCTGCCGGTTACCCCACCAATCGCCTTATGCTCGTCCGTGTTGAGATAAAGGTATAGATACCAACCTGCGGTCACTCGGAACTGAGGTGCGTAGCCCTGCTCCCGACCCATGACGGAGAGTTCTTGCGACGGCTCTTTCGTCACCTTCCACCGCAAGGATCCCGTTGTTCGAAGCTGACCATCCGGTGGCACGCTTTCCGCTTCAATAAGCACCTTCGCCAAGTCTTGCGCGAGAGCGTCATCCTCACTGGCAGGTATCGACATATTTACATGAGACCCCTGCGGCACCTCATTACCGGCAACAACTGCCGGGAGAGACCCGCCACAGGCAAATGCGAGAGTGACAGGAAGTACAGCGAAACTTTTGATAGACATAGCAACTCCTTCGTAGATATGAATACCTGTGACGCTTGTTACAGGTACGGTTTCACCGTAACACGAGCCGCAGCTACCGTAAATCAATTTCCTATTACACTTTTGCAACACTTCATTTAGTGCATATCACGTTTTGTTATATTTCTATCCAACAATCGAATTGAAGTCAGAATTCTGAAAGAAACTTATCTATAAGAGTCGCTAGATATACACGTAGCGCAGGTGGCCGGAACCTGAAAGGTGTTCCGGCCACCTGCGCTAACTGAGGGATTCCCTAAGCGGTTATAGTTGTTCAGCTCGCTCCGGCCGCGCCCGGGCTTGGGCGCAGGAGCGGGCTACCTTAACCGGGGAAAGCCGCATTGATGGCATCCACGGATGCCTTGGCATCGCCGAGCAGCATATCGGTATTCTCATTAAAGAACAGCGGGTTCTGCACCCCGGCATAGCCAGCATTGCCCATGGACCGCTTGAATACGATCACCTTCTTGGCATCCCACACATGCAGCACCGGCATACCCGCGATGGGCGAACCGGGCTCGGAAGCCGAAGGATTGACCGTGTCATTCGCCCCGATAACCAGCACGACATCGGTATCCGCGAAGGAATCGTTGATATCGTCCATTTCTTCCACGATGTCATAGGGGACTTTCGCTTCGGCCAGCAGCACGTTCATATGCCCGGGCAGGCGCCCGGCCACCGGATGGATAGCGAAACGTACCTCGGTTCCGTTATCGCGCAGCTTCTTCGTCAGCTCCGCCACCGGATATTGGGCCTGGGCCACGGCCATACCGTAACCGGGGGCAATAATCACCGAGCTAGCATCCGCGAGTTCTTGGGCCACCTCCGCCGCGGTGGTTTCCGTGTGGCTGCCATAGTCACGCGCCTCCCCGGTAACTGCGCCGTCGGACCCAAAACCGCCGAGGATCACGGAAATGAAGGAACGGTTCATGGCCTTGCACATGATGTAAGAAAGGTACGCGCCCGAGGACCCCACCAGCGCACCGGTAATGATAAGGAGGTCATTGCCGAGGGTGAAGCCGGCCATCGCTGCCGCCCACCCCGAGTAGGAATTGAGCATTGATACGACGACGGGCATATCGCCACCGCCGATCGCGAGCACCATATGTGCCCCGAGCAGCAGCGCAATAATCGTGATGAGGATGAGGGGAATGAGGCCGGCGCCCACCCCGCGGGTCCAGGCAAACCAAATAATAAGCCCCAGGCACGCCAGGATCGCCAGCAGATTGAGAAGATTGCGGGCCGGAAGCACCAGCGGCTTGCCGGGGATCTTCCCCGCGAGTTTCAGGTAGGCGCATACCGATCCGGTGAAGGTGATCGCGCCGATGAACACCGCCAAGCCCACTTCGCCCATATGGAAGGCGTTTGTGGGGGAGAAATCTTCTCCGGGTTGCTGGAGGAAGGAGTTGTAGCCCACCAGCACCGCTGCCGCGCCCACGAAGGAATGCAGCAGGGCGATGAGTTCGGGCATGCCCGTCATTTCTACGGTGCGGGCCCGCCAGATCCCGATGCCGCCGCCCACCACGAGGGCAAGGACAAGCACCAGCACAATAACAACGGAAGAAGCTTCCGTGGGGTAGGCAAGGACCGCGATAATTGTGGCAACAAGGGCCAGCAGCATCCCGATGGCGCCCAGGATATTGCCTTTCGCCGCGGTTTCCTGTTTGGACAGCCCGGCTAGGGCGAGGATGAAGAGCAGGGCCGCCACCAGGTAGGCGACGGTTTGCACGCTAGCAGCGACCTTGAGACCGCCCAGGCTCGGGGCGGCGAGGGTGACGACGTCGTTAATAGTGGTGAGCACGGCTTAGCTCCTCTTAAACATAGACAGCATGCGCGCGGTCACCAGGAATCCACCGAAAATATTGATGGATGCGATGGTGAGGGCGATGGCGGCAAGGATGGTCACGGCTATATGCCCGGAACCAAGCTGGAGGATTGCCCCCACCACGATGATTCCGGAAATCGCGTTCGTCACGGACATGAGCGGGGTGTGCAGCGCGTGCGTCACCGAGGTGATGACGTAGAAGCCCACCACGCAGGCCAGCATGAACACGATGAAATGCGAGGTCATGCTCGGCGGGGCCGTGAAGAGAATCCACAGCGCTACCGCCGCTGCCAGGCCGGCCCACAGGTAGCGCACGGCGCTGGGGCGGGCCGGTTCGGGCGCAGCCGGAGGTGCGGGAGGCGCCGGGGGTGCGGCCGGGGCGGCCGAGACCTTGATGGGCGGGGGCGGCCAGGCCACCGCTCCCCCGAGGGTGACCAGAATGCCGCGCACAATATCATCCTCGGTATCCAGGACCAGCTGGCCATCCTTCTGCGGGGTGGTGAGTTTGAGGAAGTTGACGAGGTTTTGCCCGAAAAGCTGGGAGGCTTGGCCGGGCAGGCGCAAGGCGAGATCTTCGTAGCCGATAATCGTCACACCGTTGACGGTGTGGACGATTTCTCCCGGGCGGGTACCGGCCACGTTTCCGCCGTTGGCCGCCGCCAAATCCACGATGACGCTGCCGGGTTTCATGGCGGCCACTGCCTCCGAGTCCAAAAGGAGCGGGGCCGGCTTGCCGGGGATGAGCGCCGTCGTAATAACAATATCCGCGGCGGCGGCTTCCCGGGCGTAGACAACCCCGGCTGCATTGGCCTGATCCGCGGTCATTTCGCGGGCGTAACCGTCCGCGGATTCCTGGCGCACCGGGATCTCCACGAATTCGGCGCCCATGGACTGGACCTGTTCGGCCACATCAGCACGCACGTCCGTTGCTTTGACGATTGCGCCCATCGAATTGGCGGTGCCGACCGCGGCGAGCCCGGCGACGCCCGCTCCGATAACGTACACGGTGGCGGGGGGAACTTTTCCGGCGGCAGTGACCTGGCCGGTGAAAAGCCGCCCGAAGTGGGAAGCGGCTTCGATCACGGCCCGGTAGCCGGAAATATTGGCCATGGAGGAACGTACGTCCATGGACTGGGCGCGGGAAATACGCGGAATTGCGTCAAGCGCCAGGGCCGTGAGTTCGCGGCGCGAAAGTTCCTCGATAAGTTCGGGCGAGCCGGCCGGGTTCATGCGCGCAATGAGGGTGGCGCCGCGGCTCATGCGGTCAAGGTAGCTGACATCCGGGGCGTCGGTGGCTAACACAATATCCGCGGCCCAGGCTTCTTGCGCGGAGACGAGGCGTGCGCCCGCGCTTTCGTACTGGCTATCGGGGTAGGACGAGGCCTCCCCCGCACCCGTTTCCACCGCGACCTCGTAGCCCAAAGCGATGAGCTTGGCCACGGTATCGGGGGTGCCCGCCACCAGGGGGTCACCCGGGCGGGTACTTTTAGGTATTCCAACAAGCATAAAGTGCTCCTCAGTACAGCACTGCCGTGCTGCGTTCTGCGTGGGCGGCGCTCCAGATACGCCATTGTCGCGCCGCCGCGGGACATCCCTTATTATTCCACGTTTCCTGAAAGGGCCTGAACGCGCGGGAAAGTGTGAGACCGCGGCAGCGTGAAGCTAGGCGAGCTACTACCGCGTACGCCGAGCGTTACTGGACGCAGCGCGGCCTATCGACCGCGGCCGGATACTACCTGCCGCGCCGGGCTCGCCCGATGGCAATAATCGCGTGTTCCACGGCGTACTGCGGATCGCGGGAGGCACCCTTGACCTGTTCATCGGCCAGCGCCACCGCTCGGATGGCTTGCCCGAGCCCGGCATCGCTCCATCCGCGGGCTTCGCGGCGAGCCCGCTGAGCTTGCCAGGGCGCCATTTTCAATTCCTTCTGGCTGATTCCCGGTGCCTGGACGATGGCGAGCTGGCGCAGTTTCGCCGCGAGCGCGGCCACGATAGGGACGGGATTGACCCGGGTGGCGAAAGCGTGGCGGGCCAGCGCTAGAGCTTGGCCGGTGCGCCCTGCCAGGGCCGCGTCCGCGATCTCAAAGGGGGTTGCTTCATTACGCCCGGCGTAGAAATCCCGAATATGGTCTTCGGTGATCATCCCCTCCACATCGGCGAGGAGCTGGGCGGTAGCACTGAGTAGTTCGCGCAGGTCCTGGCCGAGTGCATCAACGAGGGCCCGCACCGCGCCGTCCGTGATTTTGCGCCCGGCGGCTCGCACATCCGCCGTCACCAAACGCGCTTTATCATCATCGCGTTTGATTTTTTCGATGCGGGCTACCTGCCAGCCCCCCGCCGCGATGGCATCGAGGAGTTTTTTACCGCGAGTGCCTCCCCCGTGTTGGATAATCACGGGGATATCCGCGTTGGGTTGCGGGAGGTAGGCGAGCATTTCCGCCAGGAACGCGTCGTTCATGTGTTCGGCGCCGGTCACGGCGACGATGCGGTGGTCCCCGAAAAGTGAGGGTGAGGTGTGGAGGGCGAGGGAGCCGCGCTCGTAGGAGGCAGCGTCCAGGCGCACGACCTGCACCTCGGGGTGTGCTTGGCGAGCGAGGCGCACGAGCCGAGCCCAGGCGCGCTCGGCCAGCACCGGCTCTGCACCAATAATGAGGATGACCGGTTCTAAGCGGAGGGCGTCGTACCCGACGGTGCGTTCTTTGGCTGCCATGGCTCCATTCTCTCATGTCATAACTCACCTGTTGGACGGCAGGTGGCCGCACCGGTTCCGCGCACTTTGATACCAGCTCACCTTCCGCCCACGCTATTGCCCCGCACGTGAGGGTCGGATAGATGTGCGCGCCGGCATAGAGTTCGTAGACGCGCGCGGAGGGGTGCCCGTAACTGTTCTCACCTACGGATATGAGGGCAATTGCGGGGTCAAGTTCACGGGCGAGGTGCTCGGATTGGTCCGCGCTTCCATGATGGGCGACGACGGCGATATCAACCGGCCCAACCGCCCCCACGAGGCGTTCTTGGGCCGGGGCAGTCGCATCCCCGAGAACCACAATGCGCTGGGCGGCCATGGTGGTGCCGCCGGGTGAGCTAGTGCCGCCGGGTGAGCTAGTGCCGCCGGGTGAGCTAGTGCCGCTGGTCGAGCTGCTACCACCGGCCCGGCGCGGCTTATCTACTCCTTCAGCGTCGAGGAGGACAACGAGGGAATCGGCATTAGCTTCCTCAGGAATGCTACGCGCACCCGGCCGCGGGCTGAGAATCCGAGCAATGGGCACATTATCTACCCGCAGTGTTGTTCCCGCGGCTACTACGCTGACAGGAATGGAGTGCGATTCGAGCAGTTCCAGGGCGGTGCGGGACTGGGGCTTCGGGGCGGAATTTGGTGATATCCATACCGCGCTGATAGTGGTGGAATTGAGAACGTCACGTAATCCTTCTACGTGGTCGGAGTGGAAATGGGAGAGGATGAGCAGGTCAAGATGACTGACCTGGGCATCCGCTAAGCACCGGGCAGCGGCTGGGGTTTGCGGCCCCACGTCGATCATGATTGTGTATCCGCGCACCCGGTAGAGGAAAGCTGATCCCTGGCCCACATCGCATTGCACCGCCGCCCAATTGGGAGGAATCGCGGCACTCCCGGGCCAGCGCGATAACCCGAGGGCCGCGAGCGCGCCCACAAGAATAATGGCCGCACTCAGGCGGGGTACCACCAGGAGCGCCAGAACCGCGCATATATGACCGATGCCGGCAAGAACGAGGGGAATTCCCGAGCCGGGTAGGCAGGCGAGCAGGCGGGCTACCTGGTCGATCCACCACGTAGATAAAGCGGCACCGGAGATGGCGAGACCGGCGAGCATGGGGAATAGCGGGGCCGTGAGCGCGCCGACAAGTCCGAAAATGGTGAGCGGTGCGACCACGGGTGCCACGAGGGCATTAGCGGGGACCGCCCATAGCGACCCCGCTTCGGTAAAGAGAAGGAGCACGGGTAGGCAGGAAAGTTGGGCTACCAAAGGAATAGCTATGACCCGGGCCAGGGTGCCTGGGAAGAACCGGGTGAGGTAGTCAGTAAGCCGGTATCCCCCGCAGATAATTCCGAGGGTGGCACTGGCAGAAAGCAGGAAACCGTAGCCGGTTGCGAGCCAGGGATCCATGAGGGCAGCCGCGATGCTCGCACAGCTCAGGGCATTGATGGCTTGGCTACGGCGGTTCATTCCGAGTGCCACCAGCACCACCAGGCCCATGAGTGCCGCCCGGATGACCGAGGGTGCGGGTCCCACCAGAATCACCAGTCCGCCTAAACCCACTGCTCCGGCGAGGGCGGTGCGCAGCGGCCGGGCTCGACCAACCGCCATAATAATGATGCCGAGGACGAGAGAGACATGAGCTCCGGATACCGCAATGAGGTGGGTGAGGGCGGTTGTGCGCATAGCTTCTTCGAGTTCTGGGGATACCCGGGTATCGTCGCCTAGCGCTACCCCGGGAATGAGGCCGCGGGCGTGTTCGGGGCGGTCAGAAAGCAGCGCAGCGAGCGCAGTATCGATGCGGTGGACAACGCGCGCACTGAACGCGCCGCTTCCACTTAGCTGGAGTGCGGGCCCGGACCAGCGGGCACTTTCGCGCCGCCCTTCCACCGGGGTGAGCCGGCCGTGGCCCATCACGTATTGGCCGGCCAGTGCGGTGCAGGGAAGCTCCGCGCGGATGCGGGCACGCGGGCCGGCTTCGAGTCGCACCCCGTTCGGGCCCGCGGTGGTGATTGTGCGAGGGCGCAGGAGCGCGGTGCATTTTCCTTCTCCCCACGGTGTGGTGGAGGGCTCCGGACGGGTCGCGATAGCGGCTTCCAGTTCCACGCTTGCCTTGACCACTGGGATATGTGCCGCGGAGAGGGAAAGTAGCCCGGCGATACTGGCAGCACTCCCTGTGCAGGCCACCGCGAGGATGCTTAACACCACCCCGCTTGCCTTCCCACGCAGCTGCGGATGGGAGCGGGCGCGGCCGGCTACCGCCCAGGCTGCCGCGAGGCACAGGCCAGCGCCGAGGAATGCGAGCTGCGCGTGCCCATTCAGCGCCGCCCACGCCCCACCCAGGGCAGCACCAGCCGGTGGGAGGAGGCGCATATCTTGACCGTGGCCGGCGTTCACGGATGCCGAGCCGCGCTGCCTGCCGCGAGGACGGGCACGGGTAAGGGCGCGGGAGCGAACGCCGGTCATACTGTCACCAGGGCGGACAGCTTAGTGAATTTAGCTGGCCCAATACCGGGGACCTCGAGGAGATCCTCCGGGGACGTGAAAGGGCCGTTAGTTTCTCTCCAGCTGAGAATATCCCGGGCGGTGGCCGGGCCTACCCCGGGCAGGGTCTCCAAGTCGCTGGCCGAGGCAGTATTGAGGTTAATAAGAGCACCGGGATTGTTTTTCCCGGATCCCCCACCACCGGCACCACCGCCTCCACCTCCAGCGCCGCCATTCTTTCCACCTTTACTGCCGCCGCTCCCACCCGGGCTCGTACTGCCTCCCGAACCGGACAGCGCTCGCGGTGTTTCACCGGGTGCGGGTATGTGGATATGGGAGCCGTCTGTTACGGGTTCGGCAAGATTGATCGCGGCGCCGTCCGCATTCGGGGTGAGTCCGCCGGCTAATTCCACCAGGTCATTCACCCGGGCTCCTCCGGGAGCGCTATATACCCCCGGGGTGGTCACCTCGCCGGAAATATAGGCGACGATAGTTGTGGGACTGGATTCGCCCGCGGTGGGGGTGGCCGGCCCAGATTCGCTTCGTGCCGCTCCGCCTTCGGATGCACCCGCGGAAGCTGGCGGGCCGGAGGAAACCACGGCCGGGCCTTCGGTGGTAGAGACCGGGCCGGCCACGCTGCTCCCGGACGGTACCGCGGCGAGGCTAGCGGAAGCCGCGCCTCCCCCACGCCCGAGCCAGGCCAGCACCCCAAGAATGAGGAGCCCGCCCAGTAAAGCAATGGCGAAAGCGCCAAGTGTTCGGGGAGACCAGCGCCACCGCGATGCTTGCGCGGGCGTGGTAAGCACGGCGATATCTTCACCAGTACCCGCCCCGAGGGCAAGAGCCGCGAAATCCCGTACCGCACTGCGGCCCGGCGGCCCAAAAGCGCTCCTACCCGGCGGTCGATCCGAGCTCGGATCCAGGCCGGCCTCCGGTACCGGATCGGTACGAGGCAGGCTGAGGCGCGGGGCTGGGTGCGGTAATGAGGTAGTCATGGGCCTATCATGCGCGCCCGCACGCGGCCCGCGCCGGCGCTCCGGCACGCGTGGGGATAACGCTAACGTTTGGCCAGCTGTGGATAGTTCCTGCCACCGCCGCTCTACAATATTGGTATGAACGACGCCGATATTGCCCGCTTGCGCGCCGAGGCGGCCGAAGCCGCTGCCAAAGCTGCCCGCGCGGAAGCCGAACTCGCCCAGGCTCGCCTCGATGCCGCACTCGCCGCCACAATTGCCACTGATACCCCGCCCACCACCACGGCACAGGCCGCATCCGATATTGCGGGAAACACGCCGACAGGGAACACCACTGAAACCGCCACCGCGGCAGAGAAGCGCCCACCCGTGCAGCCGGCGGCGTCGTCGCCGCAAGACTCCCCGGAACAATCCCCGCAACCCACCAATGACGATTACGCGAGCGAGGTGGCGCGCAGCTACCAGGTATCCGGCCCGGCTCTCACCCTGGGCGCCTACCTGGATTCGGCCGGGAATCCGCGGCCCGACGTGCTGGTGCGGCTGCCTTTCGCGAGTTTCAATCGGCACGGGCTGGTGTGCGGGGCAACCGGAACCGGGAAAACTCGTACCCTCCAGCTGCTGGCTGAACAGCTGAGCGCGGCCGGCGTGGCCGTGTTCCTTACCGATATTAAGGGCGATCTTTCCGGCTTGTGCGAGGCGGGCACGGCTTCCGATAAGCTCACGGCACGCACCCGGGCTCTGGGGCAGGAATGGGCGGGGGCCTCGTTCCCGCTGCATCTGTATTCCCTCACCGAAACGACCGGGGTGCCGCTGCGGTCCACGGTGGAGGATTTCGGTGCGTTGCTGCTGGCGCGGGCCCTGAAACTAAATGACACCCAGGAATCGGCACTGGCTTTGGTTTTCGCGTGGGCGGAGCAGGAGGATCTGCGCCTGTACACCCTGGAGGACCTGCGCGAGGTGCTCCATTATTTGACCACGGACGGGAGGGCAGAGCTTTCCGGTATCGGCGGGGTGTCTACCGCGACCGCCGGGGTGATTTTGCGCGAGGTCTCCGCACTGGCGGCGCAGGGTGGGGATATGTTCTTCCAGCGCCCGTCCTTCAGCCCGAGCGAACTCATTACCCACGAAGGCGAGCGCGGCGTTATTTCCGCCCTTGAGCTACCGGACGTACGCGATATGCCCGAACTTTTCTCCACGTTCACGATGTGGGTGCTCAGCCGGCTCTTTTCCGACCTGCCCGAGGTGGGCGATACTCCCCTGCCCCGCCTGGTGTTTTTCTTCGACGAAGCGCATCTGCTGTTCTCCGGGGCGTCCCGGAACTTCGTGGACGAAGTAACCCGGGTGGTGCGCCTCATCCGTTCCAAGGGCGTAGGTGTTTTCTTCGTCACCCAAACCCCGCAGGATATTCCCGAATCGGTGCTCGCGCAGCTGGGCACCCGGATTCACCATGCCCTGCGCGCCCACACCCCCAAGGACGTCAAGGTTCTCAAGGAAACGGCAAAAACTTTCCCCTTCTCGCCCCTGGATATTGCGGCCGTGCTGCCCGCGCTAGGGACCGGTGAAGCTGTGGTCACGGGTTTGGGCGACGACGGCGCCCCTACGGCCGTGGCCCCGACCCGGCTGTGGGCGCCGCGCTCCGTCATGGGCCCGGCCAGCCCGGCTGCCTTGAGCACAGCCCTAGGGAAAACACCCCGGCCTGCTCCTCTTTCCGGGGAGGCCGCGAGCGAGGGCGCGGCCCGCGCGGTTGCCGAGCGGCGCGCGCAGCTGGAAGCCGCGGCGGCGGCAGCTAAAGAAGCTGAAGAGCAACGGCGGACCGAGGAGGCTGCGGCGAAGAAGGCCGCCCGCGAGGCGGAGAAAAAGCTGGCGGCCGCCGAACGCGAAGCCGAGCGGGCCGCCCAGCGGGCTCAGCGGAATGCCGAGAAGGAGGCTGAGCGCCAGGCGCGGCGCCGCGATGCCGCCATCGATTCGGTGGTGCGCAGCGCCGGGCGGTCCCTGGGCCGCTCGATTATTAATTCGATTTTCGGGCGGCGCCGCTAGCGCCGGCCGGATAGCTGATGGTGACGGTGAGGCTGCGGGACTGGCCCGGGGCGAGGGCCACCCGCCCCACCTGATCCGAGCGATTAAATGCATTGGGCAGGGCGGAAGCCGGGGCCACCAGGAGCGCTTCCCGCGCGCCGCGCTCCAGCGTATCCCCGGTCCACAGCCGCACATAGGGTGCTTCGCTGGGTTCCTGAGCGAGGATAATATCGCGTTCGCGGGCCGGATCGGTCAGGACGGTTGCCACGACGCCGTCGCTGGTAGGTACCAGCGAGGTAAAGGTGGAGTCGATCCGGCTAGCTCCGAGCACCGGCCACTCCACCGGGGTGCTCACCCCGGTAAGCGCGGCATCTCCGGGGGCCGGGATTCCTTGGGCATCGGCGGCGATTTTGGTGCGCGCGCTGACCGTTGCCGACATTTTTGAAATGGAGGCAAGCTGCGGGAAACGCATGTACCCGTTCCACGCGAGCGCCACCGGGGCGCAGCTTTCACCGCGGTTTGTCACTTCCACGCTAACGGAAAGATTGTGGGTGCCCGCGCTGGAATCCCCCAGCGCGTACACCACTTGCAGGCCTATCGGCCAGGGGTAGCCGGTGACCGCGGGAAGTTCCGCCCGCAAAATAAGGGCATCCGCGGAGCGTTCGCGCTGGAATTCGCAATCGTGGACGCGCAGGCAGCGCCCGCTGGTATCCGCCTCCAGCTGGTAGCTTTGCCCATCCCAGGTGTAGCGCCCACCGGCGAGCGGCCCCACCCAAGGTGCCTCAATCAACCCGCGCCCACCGGCAGCCTCCTCCAACTCAGCAGCGTTGCGGTACCCGGAAAACACCTCGCCATCAGGAGACCAGGAGAGGAGAGTGGCACCGCGTGCCGCCACGAGGGCGCTGGCTCCGCCGGGCGCGCTGAGAAGCCATGCCGGTTTACCGTCAAAGTCGTGCGTCGTGATGCGCATACGTGCCACGATGTCCTCCTTACTCCCGCGGGTTCCTTCCCTTGGATGAGTGCCCGAGTTCTGAGCTTGAGCTGGGTTCCGGGTGCGGGACCGGATTCTGGGTCTGAACCCGGCCCGCGCCCACAGCAATATCCGCTTTACGGAACGATATTAATGAGTCCGGGGGCCCGCACAATAATCTTGCGCGGTTCGCCGTCCAGGAAGGACTGCACCCGTTCTTCAGCTAGGGCCCGAGCGGTCAGATCCGCATCGGAAATATCCTGGGGTACTTCCAGGCGGGCCCGGACTTTACCCTTCACCTGCACCACGCAGGTCACGGTGTCATCCACCAGCAGCGAGGCATCACTGACCTGCGGGAATGCAGCGCGCGCCACCAGGCCGGACTGGCCCAAACGCGACCAGAGTTCTTCGGCGATATGGGGAGCCACCGGGGCCACCATCGCCACAATAGCGCAGGCGGCTTCCCGCGGCACCGCCTCCAACCCGGTGAGGTGGTTATTGAGCACGATGAGCTTGGAGATCGCGGTATTGATACGCATATCGTCGTAATCGTCGGCCACTCCCGCGATGGTGCGGGCCAGCAGCTTCGCGGTCTCGGTATCGGGAGCCGCATCGCTGACCGTCACCTCGCCGGTGCGTTCATCAACGATATTGCGCCACAGCCGCTGCAGGAAGCGCTGCGAACCCACCACCGCGCGGGTATCCCAGGGGCGGGAAACATCGAGGGGCCCCATGGACATTTCGTAGACACGGAAGGTATCCGCACCGTACTGGTCAGCCATATCATCGGGCGTGATGATGTTCTTGAGGGATTTGCCCATCTTCCCGTATTCCCGATTGACTTTCTCCCCCTGGTAGTAGAAGACCGCTTCCCCGTTTTCTTCGCGTTCTTCTACCTCATCGGCCGGCACATAGGCCCCGCGGGCATCGGTATAGGCATATGCCTGCACGTAGCCCTGGTTGAAGAGCTTGTGGAACGGCTCGGAGGAAGAAACATAGCCCAGATCAAAGAGAACCTTGTGCCAGAAACGCGCATACAGCAGGTGGAGCACAGCATGTTCGACGCCGCCCACGTACAAATCCACCCCTCCGGAGGTGTTACCGGACTCGGGCCGCGGGCCCATCCAGTAGGCTTCGTTTTCCGGGGCGCAGAAGCTATCGGCATTGGTGGGATCCACATAGCGCAATTCGTACCAGCACGAGCCAGCCCACTGCGGCATGGTATTGGTTTCGCGGCGGTACTTCTTGAGGCCGTCGCCCAGGTCAAGCTCCACATTCACCCATTCCGGATTGCGTTCCAGCGGGGGTTGAGGCAGCGAATCTGCGTCGTCGGCATCATAAGACGCGGGCGAGAAGTCTTCCATTTCGGGCAGCTCCAAGGGGAGCATCGATTCGGGTAGCGCGTGTGCAATCCCCTCCTCATCCCAGACGATCGGGAAGGGTTCACCCCAGTAGCGCTGGCGCGAGAAGAGCCAATCGTGCAGGCGGTAGGTGACGGTAGCGGTTCCGGCGCCGCGTTCTTCCAGCCAGGCGATAATAGCGGCCATGGATTCCGTTTTACTCATGCCGTTGAGGGAGATGCTCTCATTGGCGGAATCGACGAGGATGCCATCCCCGGTGTAGGCGCCTTCTTCCAGGTTCGGGCCGTACGGGTCCTCCGCCGGGCCGATGGTGCGGATAACGTCAAGATTGTATTCGCGCGCGAAAGCCCAGTCGCGGTCATCGTGGGCGGGAACAGCCATGATGGCGCCGGTACCGTAACCGACCAGCACATAATCTGCCACGAACACCGGAACCTTGGCACCGTTGACCGGGTTGATCCCGAAAAGCCCGGAGAAAACGCCGGTCTTTTCGTGGGTATCCGAGGTGCGTTCCATATCGGATTTCGCGGCGGCGCGCGCCCGGTAGGCCGCTACCGCTTCGCGCGGGGTGGCGTATCCGCCAGTCCACTCTTCGCGGGTGCCTTCCGGCCAGCTATCGGGAACCTGAAGGGCCTGCGCATCGGCTTCCGCGCCGGGCTCGGTTCCGCCCAGGGCGGCGTGTTCAGGGGCAACGGCCATGAAGCTGGCCCCGAAGAGGGTATCGGGGCGGGTGGTATACACATCCAGGACCCGCCCGGAGCCGTCAGAAAGCTCGAAGCGAACCGTGGCCCCGTGGGAGCGCCCGATCCAGTTCTGCTGCATGGCCCGCACTTTATCCGGCCAGTCAATGGTATCCAGATCGCTGACGAGGCGATCCGCGTAGGCGGTAATCCGCATCATCCACTGGGCGAGATTACGGCGGAACACCGGGAAGTTGCCGCGTTCGGAGCGCCCTTCCGCGGTCACTTCCTCATTGGCGAGCACCGTTCCCAGGCCCGGGCACCAGTTAACGGGTGCTTCCTTGATATACACCAGGCGGTATTCGCTGAGCGCCTCCGCCTTTTCTTTCTTGGAGAGTTCCTCCCACGGCCGGCCATCCGGAGTGGCCTTTTCCCCGCTAGCGAATTTCGCTTCGAGTTCCTCGATGGGCCGGGCAGCGCCGTTGCCGCGCCCGTCCCGGCGCGGGTAATCCGGGTCAAACCAGGAATTGAATACCTTGGTGAAAATCCACTGGGTCCACTTCACGTACTCAATATCGGTGGTGGAGAAAACGCGGCGCGAATCGTGAGAGAGCCCCAGGCGATGCAGCTGGGCGGCCATATTGGCAATATTTTCCGCGGTGGTGATGGCCGGGTGCTTGCCGTTTTGTACCGCGAATTGTTCGGCGGGAAGTCCGAAGGCGTCGTAGCCCATGGTGTAGAGGACGTTCTCACCCTTCATGCGGTGGTAGCGGGCCACGGTATCCGTGGCGATATAGCCGAGCGGATGGCCCACGTGCAGGCCGCGCCCGGAAGGATAGGGGAACATGTCCTGGATGAAGAACTTCGGCGCCGAGGTATCACCCGCGAGATCCCCAACCGGGTTCGCGGCGTAGAAGGCACCTTCCTCTTCCCAGCGTTCCTGCCAGTGGGCTTCGATCTCATTAGCCAGCTCCGCGGTGTAGCGGAACTGGGTCATATCCTCAGCGCTCAAGGGTACTCCTTTTCGACGGTCGACTTCGGTCAATTGTAGCTCTCTCCTACGACAAATCTCAGGTCGTCCACAGCGGGAAGGCGGTGCTGGCAACCGCGGCCTATGCAGCCGGCATCCGCGCGCCACCGAAGCCGGCGGCTAGACTGGAACCATGAGCGTCTTTTCAAAAATTATTGCCGGTGAGATTCCGGGTCGTTTTGTTTGGGCCGACGACGTATGCGTTGCTTTCGCAACTCTTGAACCGCACGCCCGCGGGCATGTTCTGGTTGTGCCACGCGCGGAAATTGATCGCTTCACCGATCTTGATGATGACACGGCGGCGCATCTTTTCATCGTTGCCAAGCGCATCGGCAAAGCCCAGATCGCGGCTTTCGGGGTGGATCGGGCGATGCTGGTCATCGCCGGCCTAGGCGTGCCCCACACCCACCTGCACGTTATTCCCGCGGATTCGGAAAACGTCACCAGTTTCGCTTCGGCTCGCAAGGATGTGCCCGGCGCCGAATTGGATGCGGCGATGGAGGAACTGCGCGCGGCCCTACGCGAACAGGGCTGGGAGGAGTTCGTTCCCGAGCAACTCGGTTCCCTCGCCTAGGCGAACTCGCTTAGACCCGCGTTGGGGGCAAGGCTTGAGGCCCGCGCGCGCAGCGGTTTAGGCCAGCCCCACCAGGTTCTCAATGAATTCGGCGGTGTCGGTCCAGTCCCGCACCGCGTGGGTGTCGATTCCGAGCCGGGTCACCGGGTAGTCGTTACCGGCCGGGTCGAGCCGGTCCCCCACAAAAAGCATCTGCGCGATGGGGATACCGGTTTGTTTGGAAAGCTCTGCAATTCCGTAGGCTTTGTCCACGCCTTTGCGGGTAATATCCACGGAAGTTGAACCGCCCGAGCGCACTTCCAGGTGCGGCAGACGCGCTGCGACAGCTTCTCGCAGCGCGTTTTTCTTTTCCCCACTCGGATCCCAAGCACGTTTCGCCTCCAGCGGTGCGCTTTGCCCAAGCGCGGAGAACGTGACTTGGGAGCCGCGGTCTTCCAGGATCTCCCCCCAGGTGGTGCTTTCCCACAGACCGAGCCGGCGCGCTTCTTCTTCCAGGGCCAGTGCCGCGTCCCGGCGTTCTTCCGCGGTGAGGTTGCGGACGTACACATCGCGCCACTGCCCCACATCGTGAACAAGGTAGCGGGTTCCGCAGGTGGGCATAAGGTGGAGGCGCGCGAGCTCCGCGGGAGTGCCGTCCAGTCCTTCCAGGAGCTGGCTTTCGAACTGCCCAAATTGCCCGCCGGAAATCACGCACACCTCGTAAGTATCCAGCAATGCCCGCAGGGCCCGCGCCATGCGTTCGGGCAGCGCGGATTTGGAAGGCGCCAGGGTATCGTCCAGGTCAAAAGCAATAAGGCGGTAAGACGTCATAGCCACAGTATGGTGCATGGGCCGCGCAGATGCGAAATAATGGCCGGCTTGATGCACAGATCCGGTCCGATACCCACGTATTCTTACGACGACGCAGCGGGCTGATACATCGCGATGTATCAGCCCGCTGGTGGGTTTCGCGCGGCAGGGCAGCTGGCTGGTGAGAAGCCCGCGGCCCGGCCAGGTGTGCTAGACCTGCTTATTGTTCGTCTTTGATGGCTGCTTCGCAGAGCAACCGGGCCCCGCCAATAATAAGGACAGCAACCACGAGGCTGAGGAGGAAACTGAGGACTCCGGCGAGCGCAACCGTGGTGGGAGTGTATTCACCGAAAATGCTAATCATCGCGAAAAGCGAGACGAGCACATGGCAGCCGGCCACGATAAAAGCAAGGATCATGATGATCGGCGCGATAGAACGCGCTACCCGAGTGGAGAAGTTCGTGGAGAACAGGGCCGCGAAACCGGAAGGGTTGTGCGGCTGCTGGGGCTGAGGCGGGTAGCCGTAGCCCGGCGCCGAGTAGGCTGAAGGTGCCCACTGGCCCTGCTGCGGAGCGGGGATATAGGGCTGGCCCTGCGCCTGATTCTGCTGGCTCTGCTGATTTTGCTGGTCAAAGCCCTGCTGGTAGGACTGCTGTTCCGGCTGGGGGCTCTGCTGACCATAACCGGGGTTATTATCAGGGAACTGGTTATTCTGTTCGCTCATGAGTATTCCTTCCGTAACGAGCGATGGCCACGACGCGATCATGACCCGAGGCACTTCACACTTAAAATACCAAGAAAGTGGAAACGCGCGTATTCATCTCACTACCCGCCGGAGGCGGGTAGGTACCAACTAAGCGTAGCTATCCGTAGCGGCCACCGCGAATAGGACAGATCCAGCACGGGACCTGAGGGCGGGCCGAGGGATAGGGCTACCTGGACATCTTCTGGCAGTATCTCATTCATACCTGAATGATGGCATGAGGTTACGACAGAAAAATCTTGAGGTAGCCATCCCCCGGCCCGCTACGTTCCGGATCGGCGCGGCACCGCCGTTTATTGGCACTACCGTTATTGGCGGCGCTGTTAGTTGCACTACCGTTATGAGCACAACCGTTAGTGGCAGCACCTCGCTACGGATATCACCACCGGCGCCTTAGGCTCCGACCTTCTCCCATTCTTCGCTATCCAGCTTCGGAGAGGCACTTACAGTCCCCTGGCGTGCTCGCCGCGAGAAGGGATGGATATCCCCCACGATCACATCGTGGCGCTTGGGGAAGAGGAAGTACTTTGAGGCGAGGTTGGCGAAGGTCGCGAACATTTCCCGCCCGGACTGGAGCTGCTGGATATGCAGGGCATTCCACATGAGCCAGGAGAACTTCCCGGTAATGGCCGGAAGATGCGGGATTTCGGTGACCGCGAAACCAACGCCCACGGTGGCCATGGTGCCCTTATTGAAGTACTCGAAAGGCTCGGTTTCCCTGCCCGCCAGATTATTGGAGATGACCTTGGCGATATGCCGCCCGCCCTGGATAGCGGGTTGAGCCAGCTGCGGAAGCCCACGTTCGCCGCTCACAGCAACGTCGCCGGCAGCGAAAACGCCGTCGACCCCTTCCACCTGGAAGTGTTCGTTCACCTGGATGCGCCCGCGCGCCCCTTGCGGCACGCTCCATTCCTTGACCTCGGGCGGAACTCCCACACCGGAGGACCAGACGATCAGCGAGGCGTCAATCCACTCTTCTTCTTCCGTCTTGGTGTTCTTCACCAGGATGCGGTTGTCCTCCACCGCGGAAACGGCCTGGTTGAGAAGCACTTTCACGCCGCGATCTTCGAGAGCGCGGTGGGCGGCGTTACGGCTCTTCTCATCGAAAGGCCCGAGGACCGTGGGTGCCATATCCACGAGGATGATCTCGAATTGCTCGGTATCGATGCTGGGATAGAGCGTCTCGAAATCGAAATTGCGCAATTCGGCAATGGCGCCGGCGGTTTCCACGCCGGTGGGGCCCGCACCGCACACAACCACCCGGAACGGCCCGGGATTTTCGGCGGCATCCATGCCGTCCAGCAGCCCGTAGAGCCGGTCGCGTACCTGAAGCGCTTCATCGCGCGTGTACATCGGCAAGGTGTGCTCCGCGGCGCCCTTAATACCGAAGTAAGCAGCGCTCACACCGGTGGCGAGGACGAGGTAGTCATAAGCCATCGTGCGCTCGTCATCGAGCTCGATGATCTTATTATCCGTATCCACGTGCTGGAGCTCCCCGAGCACGAAACGCAGATTCTTCTGCTTGCTCCGCAATGCGCGCAGGTTGTAGGTAATATCCCCCGCGTTAAGAGCGCCCGAAGCCACTTGGAAAAGCAGCGGCTTGAACGTGGTGTACGGATTCTTATCAATGAGCGTTACCCGCACGGGTGCCTCGCGAAGGCCACGTGCCGCTTGGATACCGGCAAAGCCACCGCCGACGATGACCACATGCGGTAACGCACTTCCTTTAATATTGTGACTCATACCCCATAACATAGTGGATATGTGAGCTAGTTTCCAATACTTCACTCAAGCGCAAAATAGTGACCCTCGGCAAATATCACCGCAGCACCGCGGCCACCAGATCGGCAACCGGCGCTGAGCCCGCGGGGAGGATCCAGCGGGCCGCGGCCTTAGTTTCGGCGCTGGCCTGCGGCATTGCACAGCTCTGCGCTATTTCGCGCATCCAGGGAATGTCATTAGCGGAGTCCCCCACCCCTAAGGTGTGTGCTGCGTCCAGCCCGCGCGCCCACAGCGCCAGCTCAATTCCTTCCCACTTGGTCACCCCGGGAGCCACCACATCAACAAAATTCGCGTGCCCGCGCACCGCCCCGGGAAACGCCTCCTGCCAGAGCTCACGAAGCCGGTCCAGTTCAGTTTCGGTTCCGGAAAAGGAGAGTTTCGTGATGGTATCGGCCGCAAGGCCGGCGACGTCGCCGCGGAGCGGTTCCCGCCCCGCGGAAGCGTTGCACATAACGTCCTCATACAGGGGCGCCCCAAAACTTTGTACGACGACGCTCTCGCTGCCATTGACGACTATGCCGAGGTGATGGTCCTCCGCGAAGCGAATGGCGCGCGCGTAGGCGGTGGCGCCGAGCGGGTGGCGGCGCACTACCGCGTGCCCGTCCCAGACGATGGAGCCGCCTTCGGCCACCACCCATCCGGGTACCCCGGCTTCCGTGAGGATATCGGCCGCCCCGGCGATGATGCGCCCGGTGGCCAGGGTAATCGGGATGCCGGCGGCGTGGAGCTGTTGGAGCGCACGGATATTTTCCGGGAGTACCCGTGAGCTAGCGTCCGTGAGGGTGCCGTCCACGTCGAAAAGAACATTCGTGGGCCGGGCAAATTGACGTTCGCAATAGGTGATGTGCCCGGATGCGTCTAATACTCCCAGCTGATGGCGTGGCATTAGCACTCATTCCTGGGGATGGTGGATTCCGCTGTGCTCATAGCAACGATAGTAACCGAGTGTATGAATCGGGTGAAAATACGAAATTTCATCTTGGTGGAGCTAAGGGGATTCGAACCCCTGACCTCTTCCATGCCATGGAAGCGCGCTACCAACTGCGCCATAGCCCCAAGCGACTTATAGAACTTTAGTCGGAGAAGAAACGCTTGGCAAATCGGAACCGGATTTTGTGTCGAGCATCGCATTCTTGCAGGTGAGTGCTTAGCCTTCCGGCCCTTCCACCTCAAAGTTTTTCACTGGATCGTGCTCATCGGCGAGGAAACGGTTAAAGCCGGTGAGGCGCCATTGCGGGTTCGCGTTCTTGCGCCGCTGCAGCATGGCCCAGTGGCAGTTATCCAAGCCGCCCAGGCCTTGCCATTGCGCCCCGCACCCGAGGAGCACCCCGAGTCCGCAGGTGATCGCAGCGCCGTGCGCGGTCACCACCAGCAGGCCACCATCCATATCCTCACTGGCTTCGCTAATCGCCGCGGCCACGCGTGCGCCTACATGTTCCTTCGTTTCGACGCCGACGCCTCCGGGTTCCTCTCCCGCCCGCCACTGCGCGAATTCACGCGGGTAGCGTTCGGCAATCTCGGTGCGGGTCAGGCCCTCAAAGAGCCCGAAACAGCGTTCTTCTAAACGCGCATCGGTTACCACCTCGAGACCTACCAGCTTGGCAGCCTCGAGAGCGGTGGCGTAGGCGCGCTGCAACGGTGATGCCACGAAACGTGCCGGGCCAGCAGCGGCGATATAGGGAGCCACGTAACGTGCCTGGCCCAGGCCTACCGCATTGAGGGGGATATCCGTGGAGCCCTGGATTCGCCAGGCCAGGTTGTAATCAGTTTGGCCATGGCGCCAGAGCAGGATGCGATCTGCACTCATGCATCTACCTCAGCAGCACCGGCCGCCTCAGAGTCCCCGGGTTCCCCTGGTTCCTCAGATTCCGCAGCGCCCTCCGCCACCGCGGGCACCTGCGCCCCGGTAATAACAGCCTCATCATCTAGCTGAAGATCCACATGCGGGCAATCGGCCCACAGGCGCGCGAGGGCGTAATCATCACGGTCCTCATCGCGCTGAATATGCACGATCAGTTCGCCGTAATCCAGGAGCACCCAGCGCGGGTCGAAGGTGAGGCCTTCGCGGCGCAAGCGCTGCCCGCCGGCGTCGTCAAGCTTCTCCTCCACGCGATCCACGATGGCGCGTACTTTCGGCTCCGAATCACCGGAAATAATAAGGAACACATCGGAAATGCCGAAACGCTCACCAACGTCGAGAGCTTCAATCGATGTTGCTTTCACCTCTGCCGCAGCCGCGGCTCCAATACGGGCGAGCTCTATCGCGCGGTCCGAAGCTGTCACAAGATCTCCTTGATATTGGGGGTAATGCTGGATGCCACAAGATCACCAGGCGCGGCCTGCGCACCGTGCTGGAGGAAGAAGAACCCGATAACCAGGCCGAGCACCACGCTAATAACAATGAGCAGCAGCATGGTCATCGTCCAGCGGCGCGGTGAGGATTCGTCTTCGAGTTCATCTTCATCTACATATTCGTGCGCGAGCGGATCCGGCTGCGCCGCGGGAACGGAAGCGGGCGAGAACGGCGCTGCGGCGTCGTTCCCGGTATTTTCTGCTGCAGCCGGCGCCGGCTCCTGCTCCGTAACTGAGGCACGCAAAGCATCGCTTTGGGTGCGAGCGAGCAAACGTTCGCGCAGGCTGCCACCTTCGGAAAATTCCGCTGCCACTTCCGGTTCCAGAGCTGGTTCGGAAGCCGATACCGATTCCGAGGCCACCTGCGAGGCAGGAGCCGCCGCGGCAGCTGATGCCGAAGTCGCAAACGACGGCATGAGCGAGTGATCTTCTTCGCCAATACTTGCCTCGGTATCGGCTTCGAAACGGTCGAAAACGGAGATTCGCTCCCCCGCGGGCGCGGATTCTTCATGGATCGCGCGGGGCTCGGCCGCGTTCACAGGTTCGTATGCCTGGGTGGGAGCGCCCTCATCTTCGAGAAGCGGCACCGCTGCTTCAGCTCGTTCCACCGGCTCAGAAACTTCAGCCGCCCCGGCTGCCTCAATGGCTTCGGCACGCTCGGCCAGAATGGCGCGCCGCCGCGTTGCCCGCACCACCGGAATATCCCGGGTGCGCCGCAATTCTTCTACCGGCGAAGCCTCGCCTTCTTCGAGAGGTTTTAGGAGTCCGCGCTCGCGCATCTCGCTGCGTGTGAGGCGCCGCCCGCCCTCGCTCATTTCTTCTCCTCTCGGCACGACTGTCCTTTGTCAAGTTTACCCGGTGCCTCGCGCTGGGCATAAAGTTTGTATTTTCTAATATGCTGCACCACGCCTTCGGGCACCAAATACCAGATGGGCTCGTGGGCCTTCACCCGCTCACGCACATCCGTAGAGGAAATCGCCATGGCGGGAACCTCCACAATTTCCACGGCGTGTTTGGGCAGCGCGGACACGTCAATATTGTGCCCGGGGCGCGTCACCCCGATGAAACGCGCCATCCCCCACAGTTCCTCGGCGTTCTTCCAGCGCAAAATTTCCGGAATAACATCCGCGCCGGTAATGAAGTACAGATCCGCATCCGGGTAGACCTCACGCAAATCCCGCAGGGTATCCACGGTGTAGGTCAGTCCGCGCCGCTCAATATCCACCCGCGATACCGTAAAGCGGGTATTCGAGGCGGTGGCGATAACCGCCATGAGATAGCGGTGTTCGGCCGGGCTCACGTGCTGCCCCTGCTTGAAAGCGGGGCGGCCGGTGGGCACAAAAACTACCTCGTCCAGCCCGAAACGATGCTGCACTTCCGAGGCTGCCACCAGGTGACCGTGGTGAATCGGGTCGAAAGTTCCGCCCATCACCCCGATCCGCCGACGCCGGTGCTTGCGTTCGTCGAAAGGAATCTGCACCGGTTCGTCTTTATCGGACATGCCCCTCGCCCTCTGCAATCCACGTCGTCGTGGTCATTTCTTCCAGCCCCATAGGCCCCCGCGCATGCAATTTTTGGGTAGAAATACCAATTTCCGCGCCCAGCCCAAATTCGCCACCGTCCGTGAAACGCGTCGAGGCATTAACCATGACCGCCGCGCAATCCACCTCGGAGGTGAAACGATTAATAGCACGCTGGTCCTCGGCCACAATAGCCTCGGTATGGCCGCTCGAATAGCGGGCAATATGCGCGAGCGCCGCCTCAAGATCAGGCACCACCGCGACGGCCATCTCCAACGCCAAATATTCCTTGGCCCAATCTTCTTCCGTTGCGGCCTGCGTGGGAATATCACCCGCGAAACTTTGCGCGGCCGCATCGCAATGCAAGGTCACGCCGCGCTCGTGAAGTTCACGCAAAATCCGCGGCATAAATTGCGGTGCGATATCCGCGTGGACCAGAAGCGTTTCGGCCGCATTGCAGACGCTGGGCCGATGCGTTTTCGAATTAACGACGACGGCGCTAGCCCGCTCCACATCCGCGCTGGCATCCACGTACACGTGATTATTGCCCACCCCGGTTTCGATCACGGGGACCAGGGATTCGCGCACGACCGTCTGGATGAGGCCGGCGCCCCCGCGCGGAATAACAAGATCCACCAGGCCGCGCAATTTCATCAGTTCGACGGCACCTTCGCGCCCGAAAGCATCGATGGTCTGCACACAGTCGGCCGGGAATCCGGCCTCCGTTACCGCCTGGCGCATGAGTTCGACCAGCACTTCGTTGGTGCGGATGGCGGCGCTCCCCCCGCGCAAAATCACCGCGGATCCGGCTTTGAGCGCCAGGGTAGCCGCATCGACCGTCACATTGGG
Organism: Actinotignum inguinis; assembly: GCF_051265835.1. Taxonomy (NCBI): domain Bacteria; kingdom Bacillati; phylum Actinomycetota; class Actinomycetes; order Actinomycetales; family Actinomycetaceae; genus Actinotignum; species Actinotignum inguinis. The sequence continues at coordinate 161,496 of NZ_JBOZDP010000002.1, read as the reverse complement.
CCGGGCCTCATAAATCATCCCGATGACGCCCATAGGCACCCGCACTTGCCGCAAACGCATCCCGTTAGCTAAGCGCGAACCGCGTACCACTTCGCCCACCGGGTCGGCCAAGCCCACCACGTGTTCCACCGCCTGGGCAATCCCTTCGATGCGCTCCGCATTCAGGAGGAGCCGATCAATCATGCCCGGGGAAAGCCGGCTTTCTTCCCGGGCCACATCCTGGGCATTCGCCTCCACAATACGGGCGGTTTCGCTGCGCAAAATCGCGGCGATACGGCGAAGGGCGTCATTTTTTGACGTGGTTTGCGCCCCCCGCAAAGAACGCGCCGCCTGGCGCGCGCGGCGGGCCACATCGGCCACGCCCTCGGTTAACGTTGCGGTCATAGTCTCTACTTTAGGCCAGGAAGGCACCCGTTACCGAATGGACTATCTCATGGGAATAGCTCTCGCGCTTGGCGCGTTGCAGGTAGCGAGATTTCCACTAACTCGAGGAGAACCATGGCAACCGTTACTGTCACCGCGGAAAACTTCAACGATACCGTGCATGAAGGCATTGTCCTGCTGGATTTCTGGGCGAGCTGGTGCGGTCCGTGCCGTGCTTTCAGCCCGATTTACGAAAAGGCTTCTGAAAAGCACCCCGATATTACTTTCGGCAAGGTGAGCACCGAGGATAGCCCGGAGCTCGCCGCGCATTTCCAGATTCAGGCGATTCCCACCATTATGGCTTTCCGGGATGGCATCCGGGTCTTTGAGCAGGCCGGGGCACTGCCGGCCGGCCCGCTGGAGGATCTCATCGGGCAGGTCAAGGAGCTGGATATGGATGAGATTCGCGCTCGTCTTGCCGCTCACGAAGCTGAGGAATCCGCCAAGCAGGCTGAGTAAGCACGGTAGCTGGCCGCTAGCCGGGCAACTACCGCGCGCGAGGCGCCTAGACATGCAGCGCCACGCACGCGAAGCTCCAAGCCACGAGGGGCGAACTGGTCATTTCCAGTTCGCCCCTCGTTGCGTTCGGGAAACTCCGCTACTCTCGGAAGGCCCCGCTACTATCGGTACAGCTTAGGAAATCTCTGCCCGGCCAAAGAGGACTGGGAGCACTCCGCGCACCAGCGAGGCTAAATCGGTGCGGATGGAGGTGGGCCGGTAAATAATGCCATCTGCCGCGCCCATACCCAGCCAGGACTCGGTGGTATCCGCAACATCATATACGGTGCCAACCACGTGAGCACTGCGGGAGAAGTCTGGGCCGCCCAGGGCTTGGACAAGGAAGAGGCGCTCGCGGGCCGCGGTGCGGGTAGCCGAAATAATAACGGTCATATCGAGGAGAACCTGCAGGTCGGTATCGTATTCTTCCGCCGCCGTACGCAAAGCGAAACGGGCCTCGCGGGCACGGTGCGCATCCGGAGCGGAAAGGCGCATCATCGGAGAAATACCGCAGATCGCGCGCAGATTCAGATTCGGGACATCTTCGGCGCGCACGTGCGGCATGAGGCGCACCCCGGCCGCAATCGCATTTTCCACATCGCTGCGCAGGGCCGCGAGATCGGTAGCCGGGGTGATGGGCAGGCTCACCAGAGCCGGAGTATCAGAAGTATCTTGCTGGGTTCTGGCTACCGCTTCGCGCAGGGCCTGGGAGGTAGCAGGAACTTCCACCGCGATATCACCGCGGGCACGCGGCCCTAAGCGGCTTGCCGTTTCCATCGCGGAGGCGACCCGGGAGCCGGGAAGCACAAATTCTCCGGAGAACTGGACGAAATCGAGTCCGCCTTTCCAGGCCGCATCAGCGCAGGAGGCCAGGTGGGCGATGGAAGCCCCGTGGGCTGGGCGCGTAGCTGCGCCGTCGCCGCACAGACTCTCCCCGCCGCCGAGCGCCGAGAGATCGACTCCTAAAAATGTTTCTCTTAAAACTTCCTCATTCGTGGTGGTGCACAGGGTGGTCAATTGGATGGTCATTAGTACTCACTATCAGGACGAAGACGGGCAGAGGGGGCACTGGCCGGCGCAAGAAGGCGCGCGCTCATAAAGTGGTGATGCCAGCGGCGCCAATGCGCCTTGGTAATTCGATAGTCGGCAAGCATGCTAGAGGTGACATCCTGGAGCGTGACAAACTGCGACATCGAATTCTCCGTTCTTCGTCGGCTCGGGTAGTTCCGAGCGATTGCGAGGGTGCTATATAAGCACTTGCGATAACGCTAGATCTTTATTGTCCAATAGGCAAGACGAACACGACGGTTCTTTGCGCAAGTCACTATTCAATTATTCAGATTACTATTCGGTCATTGTGGTGTAATATTTCGCTAGCTTGTGTGCGAACAACGCTATGACCAGCGCAAATAATAATCCCCGGCCGCGCCCGCCGTGAAACTTTATGCAGCTTCCACATAGTTACAGGTCCGTAAAGTAAGGCGAAACACAGAATTGCCCGCGCGTTGCGCGCGCCACCGGCTCGGCATTGAAGCACGCTCGCTGCCGAATGGACGCTTGTTGCGGAACACGCCCGCCCACTGCGCAAGGCACCCCGGCAGGAAAACCCCGCTACGAACCCAGCAGCACGATATCGTTCGCGTGCACCACCGGCTTCTTTCCGCGCGCCCGGGTGCTACCGACCAGCTCAATGAGTTCCTCGACGCTGTAGGCACTCAGGCCCCGGGCGATAACCTCGCCGTGCCCATCGCATAATTCCACGATGTCCCCGGCAGCGAATCGGCCCGAGACCCCGATGACTCCCACCGGGAGGAGGGATGCGTGGTTGCCGGTGATGGCGGCAACGGCGCCGTCGTCCAAAGTAACCCGGCCGCGGGCCCGCGCCGCGAATTCCATCCAGCGCCCGCGCGCGGATACGTGCCTGGTGCTCGGCACGAACCAGGTTCCCACGTTTTCCCCGGCCACGGCGCGCTGCACATTATCGACATGGGTGAGAATCACGCCGACCCCGCCCGAAGTGGCTAACTCGGCAGCCGCTACTTTGGTGCGCATTCCCCCAGTTCCCACCGCTGAGCCGCGCCCGGTAATCCGCAGTCCTGCCAGGTCATCTTCGCTGGTCACCTCGGTAATGCGGGTGGCCCCCGGTTCACTCGGCGGTTTGGTGTACAGGCCGTCCACATCGGTGAGCAAAATAAGGGTGCCGGCCCCCACCAGGTGGGCGGTGAGCGCGGCTAACCGGTCATTGTCACCGAAGCGCAATTCGTCGGTGGCCACGGCGTCGTTCTCATTAACAATCGGAACCACCCGTAAACGTAAGAGCGTGCGCATGGCCGTGAGCGCATTGGCGTAGTGGCGCCGGTTGGTGACGTCGGAGGCGGTGAGGAGCACCTGGCCCACGCTGATGTCGTGCGCTTCGAAACGTTCTTCGTAGGCGGCCATGAGGCGGGACTGGCCCACCATGGCCGCGGCCTGCTTTTCCCGCAGGGAACGCGGGCGGCCCAGCTTGAGCGGGCCGATGCCGGCCGCCACCGCGCCGGAGGACACCAGTACCACGTCTACCCCGCGGGCGTGCATTTCCGCGATGGTATTAACAAGAAGATCGAGGGTTTCCTGGTGCAGGGCACCGTCCGGCCCGGTCAAGGAGGAGGAACCAACTTTGATGACTATTCGACGGGAGTTCTCAAGGCAGTCACGCCGGGTCAGCGGGGCGGATGAGGTACCGGACACGAGTCACTCTTTCTTATCTGATGCTTCGGGACACCGCAGGATAGTTTAGTCCCCTTCCGGGGTGCCTGCCTGCGGGTCCGTCCATATGCCGGCCTCCCGCTCGGAACGCAATTCCTGCCGGGCTTCCTCTTTGGCATCCATACGTTCGTAAAAATCGGCGCGCTTTTCGCGGCGGGTGGGGCGCGAGCGTTCGGCTTCCACCCGGATATCCCGCCCGCGCGGCCCGTAAATTTCGGCGACGGCGGCAACGGTCGGTTCCCAATCGAAAACGAAGCCGGTCTGCGGCGGACCAATCACCACCATATCGCCCGGCACCGCACCCAGACGTGCCAGTTCATCTTCGATGCCCAGGCGGTGCAGGCGCTCGCCGAGGTACCCGACCGCTTCATCATTGGCGAAGTCCGTTTGCCCCACCCAGCGCTCGGGCTGGCGCCCGCGCACATTCCAGAACTCCTGCATGCCGTCGCGCCGCTTGACGATGGTGAAACGGTCATCGCGTTCACGAGTGAGATGGAGCACCGGGCGCACCGTTTCGGTAACCTCACGATTGGCCTTTTCTTCGCGCACCACCCGCGCCAGGTAGAAGGAAAGCTCGCGCAGACCTTCGTGGCTGGCAGTGGAAATAGCGAAAACATCCAGGCCGCGTTCGCGCAGCTCCGGGGTCACAAATTCGGCGAGTTCCCGCGCGTCCGGAACATCGATTTTATTGAGAATAACCACCCGCGGACGCTCAGTGAGGGGAAGCTGGCCTTCGGTGGGCGGAATATTCGCCGCGTACCGGGCCAGTTCGTGTTCCAGGGTATCCAGATCGGTGAGCGGATCGCGCCCCGGTTCCAGGGTGGCGCAATCAATAACGTGAGCAATGACCGCGCAGCGCTCGATATGGCGCAAAAACTCTAGGCCGAGCCCGCGCCCTTCCGACGCTCCGGGAATAAGGCCGGGCACATCGGCAATGGTGTAGCGTTCTTCCCCGGCGGTCACCACGCCGAGGTTAGGCACGAGGGTGGTGAAAGGATAGTCGGCGATTTTCGGGCGGGCCGCGGACATGGCCGCAATAAGGGAGGACTTCCCAGCGGAGGGGAAGCCCACCAGCGCCACATCGGCCACCGATTTCAATTCGAGAACAACATCAAGTTCCTCGCCGGCTTCCCCGAGCAGGGCGAAGCCGGGGGCCTTGCGCCGCGGGGAAGCCAGGGCAGCATTCCCCAGGCCGCCCACGCCGCCGCGCGCCACTTCGAAGGAATCCCCGGGATTCACCAGATCCGCGAGCACATCACCTTCGCTGTTTTTCACGACCGTTCCGGCGGGGACTTTGAGGATCAGGTCCGCGCCGTTCTTGCCGCGTTGGTTATCACCGGCGCCGGGCTGGCCGTTTTCGGCGCTGCGGTGCGGGGTGTGGTGGTAGTCCATGAGGGTGGATTCTTGGGAATCAACCTCAAAGATGATGGAGCCCCCGTGGCCGCCGTTGGCGCCGTCGGGCCCTCCGAGAGGCTTGTACTTCTCCCGGCGCACCGAAACGCACCCGTTTCCGCCGTTGCCGGCGCGCAGGTGCAAGGTCACTTTATCGACGAACGAGGCCACGTGTGCCCTCCCCTTTTCCTGTAGTGATAACGCGGTGCGGGTGCGAAAAGCTGGGCTCCCCGAGCCGGGGCGCCGCAAACAGCCGGGCGCCGGTGCGCATAGCCGAACGCCCGCACTCCGCCCGCGTTAACGAATGACGGGGTGGAGGTTGAATCCCCCACCCCTCATCATAGGTGCGTGCGGCGCTAGGGCCGCTGCGCCTTAAGCCTGGGCCACAACGTCAACGACCTTGCGGTCGCGACGGGTAGCGAACTGGACCGTCCCGGCCGCGGTAGCGAACAGGGTGTCATCCTTGCCGCGCCCGACGTTATTGCCCGGATGGAACTTCGTGCCGCGCTGGCGAACCAGAATTTCACCGGCGGATACAACCTGACCGCCGTACCGCTTCACCCCGAGGCGCTGGGCATTGGAGTCGCGCCCGTTGCGCGAGGAAGAGGCGCCCTTCTTATGTGCCATCTGTCTACCTTCTTACTATCTCAAAACTAGCTGCTGACGCGGCAGATCCTACTGGATGCCGGTGACCTTGAGGCGGGTCAGGGGCTGACGATGCCCCTGGCGCTTCCGGTAACCCGTCTTGTTCTTGAACTTGATGATGGAGATCTTCGGTCCCTTTTCATCGCGCACAATTTCCGCGGTAACCTTCGCCGAAATGCCATCGGCAGCCGTGGTGATCTTATCCCCGTCAACGAGCATGATGGGTTCGAGTTCGACGGTATCGCCGACTTCACCTTCCATCCTGTCAACAACCACGACGGTTCCGACAGAAACCTTTTCCTGACGGCCCCCGGCCTTGACGATCGCGTACACCACGTTTGCTCCTGTTGATTACGGCTACTTTTCGCGCTGGACAGCGCACTTAAACGACTGAGTGCCTAAGCACCGACCATCTACTTTACTGCGTTGACCCGCTTTCTTACAAGTGAGACTGCGCATGAGACCGGCCGTATCGCTATGGGATGCGCCACGTACCTTAGGCGCGCGGCGCATTCCACCACCCCGGTTTACCCTTGGGAACTCGCCGGGAAACTCAGAACCCCCGCCCCGTTGCCGGTGGAGATGGGTCCGGAAGAAACCACGGCGCGCCGCTTGGTACCCCCGCGCGTACCGTTAGCCGCTTCACTCGATCCGGTGTGGATAGAGGACGACGGCGACACCGTCTTTGCGTGGGCGCTAGTCGAAGCGGCCGCGTGCGTGGGGCTCACCACACCGGAGGAGATAACCATGCCGGTCTTCCGCGCGGTGCCCGTGCTTGCGGTGCCGGTTCCGTTAGTTGCGGTACCAGATGCAGTGCGTGCGCCGCCCGTGACAGCCGCATCCTTGGTGGTAACGCTCGAGGTATCCGCGGTGGCTGCCGCGCTGCGCGAGCTACGACGACGCCGCGTAGCCGGCTGCTTCTCGGACTTATCCTGTTTATCTGGCTTCTCCGACTTTTCAGATTTCTCCGACTTTTCCGACTTCTCCCGCTTCGCGGATTTCCGTGATTCGGCGGGCTTGTCGGTTTTCTCCTGGTTGTCCGCCTTCTCCTGGCTATCTTTCTGCTGCGCATCAGCATGCCCGGCAGCGGCGATGGAATTCATCATCTGCACAGCCGCCTCGCGCTGCGGCGCCGAGGCTTCCCGCCGCGCCTTGCGCTTGCGGGGTGCGTGAGGTTCTTCGTTTTCCTCCACCGGGTGATCATGAATAATATAGCCGCGCCCTTCACAGGCCTCACAAACAGTAGAGAAAGCCTCCACGAGGCCCTGCCCCACGCGCTTGCGGGTCATCTGCACCAGGCCCAGGGAGGTTACTTCCGCTACCTGGTGGCGGGTGCGATCACGCCCGAGACACTCGATGAGCCGGCGCAGCACCAGGTCACGGTTGGATTCCAGAACCATATCAATAAAGTCAATAACCACAATCCCGCCGATATCGCGCAGCCGCAATTGCCGCACGATTTCTTCGGCCGCTTCCAGATTATTGCGGGTAACCGTTTCTTCTAGCGAGCCACCCGATCCGGTGAATTTCCCGGTGTTCACGTCCACCACCGTCATGGCTTCGGTGCGGTCAATAACGAGGGTTCCGCCCGAGGGCAGCCACACCTTGCGATCAAAAGCCTTGGCGAGCTGCTCTTCCACCCGGTAGGCCTCGAAAATATCGCGGGAATCATCCCAGCGGCTCACCCGGTCCATGAGTTCGGGGGACAGCTCTTCCACGTAGGTGGAAATCGTTTCCCAGGCATCCTCACCCTGCACGCGCAGGGAATCAAAATCTTCGTTGAAGATATCGCGTACCACCCGCACGGCCAGTTCCGGTTCGCTCTTGAGTACCTGCGGGGCGGTTTTCGCCGCCTTGGCCTTGCGCTGAATTTCCTTCCAGCTCTTCGTCAGGCGATCCACGTCATTCTGGAGCTGTTCAGCGCTCGCACCTTCGGCGGCGGTACGCACAATAACGCCGTGATCTTCCGGCACAATTTCTTTAAGAAGCTTCTTGAGCCGCGAGCGTTCCGAATCGGGAAGCTTACGCGAAATACCGGTCATATCCCCACCGGGAACAAGAACAAGATGCCGCCCAGCCAGGGTAACCTGGCTGGTCAGGCGCGCGCCCTTATGGCCAATAGGATCCTTGGTGACCTGCACCAGCACGGTATCCCCGGATTTCAGGGCCTGCTCAATGCGCCGGTTTTTACCCGTAACCCCGGCGGCTTTCCAATCCACTTCCCCGGCGTAAAGGACCGCGTTACGACCCTTACCGATATCCACGAAAGCGGCTTCCATCGAGGGCAGCACATTTTGCACCCGCCCCAGGTACACATTGCCAACCATGGAAATCTGGGTATGCCGCGCCACGTAATGCTCGACGAGCACATCATCTTCGAGCACCGCGATTTGGTTGAGACCATCGCGTTCGCGCACGATCATGTCACGCTTGACCGATTCGCGCCGCGCCAGGTATTCCACTTCTGTAATGGAACCGCGCCGGCGCGCCGAACCCTCGCGGTTTTCGCGGCGCCGGGCCCGCTTGGCGGCCAGGCGAGTGGAGCCCCGGGGCGCCGCCACTTCATCATCGGAAGAAAGGCTACGACGACGCCTGCGGGTGGGCGCTACCGAAGTATCATCCGTTTCTTCGTGCTCGCCTTCTTCAGAGGCGGCGTCGTCGTGCTCCGCACTTCGAGGCGTGCGGGCAGAAGAATCATGCTCGCCACGTTCGCGCCGGCGGGTGCGCCGGGAGGAAGAATTATCGCCAGAATCGGAATCTGCGCCGCTGGAAGAATCGTCATCAACGAGGTAGGTGACCCGGATGGCGTTGGCAGCGTCGGGTTCCTGGAAGAGTGGAATATCCGTATTAATACGGAAGCGCGGGATGTCCACCACCTCTTCTTCTGGTGCCGGAATAAAAAACGGGCTCGCCGCAGCCGCACTCACGGTGCCGTGCTCCGACGCGGTGGCTTCTTTCGCCATTCGTCTACACTTCCCGACAGGCGCGCACCCCGTATCCCGTGCGGGCCTGTCACCATTGCGGCCAATGCCGCGCAAGCACATCTACGTTCGAGGGCATATCCGGCGCTCACAATCTGCCGGCCAGGTTCTTCACTGCCTCAAACCACCGGGGCGATACGGTAGCGCCCGGTACACTGGTACCGATTCTACATGAGGAGTCCCGGGCCGGCGCTGGGAGATTCCCGCATTCTCCGCAAAGGCAGCACCTCAGTGGGATGCCCAATCGCCACCACATGAGGCCGGTCAGGACTTTCGTCCTTATTTTTTGACAGGTGTCGCTAACCTGTGTGCCAGATGGCACATGAGCGCCGCGCCGGACAAAAGTCCCTCGTGTTCGATACCTCTTATTGCCGCTGCGGTGAGTAGGATCGAGGGTGAAAAAATGATCGCGCTGCTACGGGACCACCGCAGCGCTCCACGCGCGATCACACGTGTTACACATCGGAAAGGTGAAAAGGTGGATCCGATCACCCTTGCGCGATGGCAGTTCGGTATTACAACCGTCTACCACTGGCTTCAGGTGCCCCTGACCATTGGCCTGTCTGTCATCGTTGCGTATATGCAAACTAAGGCCCGCAAAACGGGCGATCCGAAGTGGCAGCGGATTACCGATTTCTTCGGCAAGATCCTGCTCATCAACTTCGCGCTCGGCGTTGCCACCGGTATCGTGCAGGAATTCCAGTTCGGTTTGAACTGGTCGGAGTACTCGCGTTTCGTCGGTGACATCTTCGGCGCCCCGCTCGCTTTCGAGGCTCTCCTGGCGTTCTTCCTGGAGTCCACGTTCCTCGGATTGTGGATCTTCGGCAAGGGCCGCCTCTCCCCCAAGGTGCATAACCTGACCATCTGGCTTTTCTCCATGGGTACCGTGATCTCCGCGGCCTGGATTTTGGCCGCGAACTCCTTCATGCAGGATCCGCACGGCGCGGTCTTCAACCCGGAAACCGGGCGCGCTGAGCTGGACGGCATGGCGGGCTTCCTCGGTCTGTTCGCCAATACCACCTGGGTACTCACCTTCCTCCACACCATGGGCGCCGCCTTCACTCTGGCCGGCGTTGTGGTGGCCGGCTTCGCCTTCTGGTGGATGGCCCGCTCTATTCGCCTCTCCGGCAATGAAGTCGAGGCGCGCGAATACTGGAAGCCCACCGCCAAGCTCGGTCTCAAGGTCACCCTGGTTGCCGCGATTATCGCCGCGCTCTCCGGCCACTACATGGGCCAGCACCTCGGCGTGATCCAGCCGCCCAAGGCCGCGGCCATGATGGGCGTGTGCCAGGGTGAAGAAAACGCCAAGCTGTCCCTCGTGATGTGGGGTAATAGCTGCGAAGATGCCACCTCCATTTACGTACCGATTCCCGGCCTGGAATCCTTCATGATGACCAACCACTGGTCCGGCCCCGAATCGCGGCTGGAATCCATTAGCGAAGCTAATGAGCGGGTGCGGGATCGCATCCACCAGATGGAAAACGTCAATGCGGAACTCGTGGAGAAATTCGATACCGCGTTCGAAAACCAGCAGGTCACCCCGAATGTTCTGGCGTCCTACTACTCCTTCCGCGTGATGGTCGGAGTTGGACTGCTCGACATCCTCATCGCGGCCCTTGGGCTGTGGGTGCTGCGCGGGGATCGGATCATGCGTTCGGAAAGCTGGGGTAAGTTCTGGCTGTGGATGATTCCGCTGCAATTCGTGGCGAACTCCGCGGGCTGGATCCTGACCGAAATCGGCCGCCAGCCGTGGATCGTGTACCCGACTCAAATCGACGGCGTGCTCCTTATGACGGATCTGGGCGTTTCCCACTCCGTCAATGGTGGCAGCGTGGCCTTCTCGCTAACGATCTTCACTGTGCTCTACTCGGCACTGGGCGTGGTGTGGGTGTGGCTCTTGGGCCGCTACCTGCGCGAGGGTATCAATACCCACAAGAAGGTCGTCGAATACGATGCGAAATCTACCCCGAATTTCGTTTACTAGGAGGACCTCATGGAACAAACATTTTTGATGACACTGTGGTTCATCCTCGTAGCGGTCCTGTGGATTGGTTTCCTCGCTCTGGAGGGCTTCGGCTACGGCGTGGGGATGTTCCTCAAGACCTTTGCGCGTAATGAACGTGAACGCCGCGCGATGATCAACTCGATTGGACCCCACTGGGATGGCAACGAAGTGTGGCTGCTCACCGCAGGTGGCGCTACCTTCGCGGCGTTCCCGGAATGGTACGCCACCATGTTCTCGGGTATGTACATCGCCCTCGTCCTCGTGCTCGTCTGCCTCATTATCCGGATCTGCGCCCTGGAATGGCGCAAGATGATCCGCACCGAGCGCTGGCGCAACACCTGGGACACCCTGCATTGCATCGTCTCGTGGATCGTCTCGATCCTCTTCGGGGTGGCTTTCGCCAACCTCGTAGCCGGGATGAAAATCGAAGTAGGCAACTACTCCTCCGGTGAGTTCGTGGCCGTGGCACCCGATGCGGTGACCTGGGAAGCCCTCGCGGATAACCACCACTACCTGACCGGCGGGTTCTTCTCGCTGCTCACTCCCTTCACCATCCTGGGCGGGCTCGTGACCCTCTCGCTGTTCTTCAGCCACGGCGCGCTGTGGCTCTCGATTAAGACGGCCGGTGAACTCCAGCTGCGCTCCATTAACCTGGCGAAGCGCACCACCGTGATCTCCACGGCGATCACCGCGGTCTGGGCACTGTGGGCCTACTTCGTGTACAGCTCGCAGGTGCTGGCGATTATCCCGCTGGCTATCTGCGCGCTGCTCCTCATTGCCACCGTGGTAGCCACCTGGGCCAACCGTGAAATTCTGGCCTTCGGGCTGCACTTCGCGGCAATTGCCGGGGCGGTATCCACCATCTTCGCGATGATGGTCCCCTACGTCATGAAGTCGTCGATCAACGAGGCCTACTCCCTCACGATCGCGCAGGCTTCGGCCACCGCGCCGACGCAAACCATCATGACCATTGCGGCACTCATCTTCGTTCCGATCGTCCTCGGTTACACGGTGTGGGCATACTCCGTGTTCCGCAAGCGCATTGACGCTGGCCAAATCCCCGAGGAACCCGTGGGATTGGAACCGAAGAAGATCCGCGAGTTCGAGGTTCGCTAAGTAGCACGTGAGATCGGGAGGCCGCGCGCACGCACCGTGCGCGCGGCCTCCCCTCATAAACCCCCACCTTCACAAACTCGCTCATAAAACCGCCGTAGCGGCCTCGCGAATTCGCGTGGCCGCCGGGTAAGCAAGACCGGGCGGGCTACTATAAAGCAGAGTGCAAGGAGAAGAATGAAGCCCGTTGATGCTCGACTCATGAAATTCGCGCCTACGGCGCGCCGCTACGTCGCCCTACTCGGCGGCGTTGGTTTTCTCGAAACAGCGCTCGTGCTCGCGCAATGCTTCTTTATTGCCGCTTCGGTCGCCCCGGTGGCAGACGGCGATCTCACTTTCCGTGATATCGGCTGGCCGGTGTTCGGGGTGGCAGCGGCCTTCAACGCACGTAGCCTTCTTATCTATATCCGCGAATCCTACGGCCATCGCGCCGCGCTGCGCACCATCGCTAATCTTCGCGCCCGGGTACTACGCCGCGCCGGTGATCTGGGCGACCGCTGGCTCGCCGCGGGAAACACCTCCACCACCGTCACCCTGGTGACCTCCGGGCTGGACGACCTGGAACCCTATTTCGTCAAATTCCTCCCTCAGCTCATCCTCACCTGCACGGTCACGCCCTTCGCGCTCGTCGTTATTCTTTTCCTCGATTGGGTGAGCGCTATCGCCATCGTGGCCTGCATCCCCCTCATCCCGATTTTCATGATCCTCATCGGGCGCATGACCCAAGCTTTCTCCAATGAACGCCTCGCTTCCATGCAGCGCCTGGGCCAGCAGCTCCTTGACCTCCTGGGCGGCCTTTCCACCCTCAAGGCGCTCGGGCGTGAAGAAGGCCCGGCCCGGCGCGTCAAGCACCTCGGGGATGATTACGCGAAGAAAACACTTCAGACTCTCTATATTGCTTTCCTCTCCGGTGCTGTTCTGGAATTCCTCGCCACGCTCTCCACCGCCCTCGTTGCGGTGGAGGTGGGCCTGCGCATGGTGGCCGGAAACGTCTCCCTTTTCACCGGCCTGACGATTATTATGCTCACCCCGGAAGTTTTTAAACCGCTGCGGGAAGTGGGCACCCAATTCCACGCCTCTTCCAACGGGGTGGCCGCTTCCGCCCAGGTTTTCGACCTGCTCGAACAACCCCTGCCCGTGGAAAACGGCACGCTCGACTGCCCGGATCTAGCCACCTCCCCCATCACCATTTCCGATCTTTCGGTGCTCGCCCCGGGCCGCGATACCATCGCTCCCTCGCATCTGAATGCCCAGATACTTCCCGGGCACGTCACTGCTTTGCGCGGGGCTTCCGGTTCCGGAAAAACGACGACGGCGAATGTGCTCCTCCGCTTCATTACCCCCGATAGCGGAACCGTGCATATCGGCACCACCCCGCTCGCAGATATCCGCCAAGAAAGCCTGTGGGCGCAGATTTCCTGGGTTTCCCAACGCCCGGTGATCGTGCCGGGAACCGTGGAGGAAAATATCGGGGTAACTCCGGGCCCGGCCCTGGAACGCGCCGCCGCCCTCGCCGGTTTCGACGAGGTCATCGCCGAACTTCCCGACGGCTGGAATACCTTCATCGGGCAGGGCGGGGTGGGCCTTTCCGTGGGTCAGCGCCAACGCCTTGCCCTCACCCGCGCCCTGGTATCCGAGCGCCCGCTGGTGCTCCTCGATGAACCTTCCGCCCACCTGGATGCCCGTAGCGAAAAGCGCGTCGTCGAATCTGTTGCGCATCTGCGCGCGCAGGGCCGCACGGTTATTGTGATCGCGCACCGCACCGCGCTTCTCGATCTTGCGGACGCTGTTATTGATGTTGTATCGACGACGGCGCAACCGGCCACCGCGTCTCCCGCCACCGCAGGGCCGGTCCCCGGGCTAGCCGCAGAGCACGCGCAAACGCATGCCGCCGCGCACACACAAGCCGCCGCGCAAACGCAAGCCACCGCATCCACCAACTCCCAGACAACCGAGGTGACCAAGTGAGTACTTTCCCTCAAGATGAACGCCGCGCACTCATCCGTGCCCTGCGCCTGCTGCGCGTGGATAAGGGCGGATTCTGGGGCTCCGTTGCGGCGGGTGCCGCCGGGCTGAGCAGCTCGGTGGCCCTGGCCGCCGTTTCTGCCTGGCTTATTACCCGCGCGTCCCAAATGCCGCCGGTCCTTGCCCTCGGGGTGGCCACCACCTCGGTGCGTTTCTTCGGGGTGTCCAAGGCACTGCTTCGCTATGTTAATCGGATTTTCTCGCACCGGGTGACCCTCTACGGGATGTCCAACCTGCGTACTGCCGTGTACGCGACCCTGGCTGATTCCCCCACCGACGTCGTTACTTCGGTGCGGCGTGGTGACCTGCTCGCCCGTACCGGCCGGGATGTCGATTCCGTTGGCGACGTCGTCGTCAAAGCGGTGCAACCGGGCGCGGTTGCCGGGATAGTCTGCCTGGTCTCCTGCCTGCTCGTGGGGATTCTGTGCCCACCCATCGGCCTGCTGCTGGCCGGCTGCCTCCTGATTTCCGGAATTCTCGCGCCCTACCTGGCCATGCGCGGAGGCCGCATCGCCGAAGAAGCGCAGGTGCGTGACGAAACCGAGATTTCCGCTACCGCGCTGACCATGCTGGATTCCGCCGCGGAGCTGCGGGTAGCCGGGCGGGTAGGCGCCATGGAGGACGTGCAGGAAGCCACCGAACAGCGGATCTTCCGCCACCGCGACGCCGCGGCCCGCCCCCAGGCCCTCGCCATCGCCCTCGATACCCTCGCTATGGGAATCGCCGTGGTGGGTGCGATTCTTATCGGGAGCCGCGCCCTGGATGCCGGTACTCTTTCCGCTACCGCGCTGGCGGTCTGCGTGCTCACCCCGCTCGCTGCTTTTGAAGCCACCCAGGGCCTCGGGGAAGCCGCTATCCAGCTGGTGCGTTCCGCCAAAGCCGCCCAGCGCATCCTTGAGCTCCTCGACCGGGCCCAGCGCAGCGAAGAACCGGAAGCCCCGGCCCCGGTTGCGGAACACGGCCTGCATGCCACCGACCTCATTATCGGGTGGCCGGACGGCCCGGATGTGGCCGGGCCTTTCGAGCTGCACGTGGAACGCGGCTCCTCCATCGCCATCGTGGGGCATTCCGGAATCGGAAAATCCACCCTGCTCTATACCCTGGCGGGAATGCTGCACCCGCACGCCGGCTCGGTGCGCTTGGACGGGCACGAAGTTTCCACCCTCGACCGGCGCACCGTGTCCCACACCCTCACCCTCACGGCGGAAGACGCCCACGTTTTCGAAACAACCGTGCTGGAAAACCTGCGAGTGGCCCGCCCCTCGGTCACGGAAAGAGAAGCGGTGGAACTCTTGGTGCGAGCGGGCCTGGGCACCTGGCTCACCCAGCTTCCGCGCGGGGTACACACCCTGCTGGGAGAGGACGCCGCCACGATTTCCGGTGGAGAACGACGGCGCCTGCTCCTTGCCCGCGCACTGGCCTCCGACGCGGAGTTCTTGCTCCTGGATGAGCCCGGCGAGCACCTCGACCCGGAAACCGCCGATGAGCTTATCCGCGATTTGCTCCGGGCCGGTAAGAATAGCGCCGACCCGCGTACTATTATCTTGGTGACGCACCGGCTCACGCCCCTCGATGCGGCCGACGAGGTTATTGTGATAACCCGCGATGAGGGCGGCATCGCCCACGTGAGCGCGCGCGGCACCCACGAGGAGCTCACCGAAAGGCTCGCCTCATACGCATGGGCGGCGAAACAGGAATAAGGATGCTGGATACCACAACGGTTATTTTCAATGCGCTGGCCTTGACCGCGCGCCTGGATCGCACCCAGGTGCTCGAAAATCTGGCCGGAGCCGGATTGAAACTAACCGGGGCATCCAGCGCCGCCGTTCTCATCTTCAATTCGGCGGAAAAGGTGACGAGCATTGTCACCCTGGGCCAGCCGCTTCCCGCGGCTGCCAGCCTCACCCCCACCAGCCTGGATCGGGACCTCGCCAGCCTGGGTGATGAGGATACCGTGATGTGGGATCGCGCCGAAGCAGTAAGCGCCGTGCACGATGAGAGTGGCATCATCCCGGAGCCCGCCGCTGGCAGCACTCCCCTGAGCGCCGCCGGCCACCAGGACGGAATCTACGGCCCGGGTATCACGAATTTCCTCACCTCCCGCCTCATGACCGGGAACCGGGTGCTCGCCCGAGTGATCTTCTTTAACAAGCCCGGTGCTTTTAGCGAATCCGATATTAACCTCATTGCGCTCTTGGCGCGCGCGGCCACCATCGCCGTTGAAAATGCGCGCCTGTACGAGGAATCGAACTCCCGTGCGCAATGGCTTTCTGCCTCGCGGCGCATCACTATCGCGCTGCTGCAAGGAAGCGACGAAGAAGAGGCCCTCCAGCTCATCGCCACGGAAATGCGGCGGGTCGCGGATGCCGATCTGGCCCTCATTATTCTGCCTTCGGTGGCCGATACCTGGGCCTGCGAATTTGTGGCGGGGGATGCCGGGCAGGACCTGGTGGGCACCACCTTCGGGCGGGATTCCCGAGCGCGGGCCGTGGCCCAAAGCGGGCTCGGGCGTATTATCGATACCAGCACCGCGGCTCCCTCCCTCGATAACCCCCTCGACCGTTTCGGCCCGCTTCTTTACGCGCCCATGGCCGGCGGGGATACCGCACGCGGCGTTATTATCCTGGCGCGGCTGCGCGGACGCGCCGAATTCGACATGGTTGATTTGACGATGGCGGAAAGCGTGGCCAACCAGGCGGCCCTCGCCCTGGAACTGGCCGATGCCCGCTATGTGCAAGCCCAATCGGCCCAGCTGGAAGAACGCTCCCGTATTTCGCGCGATCTGCACGATTTCGCGATCCAGCAGTTATTTGCTTCCGGGATGCGCCTATCCGCGCTGCGTGATGATTTAGCAACCGAGGATGCGGTGGCCGATAACGTACTCGATTCCCTCGATAACGCCATCGAGTCGATTGACGAATCCGTGGCGCAGATCCGCCAGATTATTTACTCACTGCGCGGCCCGGATACGTCTGTTCCGGTGGTTTCACGCTTGCGCCGCGAGGTCAGCTCCGTCACGGCGCAGCTCGGCTTCACCCCGAGCCTGCGGATTACCGTGCGCGGCGAAGATATTGATAGCGGCACCCATACCGAAATCGATGATGCCATCGGTTCGGATATTAGCGACGATGTTATCGCGGTGGTGCGCGAATGCCTGTCCAATGCGGTGCGCCACGCCCACGCCCATTCCATCACCGTGACGGTCACCGTCACCGACCGCGATATTAGCGTGGAAGTTGCCGATGACGGCGTGGGTATTGGCGAATTGAGCCGGCGTTCGGGGCTGTCTAATCTGGCCGCCCGGGCCCGGCGCCACCACGGCACTTTCTCCATCGCTCCGGGAAGCGAACGTGGTACCGTGGTGCGCTGGCGGGCCCTTATTGACGGATAAATGCCCGCTTGGGTGACAGCGACAGGCACAAGCACCTCAACGGGCACTATGGCTGCCGGCTCAACCGGGTGGCTGCACAGCCGCTCCGCCACAACAAGCGTTCTTACTGGTTACGCCAACCGGTGGCACGCTGGCCGGCCACCCACGCGGCCACCTGGGTGCGCCGCTGCAGGCCCATCTTGGATAGCAGCGAGGTGATGTGGTTCTTCACCGTCTTTTCCGCCACCCCGAGCTGCTCGCCGATTTCCCGGTTGGACAGCCCATCCCCGATCAGCTCAAGAACATTGCGTTCCGAGGGGGTGAGATCCGCGGTGGGGTCATCATGATCGGCGCGCCGGCGCGAGACCGTACGCTCATCGAGAAGAACGCGCCCTTCGGCCACGGCCTTGATATTGTCCGAGATCTCCGCCCCGCGCACTGACTTCAAAAGGTACGCTTTCGCGCCGGCGTTGAGGGATTCGGAGAGTGCGTCGTCGTCATCAAAAGAGGTGAGGACGATGCACTTGGTATCGGGGCTGACTTCCTGGAATTGATTAATAATGTCAATTCCGGTGCCGTCCGGGAGGCGCAGATCCACCAGCGCCACATCGGGGAGTACCAGGCCGCCGCGCCGCACCGCTTCTTCTACGCATCCGGCTTCAGCGACCACCTCGAGGCCCTCCGAACGGTCAACCACCTCAATGATTCCCCGCCGTACCACTTCATGATCATCAATAATCATGACGCGAATATTTTGTGCCACGCGCCGGCCCTCCTTTTTGCATCACCATCATCGGTCAATAATCCGCCCTTATTCTACCCAATCGGAGCGACTTGACATACCGGGCACAGCGTGGTGGAACGGCCCCCGAGGGTAATTTTCTGCAAGGGGGCACCGCAGCGCACGCAGGGCTGCCCGGCCCGCCCGTAGGCCTGCAAAGACCGCTCAAAATAGCCGCTCTCCCCATTGACATGCACATACAAGCTGTCAAACGACGTTCCGCCGGCGGCCAGCGCGGCCTCCAGCACTTCCCGCCCGGCGTTGAGCAGTACCTGCGCCGCAGCCGCGGGGAGCGCGGTCGCCTCCGGGTGGATGCGCGCCCGGTAGAGCATTTCATCGGCGTAAATATTGCCAATCCCGGAAACAATCTCCTGGTCGAGGAGCACGCGTTTGAGCGCGCGCCGCGTGGTGCCGAGAATGTCGAGTAGCGCGCTTTCATCCAGATAAGGATCCAGTAGGTCGCGGGCAATATGCGCCACGGGCGCGGGTACGACGGCGCGCTTGGATCCCGCCCCGCCCGGCTGGCCATCAGCGGTGGCCTGGAAAGCGACCGGTGCCAGATAGCCGAAGGTGCGCTGGTCCACGAAATCAAGTACCAGGCCATTATCGAGTTCGAAACGGGCCCGCAGGTGGCGGCGCTGCCCGGCAGGGCTTTCTTCCTCGCCCGGCTCATCCACCCGGAACTGCCCGGACATGCCCAGGTGGGCGAGGAGGGCCAGGTCCTCCCCCATATCGCACCACAGGAATTTTCCGCGCCGTACCACCGCTCGCACGGTGCGGCCCACCAGCGGAGCCAGGCCCTGCGGGGCACGGCGGATCACGCGGGTGCCGAAAGCGCGGGCGGCGAGGATGCGCCGGCCAACCAGGTGCTCGGCCAGCCCGCGCCGGATGGATTCAACTTCGGGAAGTTCGGGCACGCCTACCTACTAGGATTCCGCGCCGGCAGCGCCCTCGGTGGCGGATGCACCCGTGCCGGGAGCTGCGTCGTCGTTCTTATCCTCAGCCACCGGTTGCACTTCACCCTTCTCGATCAGATCGGCGAGAATCCGGTAGGAGGCTTCCGCGGCGGCGTGGCGTGCGTTCTTTTGCGAGGTGCCCTCGCCGCTGCCCCATGCGCGCCCGGCCATCGACGCAACAGCCGTGAAAACCCGCGCGTGATCGGGGCCGGTGGAGCTGAGTTCGAACTCCATGGTGCCCTCCCAGCCCAGGCCGTGCGCGAGTTCTTCGAAACTCGTTTGCCAATCAAGGTTCGGGCCCAGCACGGAGGCGTCTTTAATCTTGGAATCGAGGAGTCGGTCCACGATTTCGCGGGTGGGTTCCATCCCGTGTTCCAGGTAAGTGGCGGCGATCAGCGCTTCCACGGTATCGGAAAGGATGGAGTCCTTATTGCGCCCGCCGGAGCGGTCTTCCCCGCGGCCCAGGCGCAGGGAATCGCCCAGGTTGATACGCCGCGCCACATCGGCGAGCGCCTTTTCGGACACCGCGTAAGTTTTCATCTGGGACATATCACCTTCGGATGCGTCCGGGTATTCCCGGAAAACTTTCTCTGCGATAATGAGGCCCAAAATGGAGTCACCCAGGAATTCCAGGCGCTCGTTATGGGGTTCGTCGTGTTCGAAAGCGAAGCTGCGATGCGTGAGGGCGCGGCGCAGCAGCGGCCGGGGCAGGTCAATTCCCCACTGTTCCACTAATTCGCGATAGGCCATACGTATTCCACTTACTCCTGTGCTCGCAGCTGGGCTTCCAGCGCATCCAGGGCGTCCGAGCGCAGCGGCGGGGCCTCGTGGTGGTGCCCTTCGGGCAGGTCTTCCAGGCGTTCCCCGCAGCCGGCGCACAGGCCCTGGCAGGTGGGCGAGCACAGCGGCTGGAAGGGCAGGTTGAGCACGATGGCATCGCGGAGCACCGGTTCCAGATCCACGTGGTCATCCTCAATGACCGGGTGTTCTTCGGCGTCTTCATCCCCTTCGGCGATGAGTTCGGCGCGCCGCTGCGGGTAGTAGGCCAGGTCGGATACGTCCTGGGTGCGTTCTTCGTGAATCTCACGCAGGCAGCGCGAGCACTGGCCCGCAACCGTGAAATGCACCTGCCCGCCGATGTACACGCCTTCGGAAACCGAGGTGAGGCTGAGGTCCACATCCAGCTCGGATCCGGTGGGGACGGTCATGAGCTCGATACCCATATCCGCGGGGGCAGCAAAGGTTTCCCGCACCGGCATGAGGGAGCCGTCGCTACGCGGTAAATCGTGCAGCGACACAACAAAAGGACTGCGAAGGTCCACTATTCCTCCTCGGAATGATCAAAAACAGCGTCGGTGGTTTCTTGGCGGCTGGCGAGGACTTCCCGGCCCGCGTAAATCTGCGCGAGGGCCGCATCCATTTTTTCGTGCGCGGCCCGCACGGCTTCTTCCAGTGCGGCGGCCACCCCGTTCACCTGGCCTTCCAAGGTGGCGAGGGTGGAATCGGAGTAGTGGTTGGCGCCTTCGCGCAGCCGTTCGGCCTTCTGCTTAGCCTCATCCTCAATCCGGGCGGCCGTGGAGCGCGCCGCGATGGTGATGGCGTCATTGGAGACGAGCCGGCTGGCCTGGGCGCGCGCTTCGGCCACAATATTTTCCGCATCCTGGCGGGCCGAGGCAATAATACTGGCGGCTTCCTGGCGGCCGGAGGCACGCACCGAATCAATATCGGCCAGCACATCATCGGCACGGAGCACCTGGTCGGGCACCGCATCGCGGGCGAGCTGGAGCAGGTCACGCACCTCGGATTGGTTGATCATCACCGAGGCGGACATGGGGATGGACCGGGCGTTATCCACCAGGGCGAGGAGCTCATCGAGGATCTCCACCACCGATTGCCCGCGCGTATCCTGAGTCATTGCAT
This sequence comes from Actinotignum inguinis, assembly GCF_051265835.1. Taxonomy (NCBI): domain Bacteria; kingdom Bacillati; phylum Actinomycetota; class Actinomycetes; order Actinomycetales; family Actinomycetaceae; genus Actinotignum; species Actinotignum inguinis. The sequence goes on along the minus strand of NZ_JBOZDP010000002.1, from coordinate 140,642 downwards.
CTCCTCTTCCAAAGCCCGCGCCACCCGCGCGGGAACGAAACTCTGCACGTCACCTTTGTGCCGTGCCACATCTTTGACCAGCGAGGAGGCAATATGGCCTTTCGCCGGGTCCCCCACCAGGAACACCGTTTCGATCCCCGATATTTCCCGGTTCATGAGCGCCATGGGGTATTCCGCATCAAGATCCACCGCGGAACGCAGCCCCTTGACGATGGCGTCCGCCCGGATATCGCGGCAAAAATCCACTAGCAGCCCGCCGAAATCTTCCACCCGCACATTGGCCATGTGGCGCACTTCTTCGCGAATGAACTCCACGCGTTGCCGCGGCGAAAAAAGCGGATTTTTCGAAGAGTTATGCGCGACCAGAATAACAACCTCGTCAAAGAGGGAAGCGGCGCGGGCAAAAACGTCGAGATGTCCGAAAGTGACGGGATCGAAGGATCCGGGGCAGACTGCAAGCGTCATAGTTATAGCCTAATCTTTCCTGAGGCGCTCGGCCTAGTCGACGCGCGATTATTGCGCATCCGCGCTGCGCTGCGCCGTCCACAGGGTCGCGGTCCCGTAACGGCGCGAATCATCGAGTTCCCACCCCTCCGGCCAGCTCGGTTCCGGTGAAGAGCTATCGCGTTCCACTACGACGACGGCGTCCGCTGCTACATGCGGGGCCAAGCCTTCGAGCACCTTCGTGATCTGTGCTTCTGTATAGCGGTAGGGCGGGTCCACGAAAACGGCATCGAAACGATAATTCGGTTCCTGGGAGAGATACTTTTCCGCTTTCATCCGGACCACGGTCACATCGAGGTGGGCGCGGGCGGCGTTGTCACGAATAATGCTGACCGCCGGCCCTTCCGATTCCACCAGCACGACGGCGCGCGCCCCGCGGCTTTTCGCTTCCAAACCCAGCGCACCCGAGCCGGCAAAAAGATCCAGGACTTCCCCATCAGCAATAAAGCCGCGATGGTCGAGCCGGGAAAACACCGCTTCGCGAGCTTTTTCCGAGGTGGGGCGGGTCCCCGAACTCGGCACCCGCAGAATATGCCCCTTGGCGGTTCCGGCAACAATACGTGTCATTGCTTATCCCCTTTCCAGGTAGGTGGCTCGCTCGGTATCCAATGCGTCCGCGGCCCGTTCCAGCTCCGCCGGCGGCGCGCCGCGTTCCACGAGGTCCGTAGCGGCGGCGCGCGCGGTAGCGATAATATCAGCGTCGCGCACCGCGGAGAGGAAACGCAGGTGGGAGGTGGTTCCCGCCTGCCGGGTCCCCAGCACATCACCTTCGGAGCGCAGCTCCACATCTTTTTCGGCCAGCGCGAAACCGTCCGTGGTGGCGGCGAAAGCCGCGAGGCGTTCGGCGGCCAGGCTTCCTTCCGGGGCACCGCTCACCGCCAGGCACAGCCCGGCTTTGCTCCCGCGCCCGATGCGCCCGCGCAGCTGGTGCAGCTGGGACAGCCCGAAGCGTTCTGCATTCATAATGATCATCATGGTGGCCTGCGGAACATCCACCCCCACTTCGATAACGGTGGTGGAAACCAGCACCGGCACTCGCCCGGCCGCGAAATCCGCCATGGCGGCGTCTTTTTCCGCGGCGCTCAGCCGCCCGTGCATCTCCCCTACCGCGATTCCCTCGAATTGGGGCAGGGCGCGCAGGCGTTCGGCCAGTTCAGTGACGGTGGCCAGCGTACTTTCGCCGCCCGGGTCCTCCGCGGGGGCGGCTGCGTCGTCGTTCTCACTAATACGGGGAGCGAGCACGTACACGCGCCCGCCGCCCGCAGTTTCTTCCCGGGCGCGCCACCACATGCGCGCGATCCAGTTCGCGCGGTTTTCCGGAACGACGACGGTGCTCACCCCGGCGCGGCCGCCCGGCAGTTCGCGCAAGGTGGAGACGGCCATATCTCCGAAAACGGTCATGGCGACGGTGCGCGGGATGGGGGTGGCGGTCATGACGAGGGTGTGGACGCCGCGCGCGAGGCTATCGCGTTGGTCCACCCCGAAGCGGTGCTGTTCGTCCACGACCGCCAGGCCTAGGAAGGGAATCTGGACTGTATCGGAAAGCAGCGCGTGGGTGCCGATAATAATGCCGGCTTCTCCCGAGGCGATGCGGGCCAGGGTGGCGCGGCGCTCGCTGGCGGTGAGCGATCCGGTGAGGAGTTCCACCCGGGTGGAGTGCTCGGCTGCGCCCAGCATCCCGCCCGCGCCCAGATCCCCGAGCAGTTCGCGCACACTGCGGGCGTGCTGGGCGGCCAGTACTTCGGTGGGCGCCAGGAGGGCTGCCTGGCCTCCGCCATCGACCACCTGGAGCATGGCACGCAGGGCCACCACGGTTTTCCCGCTTCCCACATCGCCTTGGAGCAGGCGCTGCATCGGGGTGGTGGCGGCCAGGTCCGCGGAAATCTCCTCCCCCACCGCGCGCTGCCCGGCGGTGAGCTCAAATGGCAAGCGGGCATCAAAAGCATCCAGGAGTCCGCCGCTGCGCGGTGGGTAGGCGGTGGTGGGATGCGCGGCGCGGGCGGCGCGGCGCCGGGCGAGCACAGTGTGGAGCACCAGGGCTTCTTCGTGGCGGAACGGCAGCTGGGCAAGCGCGGCGGTGATGGGTTCCGCGGGGCGGTGAGCCCGGCGCAGCGCCTCGAGCCGGGTGGGCAGGCCGTGAGCGCGCCGGTAGCCGGCGGGAAGCAAATCGGGAACATCCGCGCTGGTCAGCCCGGTGAGAACGGTACTGACCGCCCGTTCGATTTTCCAGGAGGGCAGCGCGGCGCTGGCGTGATAGATGGGGATGGGGCGGCGCAGGCGCTCCACGTCCACGCTACCCTCGTCTTCTACTAGGTCGTAATCCGGGTGGGTAAGTTGCAGGGTGCCGCGGTAGGAACTCACCGTGCCCGAAAATGTAGCAACCGTGCCGGGTTGCAGGCGCCGTTCGTGGTAGGCCAAAACCCGCTGCGATTTCGCAAAAAAGGTGAGGCTGAGTTCGCGGGCACCGTCGGTCATGAGAACGGAGAGGATGAAGCCGCGCCGCGCGCGCATGGGCCGCAAGTCCGCGCCCACCACCCGGCCGATCACGGTGACGTCCTCACCCTCGCGCACCTGCTCGATGGGGAGGAGTTCACCGCGGCGCGCGTAACGGAAGGGCAGGTGGTAGAGCAGTTCACCCACGGTGTGCAGCCCGAGCCGCGCAAACGAGGTGGCGCTGCGTTTGCCCAGGGCGCGCTCAAGGGGCACGCTGAGCGCGGTCCACCCGTCCGATACCACGGCCGGGCTGCCGCCTCGCTTCTGTGCCGCCGCCTGCGCGCTGTCCATACTCTTCACATTAACACCCGCGTTATATTTTCCCTAACGGAACGTTGCCCGCGCGACCCGTCGCCATCACGGCCCGCGGTGGTGCGGACCGGCACCGTTACGGCTTAGCATTTTTTATCACGACGACGCCGCCACTCCCGCCGCACGTGCCCTACGCCACGGAGGGAACCTTTGGCAAGCGCTCTTCTGACCGCTATACTAGTGGAGTTGTAATTTTCCTATGCGCTCAGGTGTATCTACCGAACAGCGGCAGGTGCGCGAGCGGATCCATGATCAACCGAAGGAGAACACCGTGGCTTCTGTTTGTGACGTCTGCGGCAAGCACCCGGGCTTCGGGAAGAGCGTCTCGCACTCGCACGTGCGTACTAGCCGCCGCTGGAACCCGAATATTCAGCGTGTTCGCGCGCTTGTGAAGGGCGCCCCCAAGCGCCTCAACGTGTGCACCTCGTGCCTCAAGGCCGGCAAGGTGCAGCGCGCCGCCTAAGTACTGTGGCTTCGCTGGGCTGGCTTACTCCCGTGAGTTAGCTAGTGCCAGCACAGGAAGTGGTCGGAAACATGGATATTGTTTCCGACCACTTCCTTTTTATCTTGGTGGACCCGGTCCCCCGCATAGCTTGAGGGGAACCCGAAGCGCGGTGATAACCGGGGTGATTCCCGGAGTTTCTCCGGCACTTTATTGGATAGTGAAACCGCCATCCACGGTCAGCGTGGTGCCGTTCACGAAGCCGGCCTTACCGTCCGCCAGGAAGAAGACCGCTTCCGCAACTTCTTCAGGCTGACCAAAGCGGCGCAGCGGAACCGGATCGGTGGGAATAGAATCCACAATGCCCGCGACCAAGGGCGTCACGATAGTCCCCGGTGCCACGGCGTTGAAGCGGATCCCTTCCTTGCTGTATTCCGAGGCCAGGTGCTTGGTGTAGCCAATAACGGCGTGCTTGGCAGCGGTATACGCGGCCCCGCCCTTGGCAGCTACGATTCCGGCAACGGAGGCAATATTCACCACCGCGCCCTCGCCGCGCTTGAGCATACCGGGGAGGACTGCGTTCGTCATATCAAAGACGGAGGTCAGGTTAATAGCCAGGAGGAAATCCCAGCGTTCGCGCGGAGTATCCAGGGATGCCTGGTACTTGTCAAAGACACCGGCGTTATTGACGAGCACGTCGATATGCTCGAATTCTTTTTCCACCTCGGCCACGGTAGCGATAATGGAATCGTGATCGGTCAGGTCAATGGTGAAGGATGATGCTTCGCCACCCGCGGCCTTGATCTCTGCCACCGCAGATTTTAGACCGTCCTCATTGACGTCAAGAAGGGCAACCTTGTAGCCGCGCTCGGCGAAGAGCTTGGCCTCTGTGAGCCCCATACCTGATGCTGCTCCTGTGATAACAGCAGTTTTCTGACTCATTTTTTCTCCTCTTATATTGGGTTATACCGCCGCTGGCGGCAGCTTTTATTACTTGGAGCGCCGCTGTGACACGGAGCCTTTCTTCATAACAATTCCGAGAGCAGCGATGGCGGCAACCGTCAAAACCGCTGCCCACATGAATGCCGGGGCGTAGTTGCCGCTTTGCCGATAGAAGGCCGCCAGCTGGGGAGCGATGAGGGCAGCAACGGAATACGCCGTGAACATAATGGCGTAATTGAGGGTGGAGTACTTGGCACCAAATTGGTCAGATACCAACGCGGGGAAAAGAGCGAGTAAGGCGCCGCCGGAAGCCCCGACCAAGGCCATCAAAGCAAGGAACAGGCCCGCGTTAGTCACCACGGACATGGAGAGCATGGCCGCCACATTGACGGCCATGGCGATCATCAAGGTGATTTCGCGCCCCAATTTATCCGAGAGTGCTCCGAAGATCATCCGGCCAATGAAATTGGATAGGGCCACCACGGTCACGGAGATGGTGGCCAGCTCAACTGACATGCCGGCTTGTTCTTTACCGATAGTGGCCGCTGCCCCGAGCATCATCATGTAGGAGGTTCCAGCGCCCACGAAAACGAAGAAGAGCAGCCAGAAGGTCGATGTTTTCATCATTTCTCGCCAGGTGAGCTGCACTCCGCCGGGCACGGAAGAATCCGTACTGGGCGGGGTCCACCCGGCAGGAATATACCCTTCAGCCGGAGGGCGCACGAATGCCGCGAAGATGAACATAAGGATGGCATAAACAATTCCCAGGACGATAAACCCTGCGAAAACACTCTTGGCTTCAATAACCGCGGTGGCCACCGGTGCCGCAAAAACCGGCCCGACCGCAGCGAATCCGATAACCAAACCGGAGGCGAGGCCCCGCCGATCTGGGAACCACTTGAGTACCGAGGTGATGGTGTAGTTATAGATCATGCCACCGCCGATGCCTGCCAGCACCCCGAAGGTCAGCCACATCATGGCAACGCTTGTCGCAAAGCCGGTGAGGATCCATCCAGCCCCGAAGAATAAAGAACCTGTGAATACAATGCGATGCGGAACAATCTTATGCGCCACGGTTCCGACGATAATCCCCATGACGGCGATGAAAATATTGTAGAGCGTGAAGGCCAGGGTAATCTGACCCATGTCCCAGCTGGTTTCTTCCATGAGGGGAGAAACGAAGACCGAGAAGGCGGATGTGCCCGATAAAGCAAACGTGAAAACACTGCCGGATATGAGGACGAGCCAGCGGTTTGGCGTTGAAACAATCGTTCCCATAGATAATCTCCCAAAGGTGGTAGCCACGAAGTTCCGTTGCCCATTCAACCGAACAAGTAGGCCGTTAGTACTAATGTGACCTAGAGTACCACCGGGTACACCCGGCATGCCACAAAAAAGAGATGAATATAAGCAGGTCGTGAGAGTATGCAAGCAGGGCGCGAGCAGGTGAGCAGGAGTCGGAAAGCCGTAAAGCGAAGGCCCGAAAGGCCGAAAACTAAGAGCCGAAAACTGCACAACAAAGAGCCGAAAGGCCGCAACAACGAAGAAGCGGAAAGCCTTATAAGCAAAAAGGGGCGGACCCGGGTAAACCGGATCCGCCCCTTTTCCGAGTAGGAATATGCAGAAGCCTCCCCGCGATGACGCCGTGTCACGCACGGAAGCTGTGCCGGGCGCTACTTGGAGAAATCAACAACCATGCGGCCTTCGATCTTGCCGGCCAGCATTTCGTCGATCATATCGTTGATGTCATCGAGGGGACGGGTGGCCACGATCGGCTTGACGAGGCCCTGGGCCCCGAAGTCGAAGGCTTCGGCCAGATCCTGGCGGGTACCCACGAGGGAGCCCACCACCTTGATGCCGTCCAGAACGGTGCGGTGGATATTCAGGTCAATGGTGCCCTTCGGGAGCCCGACGCACACCACGGTGCCGGCAGCCTTCATGGCATCCACGGCCTGGCCGAAGGCAACCTGGGATACCGCGGTCACCACCGCGACGTCCACGCCGCCCACTTCCTTCTGGATCCATTCCCCGGAGTTGATATCCGAGGAATTGACAACGAGGTCAGCGCCGACTTTCTTTGCCGATTCCAGCTTCTCATCATTGATATCCACGGCCACCACGCGGGCCCGGAAAACGTTCTTGGCGTACTGGATGGCCAGGTTCCCCAGCCCGCCCGCGCCGTAAATCGCCACCCACTGGCCGGGGCGGATATTGCCATTCTTGAGAGCCTTGTAGGTGGTCACGCCCGCGCAGGTAATGGACGAAGCTTCGGCCGGATCCAGCCCTTCGGGAACCTTGACGGCGTAATCTGCCACGACGATGCACTTTTCGGCCATGCCACCGTCAACGCTGTAACCGGCATTCTCCACGTTCCGGCACAGGGTTTCGTCGCCCGTCACGCAGTATTCACAGTGTCCACAGCCGCGGAAGAACCAGGCGACAGACACGCGGTCGCCTACCTTGAGCGAGGTGACATCCTCACCGATTTGTTCCACAACGCCCACGCCCTCGTGGCCGATAATGCGGCCAGGCACATCACCGAAATCACCGAGCGCCACGTGGATATCCGTGTGGCACAGGCCGCAGTATTCGATATCGACGAGTGCTTCGTTGGCCTTAATCGGGCGCAGTTCCACGTCCTTAATGTCAACGTAGCCGTCCGAGGTTTCTCGAACTGTCGCTGCTCGCATTTTCTCCTCCTATTTCAGCGGGAGCATCCTTACTCCCAGTTGATGCGGTGCGGTTCGCCGCACCACTTCTTATTTTTGCGAGCGGAAGCATAGTATTCCAGGGGAGAACGTCCTGATTTCGCGCAAAAAATTCACCTATCCGGATAACGGTGCAGCGGCCTTCGGCCTCGGCCCTCAGCCGCGCCGGAAATGATCCCAGCCGCTCCCCCGCGTCCAAGTGCGCCCGTCCACGGTGACCAACCCGCCCGGATGAGCGGCTTCCACCGCCCCAATAAGGCTGAAACCTTCCGGGAGGTGCGGGATGCGCGCCCCCCAAGCCCGTTCCGGGCTCACGTCCATCGTGGCGAGGAAACCGTGATCTTCTCCCCCGGTAAGCACGCAGCTGTACGCCCATTCCAGCGGATCGGAACGCCCGAGGTGCCGAGCCACCTCGAGGAGGTCATGGGCGTGGCGGGAAAGCGTCTCCGAATGAATATCGATATGCACTTCGGAGGCGGCGGCTATCCGCTGGGCATCGCGAAGCAAACCATCGGATACATCCATCATCGCCCCGCGCAAGCCGGCGCGAGCCGCGCTGAGTACCTCAGTCACCGGCGGGCGCGGGCGTAGAAAATCCTGAATGAGGCGGGTGGCGGCATCCGGGAAAGCACCCCGTTCCGGGGCAAAGCCGCGGCTGAGCAGTTCGAGGCCGGCCGCGGCCCGCCCCAGATTCCCGCAGTGAATAAGGGGCTGGCCGGGCGCTGCCGCCGAGCGTTGCAGCGGGGTGCGCCCTTCCAGATCGCCCAGAATGGTGGCGCTGATGGCCATATGGCTCCCGCCCACGAGGTCTCCGCCGTCGACCCCACATCCGAGCGGGCCGCAACATTCGGCCAGGCCGCGCGCAAGGTCCCGTACCCAGGCGACCGGGACGTCCCCGGGCAGTTCCATGGCGACGACGAGGGAACGCGGCCGCGCTCCCATCGCAACAGCGTCGGCAATATTTTGGGCGGCCACCCGCCAGCCGACATCGCTCCCGCTGGACCAGTCGCGCCGAAAATGTACGCCTTCCACGAGCATATCGGTGGAGACCGTGACCCGGCCGTCGCTCAGGCCGAGCACCGCGCTATCGTCCCCGCTGGGGACGATTGTTGTTTCGCCGCGCGGGAGCAGCGGCACGATCTGCGCGAGGAGTTCCGCTTCGCTCAGGTCGCGCACCAGGGGTCCGGGCGTATGACTGGCAGCTGGCCGGGGCATTTAGCGCAGCCCTACCCCGCGCGCGAGGGCGAGCTCGATCAGTTCGGAAATGAGATCGCGGTAGGCCAGCCCGGTTTTCTCCCACAGGATGGGGTACATGGACACGGCAGTGAACCCGGGAATTGTATTGTGCTCATTGACGTACATTTCCCCGGTGGCGGTGTAGAAGAAGTCCACGCGGGTCATGCCCTCGCATTCGAAAACCTCGAAAACACGCCGCGCCAGGCCCCGCATTTTCTCCGCGTCCGCATCCGGGAGCGCGGCGGGGATCTCCATGTGGAAGCCTTCGGTGGCCACGTATTTGGTGGCGTAGTCATACCATTGCACGTCCAAAACGATTTCCCCGAGCACGGAAGCGCGCGGCGCGGTACCGCCGCGCCCACCGAGGACGGCGCACTCGATTTCACGGCCCGGGATTCCCGTTTCCACAATGACTTTAGGGTCGACGGCGCGCGCTGTGGCAATGGCGGCGTCGAGCTGCGAAAGTTCAGCCACCCGCGTGATTCCCAGCGAAGATCCCGCGCGAGCTGGTTTGACGTATACAGGGAGCTGCAAACGTTCGGCTACTTCCGCGCGCACGCCCTCCGGGTCGGCGTTCCAGCGCTGGGGTTCCACGAGCACGTAAGGAGCAACCGGCAGGCCGGCTGATTCCAGCACCAATTTCATATAGTGCTTATCCATGGCCGCGGCGGAGGCGAAAACCCCGCATCCCACGTAGGGAATTCCCATCATTTCGAAGGTGCCCTGGATGGTGCCATCTTCGCCGAAGGGGCCGTGGAGCAGCGGGAAGGCCACGTCGATAGGCCCGAGGCTGCGCGAGCTGCCGTCTTCGCCGCGCACCACGAATCCTCCGCCGGGCCCGAAATCTGCCAGCACGCGTTCTCCGTGGTATTCCACGTCCGCGCCGGCAGCCACCTCCTCCGTGCTCATGGGAACCCAGATGCCTTCGGTGGTGATGCCAATGGGGATAACGCTGTAGCGCTCCGGGTCAATAGCTCCCAGAACGGAAGCCGCGGTGAGGCAAGAGACGGAGTGTTCTCCGGATACGCCCCCGTAGATGAGGGCGACGTGATGTGTGGCCACGAATGGACACCTTTCTACTCAGTGCTGTTCCCAGGGTAGTACGCCGGGCCGCGCGGCAAGGTGACAAACCCGGGCGCGGCCTACTACAGTAAACATATGACACAGAACACAATAAAGTCGTTTCTCCTGCTCGCAGGCGCTGCCGCCCTCACGCTGGCCGGCTGCTCCGGGACCGGGAAGGGCGCTCCCGCCAGTGATGGCGCGGCCACACCGTCCACCCCGGCTGCCGCTTCGTCTACCCCGGCGGTGAGCCAGTCCCCCAGCCTCACACTCAAGGCTGCGGAAAGCTCCCTCAAGGGCTTTATTGAAGGGGACTCGCAGTCCCCGAATTATCCCAAGCTCACCGAGAATTCCGCGGTGCCCACCGCGGTGCGGGTGGCCGGCCACGAGGGCTGGGACCGCGTGGTGGTGGAATACGATAGCGATGCCAATCTGGAATGGTTCAGTTTCTTCGGTGATGAGGCCATTCAGGATGGTTCGGGGCGGCCCCTGGATATTCCCGGCAAGCGTTTCCTCACCCTGAGCATTTCCGGGGTGACCTACCCGGAGGATCCGGCGCAGGCCGCGGATCTCTCCGTGCCGAACCTCGGGGGCGCGAAGGTAGTGCAGGGAGTCCACGTGGAACACGCTTTTGAGGGCATGCACCAGGTCCATATCGGGCTGGATAAGGATCGGCCCTACCGGGTTCAGGTGCTGGAGAGCCCCAAGCGGGTTGTTATTGACGTTGCCAATAACTAATCCTTAGGCATCCAGCGGCGTGACGTCCGCGCCGAGGGCCTGGAGTTTATCCAGGAACTTTTCGTAACCGCGGTCGATAATATCCACCCCGGAGACCCGGGATTCCCCTTCGGCCGCCAGCGCGGCAATGAGGTGGGAGAAGCCCCCACGCAGATCGGGAACCACAATATCGGTGGCCCGCAGCGGGGTGGGCCCTTGGATAACGGCCGAGTGGTAGAAGTTGCGCTGCCCGAAACGGCATTCGTGCCCGCCCAGGCATTCGCGGTAGGTCTGGATATTGGCGCCCATATCCCGCAGCGCTTCGGTGAAGCCGAAACGATTTTCGTAAACGGTTTCGTGGACGATGGACATGCCTTCGGCCTGGGTCAGGGCGACGACGAGCGGCTGCTGCCAGTCGGTCATAAAACCAGGGTGCACATCCGTTTCAAAAGATACGGATTGCAGAGCGCCACCCGGGTGCCAGAAGCGGATGCCGTCGTCACGCACATCGAATTTCCCGCCGACTTTCCGGAAGAGATTAAGGAAAGAAGTCATCGACTGCTGTTCGGCCCCGCGCACGAAAATATCACCACCGGTAGCCAGCGCGGCCGCCGCCCAGGAACCCGCTTCGATGCGGTCAGGTAGCGAGGTGTGAGAGTATCCCACCAGTTCATCCACGCCTTCCACCCGGATAACACGGTCGGTATCCACAGAAATAATCGCACCCATTTTTTGAAGCACCGCGATGAGATCCATGATTTCCGGTTCCACCGCGGCATTGGACAGCTCGGTCACGCCCTCCGCCATAACGGCGGTAAGGAGAGTCTGTTCGGTAGCCCCCACAGAAGGATAGGGCAGGCGCACCGGCTTGGCCCGCAGGCCCTTGGGCGCCACCAGATGCATACCCGTTTCTTCCTGGACGCGCTTGGCGCCGAATTCTTCCAGGACCCGCAGGTGGAAATCCACCGGACGCGAGCCAATATGGCACCCGCCCAAATCCGGAATATAGGCTTCGCCCAGGCGGTGCAGCAGCGGGCCCGCAAAAAGAATGGGAATACGGGACGAGCCGGCCAGCGCGTTCACTTCGTGCGGATCGTGGGGCAGGTGAATATCACCGGGGGTGATCTCCACGGTTCCGGCTTCCGGCTGGTAGTTGACTTCTACGCCGTGCAGGCCGAGCAGCTCCGAAACCACGGTGACGTCACGGATTTGCGGCACATTGCGCAGCACGGACGTTTCTTTGGTGAGCAGGGAGGCAACCATGGATTTCGACACAAAATTCTTTGCGCCGCGCACAGTAATCTCACCGCTCAGGGGGACTCCTCCGCGAACCACAAGTTGGGACACCATACTCTCCGCCTTTCTCGCGTGTCACAGGTACCCAGCCAGCATACCGGCCCGCGGCCGGTTTCCGGAGTTATGAGGATATCCGGGTGGCGTTACGCCTGCGAATCTGGCTCCAGGCGCGCCGAGCGGACCGGCACCTCGGGTAGATGCCGCTGCGGCAGGGTACGCGGAGTGAAACCTGGCTGGCGAGCTTCGTATTCCTCAATGAGGGAGATATCACGCAGGGTCAAAGCGATATCATCCAGGCCTTCCATGAGGCGCCAGCGGGTATACGGGTCGATCTCAAAGGGGTAGGTGATATCAGCGCAGCGCACCTCGCAGGCGGCAAGGTCCACGGTCAGCTCCCGGCCCGGCTTTTCTTCTAAAAGTTCCCACAGCCGGCTGGCGGCGTCGTCGCTAATCTGCCCTGCAACCAGGCCCTGTTTTCCCATATTGCCGCGGAAAATATCACCGAAACGCGGGCTGAGGACGGCACGGAAACCGTAGTCTCGTAGCGCCCACACGGCGTGTTCGCGCGAGGATCCGGTCCCGAAATCGCGCCCGGCCACCAGAATGGATCCGGCCGCGTACGGGGTCTGGTTAAGGATAAAAGCGGGGTCTTTGCGCCGTTCGTGGAAGAGGGCGTCCTCGTAGCCGCTTTTGGTGATGCGTTTGAGGTAGCGGGCGGGCAGGATTTGGTCGGTATCCACCTCGGTTTCGCGCAGAGGGACGCCGATGCCGGTGTGCTGGGTGAAAATCTCCACGGGCGTGTTCTTTCTACGCTGTAGGGGCGAGGTCTGCGGGATGGGAAATATGGCCGGTCACCGCGGTGGCGGCGGCCACCAGCGGAGAAACGAGGTGGGTGCGCCCGCCCGGGCCCTGCCGGCCGCGGAAATTACGATTCGAGGTCGAAGCGCAGCGCTCCCCCGGGGTGAGCTGGTCCGGGTTCATGCCCAGGCACATGGAACAGCCCGCATTGCGCCATTCGGCACCGAAAGCGCGAAAGACTTCATCCAGACCTTCAGCTTCGGCCTGGAGGCGCACTCGCGCCGAGGCCGGCACGATCATGACGCGCAGGTCTTTGGCTTTGTGGCGCCCGCGCCACACCGAAGCGACCGAGCGCAGATCTTCAATGCGACCATTCGTGCACGAACCGATAAAAACGGTGTCCACGTGGATATCGCGCATGGGCGTGCCCGGCCGCAGGTCCATATAGTCGAGGGCTTCCCGCGCGGCTTGGCGCTCTTTTTCTTCCGGCAGTGTGTCCGGATTAGGGACGACGCCGGACAGCGGCACCCCCTGCCCGGGATTCGTTCCCCACGTGACAATGGGCTCAATTTCGGATGCCTCAAGGACCACTTCGGTATCGAAATGCGCATCCGGATCGCTATACAGCGTGGACCAGTAGGCTACCGCGGCATCCCAGGCATCCTCGCGCGGGGCGTGGGGGCGCCCGCGCACGTAATCCACGGTGGTGGCGTCCGGGGCGACGAGCCCGGCGCGCGCGCCCGCCTCAATGGACATATTGCAGATCGTCATACGCGCTTCCATGGACAGCGCCCGGATTGCCTCCCCGCGATATTCAATAATGTGCCCGGATGCTCCGTTGGTTCCGATTTTGGCGATGACGGCGAGGATAATGTCTTTCGCGGTCGTGCCTTCGCGCAGGGTGCCATTGACGGTAATGGCCATATTTTTGAAACGCTGGAGGGGCAGGGTTTGGGTGGCGAGGACGTGCTCGACTTCCGAGGTACCGATGCCGATCCCGATGGAGCCGAAGGCACCGTGGGTGGAAGTGTGGGAATCCCCGCACACAATCGTCATGCCAGGTTGGGTCAGGCCCAGCTGCGGGCCGACCGCGTGAACGATTCCCTGGTCCGCGTGGCCGAGGGAATAGATCGGGATGCCAAATTCCGCGACGTTCGCGCGCAGGGCATCCACCTGCTTGCGCGAGGTGGTATTCGCGATGGGGCGATCAATATCGATGGTCGGGACGTTGTGATCTTCCGTGGCGACGGTGCGTTCCGGGCAGCGCACCGGCCGGCCTTCCAGACGCAGCCCGTCGAAAGCCTGCGGGCTGGTCACTTCATGGATGAGATGCAGGTCAATATAGAGGAGGTCCGGCGTGCCTTCCTCGCCACGCCGAACCAGATGGGCGTCCCAGATTTTATCCGCGAGCGTGCGTCCCATCCCTACCCTCCTCTTCATCATTCCGGGGAATTATCCCGGGTTCTTTTTGCGGTTACTCTGTCTACTCTTCCAACGGTGATCGGTTGTGGTGGTCCGCGGGCTAGTTTACCCAGTTCCGTCCACATGGCAAGATGAAATTCTCACATTTTGGACATTACGCGACTGTAGCGCGGGCGGCGCGTCGCTGCGCGCGGCACCACAGTGTGGACGTTTGCATCTCACTTATTGAGATGAGAAAATTTCGCTATGGTTGATTCTCCTCACGCTCAGCCTGCGCCCGCCCCGGAGGGAAGTGGTGTGGGCGTTCTCGATAAGGCTGCCGCCGTGCTCGATGCTCTCGAGGCCGGCCCGCAAACATTAGCGCAATTGGTGACCGCCACCCATTTAGCAAGGCCGACGGCGCATCGCCTGGCCGTCGCGCTGGAATACCACCGTTTCGTTTCCCGCGATAACGAAGGACGTTTTTCTTTAGGACCGCGCCTGGGTGAGCTCTCCTCCGCTACCGGTGAAGACCGCCTTATTGCCGCGGCGAATCCCGTGCTTATCGCGCTGCGTGACCATACCGGGGAATCTTCTCAGCTTTACCGGCGCCAGGGCGACCAGCGTATCTGCGTGGCGAATGCCGAACGCACCATGGGCTTGCGCGATTCCATCCCGGTGGGTGCTTCTCTATCGATGAAGGCCGGCTCTGCGGCCCAGGTGCTGCTCGCCTGGGAGGAACCCGATCAATTGCATCGCGGTTTGCAGGGTGCTTCCTTTACGGCCACAAATCTTTCCGCGGTGCGCCGGCGCGGCTGGGCCCAGAGCGTAGGCGAACGCGAAGCCGGGGTGGCTTCTATTTCCGCGCCGGTGCGCGGGCCGAGCGGGCGGGTTATTGCCGCGGTATCGATTTCGGGACCGCTGGAGCGGATGGGCCGCCAGCCCGGTCGGGTACATTCGGCGGCGGTGGTGGCCGCAGCCGGGCGCCTCACCGATGTTCTCCAAACAACCGAGGGCATTAACGAGTAAAGGTAGTAGCGAGTAGTCGAGTACTACCGCCCGCTGCGTAGATACACGGATGCGCGTCACGGCCTGGTGTTTTCCTACACCGAGCCACACACCCGACTATCCGGCTAGCGGGACCGACTATTCTGCATAGCCCGCTCATATTCAGCGAGGACTAGGGGCACCACCTCCTCCCAGCCGTATCCGGGCGCCACGCTCGCATTGTGGTGGGCTATGCGGGTGCGCAGCGCGGTATCCTCCGCCAGGCGGGCGAGCTGCGCGACCATATCCGCATCGGTTTCCGCCAGGAGCGCTGAGCGCCCATCCTCCAAGAAATCATCAGCTCCGGTGCCGGCCGGAGAAACAATGGGCAGGCCAGCTGCCCGCGCCTCCAGGGTGGCAATCCCGAAGGCTTCCCGGCGTGAACTGGTGAGATAGATATCCGCGTGGCGGTAGGCCTCCATGAGCCCGGCCCGGTCCGTGCGGCCGGGAAGATGAAGCCAGCCGCTCCCGGGGCCAGAGCCTGTGCCGGGGTTCCCGTGAGCCCGCCCGCGCCGTTCTAATTGGGAGCGCAGCGGGCCATCCCCGTAAATGGTGAGGTGAATATCCCGCCCGGTGAGCTGGCGCGCACCTGCCACGCAATCAATGAGGGCGGCATTGCGTTTGCGCGGGGCCAGGCGCCGCGCCGCCACAACCTCAAGCCACCTATCCGAGCTGCCGCCTGAAGCGCCAGTTGAGCCTCCGCCTGCACCGGCATCGCTGCCGCCGCCTGCACCGCCAGCTGCACCGCCGAACGCCTCCGCACGCGCGAGGCGATAAGCGGCAACCGCGCGCCATTCGCCCAGATCCACACCGTTAGGGATAACCGCGACGTCGCCACCCACGGCCCGGCGTACTTGCCCGGCCACCCACGTGGATACCGCGTTATGGACAACTCCGCGCGCCGTGACCCAGCGCAGCGGAGCAAACAGCTTCTCCACCGGATCCAATACACAGTGCCAGGTGACGGTAGTGGGGATTCCTTCCGCCGCCGCTATGCGCATCGCGGCCCACGCAAAAGGTGACACAACTCCGGCCTGAATATGCACCACATCTGCACCCCGCACCGAGGCACGCAGTTGGGCGCCGCACCCCGGGGAGACCGGGAGATTACCGAAGAGCGCTGAGGTAATGCGCTGGACGGGAAGGCCCGCCACGATATCGCGATCTGCCCGACTTCCGGGAGCCGGAGGCGTATCACGCGGAGTAGCGGTAATGACCAGCACCCGGTGGCCTGCTTCCTGCAAAGCCAGGCCAAGATCCCGAGTTTGAGCTTCAATCCCGCCCAGGCGGGGCAAGAAGCAATCCGAGACGAGCGCGATGCGCATAAGCCCTCACTTTCGCACAGAGATCCCCTCACGGAGGAGCCCCTTGACCGGCTACCCCACCGGTGGCGGGGTAGGTGCGGCGTCGTTCCTTTTCCTAGCGTCAGCTTAGCGCCCGCCTCCGACAGAAAAAGACCACCCGGAATTTTAACGGAATGCTCTTTGCCTGGGCGCGCCCGGGCCTTAAACTAAAGCATGGCTATTCTTCCTATTTACATCACCGGCGATCCCGTTCTGCATCGGCCGGCCCAGCCCATTACGGAATTTAACGAGGAACTGGCTCAGCTGGTCGAAGATATGTATGAGACCACCGTGGCCGCTCCCGGGGTGGGGCTGGCCGGGCCGCAGGTGGGCATTGGCAAACAGATTTTTGTGTGGGTTTACGCCGATCAGGATGAGGCTCCCGAGCGCGGCGTCGCCATTAATCCCACGTTGTTTATTGAACCTGTGAATCCGGATGAAGAGCCTTTCGAAGAAGGATGCCTGTCCTTCCCCGGCGAACAGTATCCCCTGGCGCGCTCCCCGCATGCTTTGCTACGGGCGCAAAACGAAAAGGGCGAGCATTACGAAATCGAGGCAACCGGGTGGTTCGCGCGTATTCTCCAGCATGAATACGACCATTTGACCGGGCATTTGTACGTGGATCGACTCACCGGGCGCGAGGAAGCTGCGGCCAAGCGCGCCAAGCGTGAGCACGGCTGGGGCAAGAAGGGGAATACCTGGCTGCCCGGGCGTGACAACCTCGAAGATTAGTCCTTCCGCTCCCGCGCACCCACTGCGCGGACTCCCATTCATTTTTTGTTCATATTTCGGTAACGTGAGATGGATATTTTTGGCGACATGATTGCATCCCACCCCAGCTCCTCGGCCCGCACCGTGGTGGTGTGCGCGGATGGGCTGGGGCGCAATCGTGCCCTGAATAACCTCATTATCGAGATGCTGGAACGCGGGCACGCCACCTGCGCCACCCTCCTGGTGGCGGCTCCCGCGGCGGAACATGCCCTGCGGGCTTTGGCAGCCGTCGGCATCGATCCGGGGCGGATTCTGCTGGGTTTCGCTATTAGCTCGCAGGGGCCCGGAGCTCCGTGGCGCGCCGTCGGCCCGCATGCCTCAAGTTTGACGGACCGCGGCGGGCGCTACCTTTCC
Source organism: Actinotignum inguinis (assembly GCF_051265835.1). Lineage (NCBI taxonomy): Bacteria > Bacillati > Actinomycetota > Actinomycetes > Actinomycetales > Actinomycetaceae > Actinotignum > Actinotignum inguinis. The sequence goes on along the minus strand of NZ_JBOZDP010000002.1, from coordinate 123,216 downwards.
GCGGAAGAAAGCGCCGCTCCCCCGCAGCTCGTGCGCGCAGATATCCTCACGGAATTGGCTGCGCAATTCTCCTGGATGGAGGACCGTGGGTATCGCCCGGCGGGCATTGCCGGGCCGCGCTACGGTCGCGATTTTCGCGGGCGTGGCCTGGTGATTGATTGCGCGCTGGAGTTTTGCGCGCGTGTTGGGGTGCCGCTGCGGTACGCGCGCCGGGGTGATCCGCTTCTGGCGGCCTCGCGTTACCTGGCGGATCGTGATGCAGAGCTCGGGGAAGGTGCGGCGCAACACGCGAATTCCGGTACCGATGCGGATGTGGTCGCTGCACACGCGCGGCGCGTGGAACGTGCGGATGCTCTTGGGGTGCTTCTTCCGAACGACGTCGTTTTCTTCCCACCCGAGTTCCCAGCCGATAGCTACGGGGAATTACGCCATGCCTACCTTTCGGCTTTGGAGGAATGTGCCGGTCCGGCGATCCAGGTGGTATTCACCCCGGCCCGCGAGGATAGCGGAGCCGGGCGCGGAGAATGGGAAACCCGGCTCATGCGCGATCCCTCATTCTTGCGGGCGGTAGCGCGGGCGCGGTGTGCCGCATAATGATCTTTACCGCCTACACACTCATCGGCAATAGGCGGCTATATCAACCCCAATTCCTTAAGCACCGATATAGCTTCTTCGGGATGTTCACGAACGACCGCGCGGGCTTGTATCCTTTCCCAGTCAGAGCGTCTTTCTAACAGGATTTTCTCAGTACCCGGTTTACAGTGTGCACCAAACTCATGCAGGATAAACAAAAGGATATCCTCCGCACACGGACGAAATCTTTTTGAGCCAAGCGGAATATGCAGATCCGAAATTGGAGGTGTTCGCCCCTTCAGATTAGCTCTTTTCCTCGCTCGAGCTGATAGCCCACCATCTACCATCGCATGAGTCCATATATCCCTGTGAGCATGAATCTGCACATGCGAGCTCGGTACATCGGCAGAACGCGGCTGACGGATATAGTCCCATCGAATCGTGGGTTCGCTTTTCTTTGAGTGCAGTCGCAATGTGAAACTAGACTGCCCCACCGTTAAAAACTGCTCGAGGTGAGAGAGAAAGAGACTGTAGTCAAGTTCCAGATACAGGCGCATATGATCCAACTGGATACCAGCAGTCCCTTGTATGCGCTGAGTCGATTGCCGATAAGCCGTAGCTTCGTCCGTTACGAAGGTGAAGTCATCATCAAATAGCCGTGCGACTCCGATAAGATCGCCGGCGAACTGCTGTACCTTTTCGCTAAGAACGTCCGGCCGCTGCAAGTTCTTTTTCCTTCAGCTCTTCTTCACGGTAGAACTCCACGAAGCCTTCGAGTGCTTCAAACTCTGGACGTAGTGCAGCCTCTTTGTCATTCATCCAGTAGTTTTCCGCTCGTTCGTTATAGTCCTCGCGGGTGGTGCGTAGCTCGTCCAAAATCTCATTTTGACGGGCGAGTACTTGGTCGAGACTTGTATATCTTCCTCGGATAATCATGTGGTACCACCTCCATCCTTATGACCCCAGCCTAATAGAAATAGTGCGCTGCGCAAACAGGAAGTTAATGGAAAAGCTGCCGTCTCCAACCCGAACTTTCACCTGGAATAATAACGAAATAGCGTACATTTCAGTTTCTGAAAGCACCATTCGTATCGTCGCGGCGGAACGACTCAAGGCGGGAAAACCGAAGCTTTCCCGCCTTGTGCTGTACCCCGTACCGGATTTGAACCGGTGTTACCGCCGTGAGAGGGCGACGTCCTAGGCCGCTAGACGAACGGGGCCTGTGAGAATGCCGAAGCATCATCGCTGGGGTACCAGGACTCGAACCTAGAATGGATGAACCAGAATCACCTGTGTTGCCAATTACACCATACCCCAAGGGTGTGGACCTCAGAATCGTTACGTTCCCGAGGACGACAGATAAAAAGCTTAGTGGAATCTCCTCAAGCTGGCAAATCCGCTGGACGTGTGACGCACCACGTTCTCGGCCCGCGCGAGTTCAAGCGGTGCACCTACTCGAGCTCCACCCGCGCTGGTGCAAACGGACAGACAGCTCAAGCTGCACCCGCGCCGGTGCAAACGGGCAGCCAGCTCGAACTGTACCCGCGCTAGTTCAGGCGGCATAGCCGTTCAAACTGCACCCGCGCAGGCAATGCCGAAACTCACCGCTACCATTCACGCACGCGGCCCTGCCGCTCGGCTTCCTCCCGTAAGGTCTCCGGTACCCGCAGCCAGATACGCGAGCCGGGCGTGCAACCGGTGAGCATCGTATAGCCGTCACAGGCGGGCAGCGGGGAAAACATGGTGCGCACGGCTCCGGCGATGGTGATGTCCACGGCGTCGTAATCGCGACGGGCCCGCGTCCAATTAACTGTGTAAGTATTCAGGTCACCAAGGGTCTCCGGACTCCACATCCGCTCCAGGGGGATCCGGAGCGGGTAGCGCTCCACCAGCGTAACCCAGTCCTCCGCGGTCACAATCCGGTAGATCCGCGACTGATCCGGCTGCGCCAGCTCCGGGAGTTCGGTAGCGAGCAGGTGGGAGCGCGGGTAGTCGCCGGCGTCGTCGCCGAAAAATGACCAGGTGCTGGAGAGCTCCCCGAGGGGGTGACCGGTGAAGAACTCGCCTACGTCGAAACTGAGGTAGCTGAAGGCGATATAGTCTTCCGGGCGTGCCGGATTATCCGCCGGGCCGAGGATCTCGATGATTTGCGAACTGATCTCCCAGCCGAGCGGCCTACGGCTGCGGCGGGAGCGGTGACTGCGGCGGTGGCTGGGTAGCGCGACCTCGTGGAAGCGCAACTGCTGGAGCGCGAAGCAGGCCTCCCATTCGGGTGGAATGCGCTGCTCAAGTACACAATCCCGCACTGCGGCTTCCTCCGCACTCAAGGCCCAATCCGCGGCAAGAACGCGCTCAATATCCGCGTTGAACGCAAAATGGATGGAGAACTCCCCCAACGCCAGGTTCGCGCGCTGGAAACGCCCCAGCTCAGCTACCGGCCAGGACGGTTGGGGATTTTCCGCACCGCACAACTCCACCCGCGGGACGCACTCCATGCTGCCATCATCCATGGCGAGGGGCTCGAAGAATACCCGGCCGCCAGCGCCCTCACCCGGGTGTGCGCCCTCGTTCGCGCCTACACCCTCACCCGCGTAGTCACTCGCGGCGCCCGCTGCCACCCGCTCCCAGGCCCTTCCCCAGGCACGCAGGTAGGTTCCCGGCGCGGGAAAAGACGCGGCGGGCCGCGGCGGCGGCGGCGTCGTACTTACCACCATCGCGGCCCTCCCCGTTCGTATTCTTTACTACCCGGAAATTTTTTCCAGGAGTTGGTCAATGCGCGCCACCGCTTCCTCACGCCCGAGGATAGCGATGGAATCAATCACCGGGATGGACACATTCGTGCCCGTCATCGCCACGAAAAGCGGGCCGAAGGCGAAGCGCGGCTTGATACCGAGGCCCTCCACCAGCGCCGCATCGAGGGCGGGCTTAATAGCTTCCGGCGTGAAATCATCCAGCGCGCTCAGGGCCTCGCGAGCCCCGCGTAGCGCTTCGGGTGCCGAATCACGAAGCTTGGAGAGGGCTTTCTCGTTGTAGTCCAGCTCCGCCGCACCAACGAAAAGGAAGCCGAGCAGATCCCGGGCCTCGCCCAGCAGCTGCATGCGGGTCTGCGCCAGCGGCGCTGCCGCGTCAAGAATTTCCCGTTCGCGATCCGTGAGCTCCTCATAGGCGCCGCCGCTGAGCACCTCGCTGAGATAAGGAACGAGGCGGCGGGTGTAATCGGCCACGTCAAGGAGGCGGATATGGTCCGCATTAATCGCCACGCATTTCTTGTCATCAAAACGGGCCGGGTTCGGATTGACATTGTGGATATCAAAATGCTCCACAAGTTCTTCCTTGCTGAACACATCACGTTCGGCGGAGAAGGACCACCCGAGCAGGGCCAGGTAATTGAGCAGGCCCTCCGGGATCATGCCCCGTTCGCGGTGAAGCAGCAGATTCGATTCCGGATCACGCTTGGACAGCTTCTTGTTACCCTCCCCCATCACGTAGGGCATATGGCCGAAGCGCGGCGTCCACTTCGCGATACCCAGTTCTTCCAGGGCACGGTAGAGCACGATCTGGCGCGGCGTGGAGGAGAGCAGATCCTCCCCGCGCAGCACGTCCGTTACTTCCGTGAGGGCATCGTCAATGGGATTGGTGAGGGTGTAGAGCGGATCGCCATTGGCGCGCACAATCACGTAATCCGGAGTGGAGCCGGCCCGGAAAGTAATATCCCCGCGGATCACATCCGTGAAGGTAATATCCTCATCGGGCATGCGCATGCGCAGCACCGGTTCGCGCCCTTCCGCCCGGTAGGCAGCCTTTTGTTCTTCGGTGAGGTTGCGGTCATAGCCGTCGTACCCGAGCTTGGGATCCTCCCCGCGTTCGCGGTGGCGCGCCTCGATTTCCTCCGGAGTGGAGAAAGATTCGTAGGCGTAGCCGCGCTCCAGCAGCTGGGCCGCGACCTTACGGTAGATATCCCCGCGCTGGGATTGCCGGTAGGGACCGTGCGGGCCGCCCACTTCAACCCCTTCATCCCAGTCCAGCCCGAGCCAGCGCAGGGAATCAAGAATCTGGTGATACGACTCTTCAGAATCACGGGCTGCGTCGGTATCTTCAATGCGGAAAATAAAAGTTCCACCCACGTGCCGGGCGTAGGCCCAGTTAAAGAGGCAGGTGCGTACCATACCGACATGCGGGGTGCCGGTGGGTGAGGGACAGAAACGAACTCGGATCTCGCGTCCGGTAGCAGTTGTGATAGCCATGATGGGTTAAGGATACGCTACGGATATGACATATGATTTCGACACTCGCACCGTCTCCGATCTCATCGCGCAGGGCTCGCATAAGTGGTCTGCTTTCGGGGATGCTATCGCCATGTGGGTGGCCGAAATGGACTTGGGAATCGCGCCGGAAATTCGCGATTACCTGGTGAGCGCAGCGCAGCGCGGCACCCTCGGCTACCTTCCTCCCCGCGAAATTCCGGGGATTATGAACGCAGTTTCCACGTGGCTCGGCCACTTCGGCCCGGCCCCCGACCCGGAGCGCATGTTCCTCATCCCCGAAGTTCTCAGCGCGTTGCGGATCGCGATCACGCAGTTCACAGCCCCGGACGCTCCGGTGATCGTCCCAACTCCAGCCTATATGCCGTTCCTCACACTTCCCGGTGAGTACGGCCGGGAGGTGCGCCAGGTGCCCTCGATTTTCCGCGAAGGTCGCTGGGAGCTGGACCTCGAGGCGCTGGAAGCGGCACTCACCCCCGGTTCCCTTCTGATTTTGTGTAACCCGTGGAACCCGGCGGGCCGATGTTTGACCGGTCCGGAACTCGATAAGGTTGCGGCCGTGGTGGAGCGGCGTGGGGCTCGCGTTTTTGAGGACTCCATTCACGCCCCGGTACTCATCGACGGCACCTACGTTCCTTACGGCCCGCGCAGCGCGGCCACCCGCGCGCATACGATCAGCGCGATCAGCGCGACGAAGGGCTGGAATATCCCCGGCCTCAAGGCCGCGCAGCTCATTTTTTATAACGACGACGACGCAGCCCGCTACGCGCCCCACGCCAATGCCTGGAGCTCTCCAACTTCCACGCTGGGAGCTCGGGCCACCGCAATCGCTTTCGAAGAGGCGCTGGATTGGAATCGCGCGGTGTGCTCCTATATTGGCGAGACCCTGCGGATTGTGGAAGAGCGGGTTCGGGCTTGGCCCGGGGTGCGCATGGCCCACGTGGAAGGCACCTATATTGCTTTCCTCGATTTTTCCGAGGCGGAATTTGTGCGCGCGGAGGAGGAACGTGCCCGCAAAGAGGCGCGCGAGCCGAAGGGCGCCGTCGCCGCAATTTTAGAGCGGGCCAATGTGGCACTCACGCCCGGGCGGGCATCGGGCGCCGGTTTTGAGCAATGGGCCCGCATGGTGCTGGCCACCCCGCGTGCGATTGCCCTGGAGGCCCTGGACCGGATCGAAGGTCTGCTGGAGGCGGGAGCGTAACGCGCTTTCGAGGCGACTTCGGGGCGCCGCGTCACGCACAGGCGCGAACGCGCGGCCGCACCGCACCTTCAACGCACCTTCGGGGCGCCTGTCGCTAAAGTCTAGGTGAAATACTAAGGTTAATGATATGAAAATAGCACGCTTGAGTTTGAGCCAGGGGCCGCGCTACGCGGTCTACGACGAAGGCGCCGATGACTTCGTTATCCTCGCCGATGATCCAATTTTCGGGGAAATTCAGCCCACCGGGGAACGGGTGGCCGCCGCCGATGCCGTGCTCCTCTCCCCCATGATTCCGCGCTCGAAGGCGATTGGCTTCGGTAATGCGACCGCGCCGGGCGCCACCGCCGCTGATCTTTTCTTCTTTATGAAGCCCAATACGGCGGTATGCGGGCCCGATGATCCGATTATTATTCCGGAGTGGGCCAGCGAAGGCCTCGCCCACGAAGTGGAGCTCGGCATTATTATCGGCCGGGTTGCCAAGGATGTTCCCGAGGAGCGCGCGCTGGAGGCCGTTTTCGGTTACACCATTATTAATGATGTGACGGCCCGCGGGGATGTGAACGGGGCGCAGAAGATGTTTGATACCGCACTGCCGGTGGGCCCCTATATTCTCACGGATATTGATGTGAGTGATCTGGCGATGACCTCGCGGGTGAACGGGGAAACCTACACCCGGGCGCGGACCTCCGATTATCCGCTTTCCGTGGCGCAGTCGGTGGCGGCGGCGTCGCGCCGCTGCACCCTGCTTCCCGGCGATATCATTCTGCCCGGTGCCTTTAACGGTGAGCCCCCGCTGAAAGCGGGCGACGTCGTGGAATGTGAAATCGAAGGTTTCGGGGTGCTGCGCAACCCGGTCCTCGCGGCGAACTAAATAGAGCGGGAATCAACTACACAACCGGGGCCGCACCCGCGTCGCGGGCAGGCCCATGCAGGAGGATAGATGAAGAAGCACCGCGATGGTTCCCTATCGCAAAAAGCTCCTTTCAAGAACGAGTCGTATCACACGGTTCCGTGGCTGCTCGCGCAGCGGCAACGCAAGCATCCGCGCGATATCGCGGTGCATATCCAGAGCTCGATTGGCGGGAACTGGAAACCGTTGACGATTACGGAATTCCTCGAGCAGGTGCGGCTCACCGCCCGCGGGCTCATCGGCCTGGGGCTCGGGCATGGCGAACGCATCGGGATCCTCGCGGCAACCTCCTACGAATGGGCGCTGCTGGACGCGGCCGCTTTGCATATCGGGGTGGTGCCGGTTCCTATTTATGAAACAAGTTCCGCGAAGCAGATCGCGTGGATGGTTGCCGATGCGCAGATCACCCATATTTTCACCGATACTCGCGCCCACGCGGAACTGGTGGATTCGGTGACCCCGCCCGCGATTCCGCCCGCGACCGTCATGACGGAAGATTGGCGCGCCGCGCTCAATGCCGCGGCCCTCGAAGTTCCCGAAGAAGACCTGGACGCCCGTATCGCGGCGGTTACGGCCGATTCGCTCGCGACCATTATTTATACCTCGGGCACCACCGGAGATCCCAAGGGCGTGGAACTCACCCACGGGAATTTCGCGCGTACCGTGCTGGGAACGTGGCATTACGAACCGGAGATTCTCAATAATCCGCAGGCTTCGCTGCTACTCTTCCTCCCCATGGCGCATGTGATGGGGCGGATTTGCGCCTACTTCGGGCTAGCCACCCGTATTTCGGTGGGCTTCGTGGGCAATCTCAAAAACCTCATGAGCGACCTGGAGACTTTCAAACCCACCCTGCTGCTGGTGGTGCCGCGCGTTTTGGAAAAGGTCTATAACGCGGCCGAGGCGAAAGCCGGGGCGGGCCTGCGGCGCCGGATTTTCCGGTGGGCGGCCGATATTGCGGTGCAGAACGGCACCCGGCGCCGGCGCAGCCCGATTTTCGCGGTGAAACGCGCGCTGGCACGCAAACTGGTCTTCAATAAATTGCGCGAGGCGATGGGCGGGCGGATTCGTTTTGCCATTTCCGCCGGGGCGCCGCTGGGCACCCGCCTGGGGCGCTTCTACCGCGGCATCGGGCTCACCGTGGTGGAAGGTTACGGCCTCACCGAAACCACCGGTCCGGCAAATGCCACGCGCGCGGCAAATCCCGTGCTGGGTACCGTTGGATGGCCGCTTCCGGGCATGCGTATTAAACTTGCCGACGACGGCGAAGTCTTGGTCAAGGGCCACTCTGTCTTCCGCGGTTACCATAACAATCCCGAAGCTACCGCGGCTGCCTTTGCGGACGGCTGGTTCCACACCGGGGATCTCGGGACGCTCGATAAACGTGGCAACCTCACTATTACTGGCCGGAAGAAGCATCTTATTGTGACGGCCGGGGGCAAGAATGTGGCACCGGCCGTGCTGGAGGATAAGCTGAGTTCCCATCCCCTCATTTCCAATGTGGTGGTGTTGGGTGATGGGGAGCCTTTCATTTCTGCGTTGATTACCCTTGATGCGCAGATGCTTCCCTCCTGGCTTTCCTCACACGGTTTGCCGAAGATGAGTCCGGCCGAGGCAATGAATTCCGAGGCCGTGAACGCTTCGCTCCAGCGCGCGATTGACCGCACGAACGCGCAGGTTTCACGGGCGGAGTCCATCCGGAAATTCGTGATTGTGCCCGGTGATTTCAGCGAGGCAAATGGCCTGCTCACGCCGTCACTGAAGGTGCGCCGCGAAGTGGTGCTCGAACGGTACCGTGATGTTGTGGATGGTATTTACGGGGCGAACCATTCCGAGTCCACGAAGAAATCAGAGGCGAAGGAACGCCGGCGGGCGGCCCGGAAAGAACGGCGCGCGCAGCGCCGGCTCGAGCGGCTGCGGCGGCGCGGCGAGCGTGGCGCGGCCGGGCAGCTCGGAGATCGCTCCGGGCAGCAGCCTGGCGAGCCGGCCGGCGGTGAGAAGTAGCGCGATGGGGATTGATGGGCGTACGGTCAGCTACGCCGTTATCGGGCACCCGGTGGGTCATTCCCGCTCCCCCGCCATGCATAATGCGTCCTTCGCCCACCTGGGTGTAAACGCCGTTTACCTGGCTTTCGATATTGCTCCGGATGCGGGTGCGCGGGCGGTCGCGGCTTTGCGAGACCTGGGTTTTGGCGGTTTTAACGTGACCATGCCGCATAAAACTGCCGTGTATGAGAGCGTTGATGAGCTCTCCGACGATGCCCGGCTCATGGAGTCGGTAAACACTGTTCACATCCGCGAGGATGGGAGCACGGTCGGGCACAATACCGATGGCCGCGGCGCTTTTGCGGCGGTGCGGGCAGCTGGATACGATCCTGGCGATTCGGTGGTGATTTTAGGGGCGGGTGGAGCTTCGCGCGCGATCTATACCCGGGCCGCCCTCGAAGGGGTATCCCGCATCCGGGTCTTTTCCCGACGCGGGCAGAATTACGAACGGGCTATTGAGATTTTGGCTCGCTTGCGTGCCGAAACCGGTGTGGATGCCCAGCTTTGTGACCTTGCTGATGAGCAGGCGCTGCGCCGCGAGGTTGAGGCCGCTTCCCTTCTGGTCAATGCCACGAGCGTGGGCATGAGCGCCCACCCGGGCGCTCTGATCCCTGAAAGCTGGCTGCGCCCGGGCCATATTGTTTTTGATGCGGTGTACGAACCGCTGGAAACGGAGCTGCTCCAGCGCGCTCGCCGCGCCGGCGCGGGATGCGTATCCGGCTTGGATATGCTGCTGTGGCAGGGCGTTTTTGCCGAAGAAATCTGGCTGGGCCGCACCGACATTCCCGTGGAGGTCATGCGGGCGGCCCTGTGCCAGTAGCAGCGTCGGCCTACATATCCGCGCAGATAGCTAAGGTCGCAATGAGTGCGCACGGAGGGACTCGAACCTGTCAACGGCGACAGCGTGAACTCCTTGTTTTGGCTTGTTTCCTAGTGTTTCCAGCGTTTTGAGTGTCGCTCTATTCGCTCAAATCGCTTGCTTCGCTCGCTATTTCGTGTCCATGGACACGGGCTAGTCGCCCCCGGTTAGTGCGGGGTTGCCGTCCATCCGGACGGTGCCAAATGAAAGCGCCCGGCGGGTCAACACCGGGCGACTTTCCTCAAGAGAGGAGTTTCCTATGAGAAACGCAGAAACTAACTCACTGCTCCAAATGATACGGCTAATTGTCGTAGAGAGCAATGCTAAGCGCCGTGAAAGGCTCTTTGAGATCGTGAAAATGATGCTCAATGAGTTTGACGCTAGTTAGTAACTGCTGACCGTAGGCGGGCGAATGGTGACAGCGTTCGCCCGCTCTCCCCTCCCCCCTTGACCGTTTAGGGACTGACCGGGTGCAAGACCTGGCAAGGGGACGGTGCCGCGCTATAGGGGCGCGGCCTCAGCCGTGGAAAACGTCTCAGACACCGGGTTCCCGTCCGGCGTCAAACGAAACCGGACACGCCACGTAGGCGTACCGTCCTTGCGCACCCGTTTCTCAATAGAAGCCATACCCCGTACCTAACTGTGCCCTTCGTGTCCACGCCGTGTCCACAGGCACCCAACCGAAACACTTTTTGGCTTGATATCAAGGGAAAAAATGTGCGCACGGAGGGACTCGAACCCTCACGCCCAAAGGCACTGGAACCTAAATCCAGCGCGTCTACCAGTTCCGCCACGCGCGCGTACCGGTCTATCCTAGCGGATTTCCCGGTGTAGGAAAATTCGGAAAGGGCCAGGAAAGCCAGAAAAGGCCGGGAACGCCGAAAGGACCGAAAGATCAGAAACTATCGCACGATCACAACGCCAAGACCCGCGTTCCAGCCATTCACCTTTCCCACTTATTCGTCAATACCGAGATCGCGGCGCAGCCGCGCCACATGCCCGGTAGCTTTCACATTGTAAAAAGCCGCTGCCACGGTGCCATCCGGATTGACCACCACGGTGGAGCGGCGCATTCCGGTAACCGTTTTACCCCAGTTTTGCTTTTCTCCCCAAGCGCCCCATTCACTTGCCACCGCGTGATCCGGATCGGAGGCGAGCACAAAGTTGAGCCCCTGCTTCTCCCGGAATTTCTCCAGCGAGGTGAGCGAATCCGGGGAAACTCCCACCACGGCATAGCCAGCCGAGCGCAGAGAATTGAGATTATCGCGAAAATCGCAAGCTTCGGTAGTACACCCTGGGGTATTGGCTTTCGGGTAGAAGTACACGATGACTCCACGGGTGCCGTCGTTCAGATGTTCAGAAAGACGGAAGGTTCCCGCGGTGCTGTCCAAGGTGAAATCCGGGGCACGATCACCAGAATTTAACATTATTTTCCTTCACAATAAGCACGGCCCACGCGATAAGCATGGCGATACCAATCCCGAGAGGCCACAGGCCCAGGGGCGTGGGCGCGAACCACAGCATAAAAACCGCGCCAGCCCCGAATATCCAGGGGCGTTCACTCCAGTACCCGAGCCCGCACGCCACCGCTCCAACCGTTCCGAGCGCGAGAATCACTCCGTATTGCGGGAGGGCATGCCCGCTGATGGCGATATACCAACCCACAGCGAGGGTGACCACGCCCAGCGCAAGAATGGCGAGGGCGAGGTAGTTGAGGTATCGAGCTTGGCGCATGCCACTCAGTCTAGCTTCCGCATGGCGCGCCGAACCCCACCCGCGCCGGTGCTCTACGCGAAAATGCAGATGTTTCGCGGGTAGCGTGGAGTGGACCACGCGGCCGTAAAGCCCGGCAAAATTAAGAACATGAGTGAAGTCGACGCAGCTGATATGGGTCCGTGGCTCAGCCCCGAGGAACTCGAATTTGTCCGGCACAAGGTCCCGATGGTGTACGTGGATATTGTGCCGGTTCGCCTGGATGAAACCGGGCGGGTGATCGCTATCGGGATGCTGCTGCGTGCCGATTCTGAGGGGATTTTGCGGGAGTTCCCCTCGGGGCGGGTGCTGTTCCACGAACCGGTGCGCGCCGCGCTTATCCGCCATATCGATAAAGACCTCGGTTCGGTGGCACTTCCTCAACTGCCGCCGTATCTGGCCCCGTTCACGGTCACCGAATACTTCCCCACTCCCGAACCGGAGGCCGGGTATTACGATGCGCGCCAGCACCGGGTAGACCTGGCCTATATCATCCCCATTCACGGGGATTGCGATCCGGGAAATGACTCCCTGGAGTTCACCTGGTTTACGCCCGGGGAGGCACGCACCGCGGAGCTGCAGGCGGAAATGTCCGATGGGCACGCCGCTCTCTTGCGCGCAGCGCTCGGCTATATTGGCCGCTGCTAAGCCCGCTCGGCTAGCACCTGCACGATCACCGGTGCCAGCTGAGCAAATGCCTTGCCGCGGTGGGAGATAGCATCCTTTTCCTCCGGGCTCAATTCCGCGTTGGAACGGCTGGAGCCGGCCGGCGCGAAGATCGGGTCATAGCCGAAGCCCCCGCTGCCGCGCTCGGCGGTGAGGAGGATGCCCGGCATTTCGCCTTCGCGTACTTCCTCATGGCCTTCCGGGGTCACCAGCGCGGCCGCGCAATGAAAATGAGCGCCACGATTGGCCAGCGGCACATCCGCGAGCTGGGCGAGGAGGAGCTGGCGGTTCGCGGCGTCGTCCCCGTGGTGACCGCTCCAGCGCGCCGAAAAAATCCCGGGCGCCCCACCTAGAATATCTACGCACAGGCCCGAATCATCGGCAATAGCCGGCAGGCCGGTAGCCCGCGCGTAGGCCCGCGCTTTGATGAGCGCGTTCTGCGCGAACGTGGTGCCATCCTCCACCGGTTCAGGCACCGCAAACTCCGCGCCGGAGACAAGCTCAATTTCCTGCAACCACGGCGCCAGAATATTGCGAAGTTCCGTGACTTTATGGGCATTTCCGGTAGCGACGACGACGCGCCGCGGCTGCGCTACTTCCACTGGTCACCGCCGGTAAACACATCGCTACGTACCGGATTCTCCCCCTCGAAGAGCACCCGATGCTGGAGTTCACGAAGCTCGCGGGTGCCCTTATCCGCCAGGTCAAGGAGAACCCCAAGATCAGCGCGGTTGAAGGGGTGGTGTTCCGCGGTTCCCTGAACCTCCACGTAATCCCCGCTGCCCAGCGCCACGATATTCATATCGGTATCAGCGCGCACGTCCTCTTCATAAGGAAGATCGAGCCGCGGCTGGCCGTCAATGATGCCCACCGAAACCGCGGAAACCGAGGTGGTAAGGACCGGGCGGCGCACCAACTTACGTGCCCGAGCCCAGGAGATGGCATCCGCCAGAGCCACAAAAGCGCCGGTAATAGCCGCGGTGCGAGTTCCGCCGTCGGCCTGCAACACATCGCAATCCAGGGTGATGGTGTTCTCCCCCAGGGCTTTCATATCAACGGCGGCGCGCAGGCTGCGGCCAATCAACCGCGAAATCTCATGGGTGCGGCCCCCGATTTTCCCGCGCACGGATTCGCGCGGGGAACGCTCCGAGGTAGCGCGCGGAAGCATGGAGTATTCGGCGGTTACCCAGCCTTCCCCGCTGCCTTTGCGCCAGCGCGGCACCCCTTCTTCAAAGGAAGCAACGCAGAGCACGGTGGTACGCCCAAAGCGCACCAGCACACTGCCTTCCCCGGTCTCAAAATAGTGGCGGTCAATGGTGACGGGGCGCATCTCATCTACGGCACGCCCGTCCGCTCGCGTGGCGCTGGAGTTCTTTTCAGTCATGGCTTAAGGCTACCGCGCCGCTACAACATGAAAAATCCGCGTAGCCAGCTGATGCCAAACCACGCCCGCGGAGCCCTGCCCAAGCCTGCTGAGATCCGCGCACCCCGCTTAGATCCGGAAGGCTTCCCCGGCTCGCACGCAGGCCACCCGGCCCTCGTATTCTTCCCGCGCCGCGGCCCGCACGGATTCCCGATCTGTCCACGGCTGGAGGTGGGTGAGGAGCATCTCATGGGCCCCGGCCTGCGCGGCCAGCGCCCCGGCCCGCGAACCCGTGAGGTGAATGCCGCGCACGGTATCCCGCCCATCTTCATAAGCGCATTCGGAAAGGAGTAAATCGGCGCCGCGCGCCGCGGCGACGACGCCGTCGCACATATCCGTATCCCCCGTGAACGTGAGCACCACGTTCTCCCCGGGGCGCAGATCCGAGGGGCCGGTGATCCGGTAGGCGAAAGTTTCCACGGTGTGGAGGGCGGGGAACGCCTGGATGGTCATGGGGCCAACGCGGAAGGTATCCCCGGCGCGGACCTGGCGGAAGTCGAAAACGTCGTCGTAAGTTTCTTCCGGGCCGTCGTCGCCCAGTTGGCGGGCGCGCCGCCGCGCATCCCCGGGGCTGTACACCGCCACCCGGGGCAGCGGGCCGGAAGGATGCCAGCGCCGGTAGACCTGCATCCCGATGAGGTCGGCGCAGTGGTCGGCGTGGAGGTGGGAAATCACCATGGCGTCCAGGAGTGCCGGGTCGGTATAGCGCAGCAGATGGCCCATGGCGCCGGGGCCGAAATCCAGCGTGAAGGTGTAGGTGCGCGGGGCGCCGTTCGCGTCGATTCCTTCCGCCTGCACTAGGTAGGCCGAGGCGGGTGATTCCGGCCCGGACATTGAGCCGGAGCATCCAATGATCGTCAGTCTCATGCCGAGAGTTCCTCCGTAGATAGCACGGTTCCTACTTCCGGACCGAGGAATCTGCGGGCGAGGTGCCCGAAACTCACCGGGTCGCCGGTGGCGTAGAAGCGGCGCCGGGGGGTTCCCGGGCCGGCAAACATATCGCGGGTGGCTAGTTCGCGGTAAACATCGCGGGCGGTTTCATCCGCGGAGGACACGATGGTCACGTCCTCCCCCATGGTGTAGGAGATCACACCGGCGAGCAGCGGGTAGTGGGTGCAGCCCAGCACCAGGGTATCCACCCCGGCCGCCCGCACCGGAGCGAGGTAGTGTTCGGCAACCGCCTGCACCTGGGCACCGGCCGTCTGCCCCTGTTCCACCAGCTCCACGAACTGCGGGCAGGCCCGGGTGGTCAGTTCCAGATTCGGGGCGGCCGTAAAAGCATCCTGGTAGGCCCCCGATTCGATGGTGGCCGGGGTGGCAATCACCCCGATTTTCCCGTTCCGGGTGGCCCGCACCGCGCGGCGCACCGCCGGGCGGATCACCTCCAGCACCGGGATCCCCATCTCTGTGGCGAAGCGCTGCCGGGCATCCGCGAGCGCGGCGGAGGTGGCGGAATTGCAGGCGATGACCAGCATTTTCACGCCGGAGCCCACCAGTTTCTCCATGATGTCCATGGCGTAAGCGCGTACCTCGGGAATGGTTTTGGTGCCGTAGGGGCAGTGGGCGGTATCCCCGATATAGGTGATGGATTCGCCGGGAAGCTGGTCAATAATCGCGCGCGCGACCGTGAGGCCACCTACGCCGGAATCAAAAATACCAATGGGACGGGAATCCATACTGTCAAGTTACCGCCGCAGGTCCTTGTTCTGAATGGCAGTGATGAGTGAATCTTGCCACCACGCAATAATTACGTAGAGCACGCCGATCATGTCGTCGGTGGTATCGATTTGGGGGCGCTCGGATTCCATAATGTCGAGCGCGCGGGAGGTCACGGCCTCGGATTCCGCCGCGGTGGTGATATCGCGGCGGGTGCCGAGCACGATCCGAATATCATTCGCGCCGGCCAGCCAGCTACCGGCATCTTCATTACTCACCCATACAGCCTCGCTCGCCAGGGAGGTATAGAAAACCAGCAGGTTGCGGATTTTTGTGTGGCAGACGGCGGATTCGGTAAGGGCGCGCAATTCGTCAGCGAGCTCGGGTTCCTCGGACATATCCGGCAGGAGCCGGGCGAGGGCGGTATCCATATCGCAGGCAGGGGTGTAGCAGCGGGTGGTTTCCAGGTCGGCTAATTCGCGTTCGTAGGAGGCGAGCACATCGCTGGATTCTTCCACGCCGCGTGCGCTGTTACCGCGGGAGCCAGGCGTACCATTGCCGCGGGCGCCAGGTGCGTGCGCGGCGCCGGGCCCGGTTACATCCGCGCTGCTTTCTTGCATTTCTTCGTCCAGGTTGTAGCCGAGCAGAGTTGCGACGTCGCGCGCAAGTCCGGCAAAAAGTTGCCGTTCGGTCGCGTCAACGCTGGCACGGTAGCCGCCGCGGGCGGGGCGGAAGGGCAGCATATTATCTCCCACCTTCCGGTTCTTCTTCGATGGTGGCGAGCAGTCCGTAGGTGTGCATGGCCCGGGCGTCTGTTTCCATCTGCTCGCGCGGTCCGGTTGATACGACGGCGCGCCCGCGGGTATGGACCTCTAACATGAGGGTGAGGGCGCGGTCGGCCGAATGGCCAAAGTAGGATTGGAACACCCACTGCACATAGCTCATGAGGTTGATCGGATCATCGTGCACAACGGTGCGCCAGGCGCGGGCCGGGCCGGTGACCGCTTCGAAAAGCGTGAGGCTTTCGGTGCGGCTCGCCGGGCTGCTGGCCCCTAAATCTTCAGGAGATGTGTGCGCGCTCATATCTCCATCCTAGTGCCAAGCTCTTATCGGCGCGGCGAATCATCCCCGGGCAGCGCTTATCGGCGCGGCCCATCATCCTCCGCCAGCTTCTGCCGGCGCGGCCTATCATCCCCGGCCAGCTCAGGTGGGCGCGGGTAGACTCAGGCATATGAGTGTTTCAACTGCTTTGCTCACTGATATGTACGAGCTGACCATGGTGGATGCGGCCATGCAGTCGGGAAAGGCCCAACGGCGGGCCGTTTTTGAGATTTTTGCGCGCCGGCTCCCGGGCGGGCGCCGCTACGGGGTGGTGGCCGGCACGGGCCGCCTGCTCGACGCCCTGAAGAATTTCCGCTTCGGGGAAGAAGAAATTGAGTACCTGCGCGCCAATAAGATCGTTTCTGATTCCACCCTGGAGTGGCTGCGCACCTTCCGCTTCTCCGGCGATATTTGGGGTTACGCGGAAGGTGAAATGTACTTCCCCGGTTCCCCTATTCTCACCGCGGTGGGCACCTTCGCGGAGTGCTGCGTGCTGGAAACCCTCGCGCTTTCTATTTTCAACTATGACTCGGCGGTGGCCACGGCTGCCTCGCGTATGACGATTGCCGCGCACGGGCGGCCCTGCGTGGACTTCGGGGCGCGCCGCACCCACGAACGCAGCGCGGTTTCCGCGGCCCGCGCGGCCTATATCGCCGGTTTTGTGGGCACCTCGGATCTGGAGGCCGGGCGCCAGTACGGGATTCCGGTTTCGGGCACCTCGGCGCATTCTTTCACTCTGGTCCACGATTCGGAGCGCGAAGCTTTCGATACTCAGATCGCAGCCATGGGCACCGGCACCACGCTGCTGGTGGATACCTACAATATCGCGCAGGGCGTGGAGAATGCGGTGGCGGCCGGGCGCGCGGCCGGCGGTGAGATCGGTGCGGTGCGTATTGATTCGGGTGATTTGATCGCCACCGCCTTCAAGGTACGTGAACAGCTGGATCGCCTGGGTGCCACCTCCACGAAGATCACCGTCACTTCGGATCTTGATGAGTACGCGATCGCCTCCCTCAATTCCGCCCCGGTGGACGGCTACGGGGTGGGCACCCGCCTGGTCACCGGCTCGGGGGTTCCCACCGCGCAAATGGTCTACAAGCTAGTCCAGCGCGAAGGTGCGGACGGCCGGCCCGAGGAGGTCGCCAAGGCTTCGGAGAATAAGGCTTCGGTGGGCGGGCTCAAGGTTGCCGGGCGCTTGGAGAGCGGCGGGCACGCCACCGAGGAACTGGTGGTGAGCGCCTCGAGTTTCGCCGAGGGCCTGGCCTACCTGGAGAAACAGGGCGCCCGCCCGCTCCAGGTCCATCTGGTAGAGGCCGGCACCATCGACGAACGTTACTGCGGCACGGAAGTCCTCTCCGCCGCCCGCCTGCGCCACGACACCTCGCGCGACGCCCTCCCCTACGACGGCTGGCGCCTCTCCGCCGGGGAACCCGCGATCCCCACCCGCATGGTGGATATTTTCCCTGGCGACGACGCCGCGGCTTAATTCCCGCTCGCCTTCCTGCTCGCTGCGGCGCTGGTTCGAAGCGGCCAGAGCGCTTAGCGCTGGCCTACGAACCAGCGCCGCAGTGTTTTCACGCGCGCTTCGATCTGGTCGGCGCTCGCCCGGGCGACTTCCGGGCCGCCGCAGGCGCGGCGCAACTCCGTGTGGATAAGGGCGTGCGGGTCCCCGGTTTTCTTCGCCCAGGCCGCCACCAGCTGGGTGAGTTCCTTGCGGGCGGTACGCCGGCGGGTGAGCTCATCGGCGCCCGGGGCCGGGCGCTGGGAGCGGGCCTTTTTTGCCTGTTCGGCCTGGTGGGCGCGCAGCAGCGTGGTCACTTCTTCGGGTTCGAGCAGCCCGGGAATCCCTAGGAAATCTGCTTCTTCTTCCGAACCGACGGCCGCCCCGAGCCCGAATTCACCGCCGTCGAAAAGAGCCCTATCGAAAAGCGCCCCCGATTCCAGGGCTTCGTAACCCGGGCCCTCCAGTTCCTCACTGGCCTTTTCTTCCCGGTTGGCGGCCTCCAGCAGGTCATCATCCCAGCCGGCCACCTCCGCCTGTTTCGAAATGGCGTGGTCGCGTTCTTTTTCCATCTGTGCGGCCAGCTCCAGGAGCACCGGCACCGAAGGCAGGAACACCGTGGCGGTTTCCCCGCGCCGCCGGGCCCGCACGAAACGCCCGATCGCCTGCGCGAAATAGAGCGGGGTCGAAGCCGAGGTGGCATACACGCCCACGGCCAGGCGCGGCACGTCCACCCCTTCGGATACCATCCGCACCGCCACCATCCACCGCGAATCAGAATCCGCGAAGGTGGCGATTTTTTCGTTCGCGCCGGCATCGTCGGAGAGCACCACGGTAGGTGCTTCCCCGGTGATCTCGGTGAGGATCTGCGCGTACGCGCGGGCATCCTTCTGGTTGGAGGCGATCACCAGCCCACCCGAATCGGGTAGCGAGCGGCGCACCACCGTGAGGCGTTCGTTCGCGGCGGACAGCACCTCCGGGATCCACTCCCCACCCGGATTGAGGGCGGTACGCCAAGCCTGCGCCGTCATATCTTTGGTGAGTGGCTCGCCTAAGGTCGCGGCCACCACGTCACCCTGCTTGGTTTGCCAGCGCACCTGCCCCGAATAGGACAGGAAAATAACCGGCCGAACCACCCCGTCGCGCAGCGCCTGGGCGTAACCGTAGGTGTAATCGGCTTTGGAGCGCAAGTTCCCATAGCCATCCGGTTCGTAGGTCACAAAAGGAATGGGCGAGGTATCCGAACGGAAAGGCGTGCCGGTGAGGGCCAGGCGGCGGGTGGCCGGAGTGAAGGCTTCGCGAATGCCATCCCCCCAGGAGAGAGCATCCCCGCCGTGGTGAATCTCGTCCAGGATCACGAAGGTGGGCCGGGCGCTGGTGCGTTCGCGATGCAGGGCCGGGTTAGCGGCCACCTGGGCATAGGTCACGCACACCCCGTTGAAGAAGGAGCCTTCGGTGCGCTGGGCGTTGGTGAAATCGGCGTCCAGCTGAATACCCACGCGCGCCGCGGCCTGCGCCCACTGTGTTTTCAGGTGTTCGGTGGGGCAGACCACCGTGATGGTGCGGGCCTCGTGGCGCGCGAGCATTTCGACGGCGACGCGCAGCGCGAAGGTGGTTTTACCCGCCCCGGGGGTAGCTACCGCGAGGAAATCCCGGGGCATGCGCTCCAGGTAGAGGCGCAGCGCTTCGGCCTGCCAGGAGCGCAGGCTCGAGGTGGTTCCCCAGGCCGCGCGGGCCGGGAAAGCCGGAGGGAGATTCGAAGCGGCGGAAACGGAAGGGGTATGCGGGGTAGAAGCGGGAATCGAGCGGTGCAGACTCACTTGCCACTTCCCGGCACGTCCGGCCCGAAGGGCCATCCGGAGCCTTGGTTGCCCATCTGTTTACGGATTTCCTTGCAGGTGGGGCACACCGGATAGCGATCCGGGTTGCGCGAAGGAATCCAAATCTTCCCGCACAGCGCCACCACCGGCTGGCCGTACACGGCGGAAGCCATAAGGCGGTCCTTGCGCACGTAGTGGGAGAAACGCTCCTCATCACCGTGAGAAAGGCGTTCTTCGGTGCGTTCCAGCACCCCGACGGATTGCTGAGATTCCGTGGCCGGGCCGGCCGGGGCCGATGGCGCGCCCGGAGTTCCTAAAGGATCGGGAAGGGAAGTACTCATGGGCTCTATTGTACGGCCCGCGCCGGCCCGGGGAAGCCGCACCGGGGCGCCTCACGTGGAAAGCGAAAGTACCCGGAGCCCGGCAGCGCCGTCGTACCTCAACACGCCCCTACACAAGAATCGCCTCCCCGGCAAAACCGAGGAGGCGATACTCACAAGCAACTCAGGCTACTTGTTGGACACAGCCTTCTTGAGGTTGGATCCAGCCGAGATCTTCACGCCGAAACCGGCGGGAATCTCGATTTCTTCACCGGTGCGGGGGTTGCGGCCCTTGCGGGCGGCGCGCTCGGTGCGCTCCACGGAGAGCAGGCCGGTGATCTTCACGGCTTCGCCCTTGGAAAGCGAATCGACGAGCACTTCCTGGAGCGCGGCGATCACCTTATCGGCATCGGACTTGGACAGGCCGGAACGGTCGGCGATAGCTGCGATGAGCTCTGTGCGGTTAACGGACATGAAAATACCTCTCGATATCTGTTCAGGTACATGGCTCATAAGAACCACTAAGCAAAAATGTAGCGGAAACTGGCGCCAAAGTGAGAATTTTCTGCGAAATCGCCGCGTGTCGGTTAAGACATACATCACAACTCCCTCCAATTTGCACAGTTGTCACAGGATTTGCGCACCCGAACCGCACCCGTTGGCCGGCACGAATGCCTGGCTTAAGGGCATAATGAGAAAGGTTCAGGAAGCCCCCGGGCCGGTCAGCGCCGCGAAAGTGAGCACGCGGGCCGGGGTGTCGTCGTCGAAGAAAGGTTCCCCGGTGTCGCGACTTGTCGCCTTCATCCGCTCCCACCCCCGCCCCTTCAAAATCGCTTTCTACGTGCTGGTGATCGCCGGCGTGGCGGCCGTGGCTCACAGCCAGCTCAAGGAGCTGAGCGGTGAACAGATGGCGAAAGTGCTCAGCTCGACACCTCCGATTATCCTCGTGGAGCTGGTGGCCCTCGGTTTTCTGGCTTTTACCGCCACCGGTATTTATGACATCTTCGCCTCCCGGCATTTCGGGGTGGAGATCCCGGTGGGAACCGCCGCGAAAATCGGGTGGATCGCCCAGGCTTTTAATAATTTTGCGGGGCTGGGCGGGCTGACCGGCGGGGCGATTCGCTCGCGCTACTACAAGCGGGCCGGGGCCTCCACCAAAGCCGCCGTGGATGCGAGCGTTGCGGTATGGGCCGCGAACCTGCTCGGGCTGTTCGCCATGCTGCTAGCCACCCTGCCTTTCGCCTTCCGCTACGACGGGCGTTTCCTGGTGGTACCCGTGGTGGCCTGCCTGTATATCCCGGTGTATTTCCTGGCTGGCAAAGTGCATTTCTGGAAGATTGACTTGCGCACCACCGCGATCGGCACCCAGAATTTCCGGCAGAAACTCCAGATGCTTTTT
Source organism: Actinotignum inguinis (assembly GCF_051265835.1). Classification (NCBI taxonomy): domain Bacteria; kingdom Bacillati; phylum Actinomycetota; class Actinomycetes; order Actinomycetales; family Actinomycetaceae; genus Actinotignum; species Actinotignum inguinis. Next base: position 101,727 of record NZ_JBOZDP010000002.1, on the reverse strand, counting down.
GCTTCCGTTGCGGATTGGCTGGCCGCGGCGGTGTTCTTCTGGATTTGCGTGCGCACGTTCCTGGGTGAGGTTTCTTTCGTGCAGGCCGTGTTTGTGTACGCCACCGCCACCCTGGTGGGCCTGCTCAGCTTCATTCCGGCCGGCCTGGGAACCTTCGATCTCACCGTTATTGTGTTCTTCCAGCACCTCGGTTTTGATTCTTCGACCCTGGTGCTCGCGATTATCGTCTACCGCGTCACCTACTACGCGCTGCCGTGGCTGGCGGCCACCGTGTACTGGCTGGCCGAATACGCCTACCCGCGCCTGGGCCTGGAGGATCGCGAGAAACGCGAACGCTGGCTCATTAACGCGCTTTCCACCGGCGTGGTGATTCTGGGGATTTTCTCCATCGTCAATGCTTTCGCGCCCTCGTTTTACGCGCGGGTGGCGCTGCTGCATGTCTTCCTCCCCCACGAAATGATTCGCTCCTCGCGTATTGTTTCGCTGCTGGTGGGGATTATGCTGCTTATTTTGGCGCGCGGGGTGCGCCAGCGGGTGAGCCGCATTTTCCCGATTATTTTGATTCTGTTGGGCGTGGCGGCGGTGGCCTCGGTGGCGCGCGGCCTGGATACCGGCGCAATTATCGTCATTATTCTTTTCGCGATTTTGCTCTACCTGGCGCGCGGGGCTTTCAACCGCGACCCGCTCCCCTTCGAATGGCGTTCTTTCGCGTTTTCCGCGGTCATCGCGGTGGGGATCCCCCTCGGAATTTTCGCCTGGCGCTGGATCCACGGCGCCCCGCAGGCGCACGTATACCCCACCGCCCACGCGCTGCTCACCGGTGTGAGCATGATCTGCTTCGTTTCCCTCATTTCCCTCGCGCTGCTTTTCTCGCGTTCACGCGCCCCGCATTTTGAGCTGCCCCCCCCGGATGACGTGCATCGTTTCGAAACGTTCATGAGCGAGCACAATGCCGGTAATGCCTTCACGCATCTTTTCTATCTGGGCGATAAGCAGGTCTTTTATTCTTCGAACGGGCGCGCGGCGCTGCTCTACCGCCCCTACCGTTCCTCCATGCTGGTGCTCGGCGATCCCTTTGGGGACGAGGCCTCCTTCGAGGAGCTCTTCGAGGAGTTCGTGACCTACGCCGATGAACACGGCTGTTCGGTGGCGATTTACGAGATCGCGGATATTTACCTGGGGGCCTGCGCGAATATCGGTTTCTCCTTCGTGAAAATCGGGGAGGACGCCACCGTGGACCTGGCCACCTACTCCAATGTGGGCAATAAGGGCAAGGTGTTCCGGCGCATGCGCAACCGCATGGGCGAAAAAGGCACGCATTTCGAAGTGCATTTCCCGCCTTACACTCCCGAATTCATCGGGGAGCTGCGCGAAGTTTCGGATGCCTGGCTGGGCAAACGTTCCGAAATGGGCTTCTCCCTCGGTTTCTTCGACGCCTCCTATATTGGTCGCACCCCGGTGCTGCTGGTGCGTGGGGAGGAACGTATCGAAGGATTCGCGAGCCTCATGCCGATGGCGCCGGGGGTTGCGTCCGTGGACCTCATGCGCATTCGCCCCGACGCGCCGGGCGGCACCATGGACGGCATTTTCGTTTCGCTGATCGAATGGGCGAAAGAAAACGGCTACACCCATGTGAACCTGGGGATGGCGCCCATGTCCAATACGGGCACCACGCGTTTTTCGCGGGCGCGCGAAAAGGTGGTGCGCGTGATCTACGACTTCGGCGACCGCCTCTACAATTTCAAGGGCCTGCGTTCCTACAAGGAAAAGTTCAAGCCGCGCTGGCAGTCCCGCTATCTTGCGTATACAGGAACGACGGCGCTCACCCCCACCATCCTGGGACTCCTCGACGTGATTCAGCATCCGGACCGCAGCCGCGGGGCGATTCCGCTGCAATGGAGCCTGCCCGCGCCCTGCTCTAGTGAGGGCGACGACGCCGCAGCTGCCGTTCCGGCAGCTGATACTCAGGCCGCCAGTGCGGCTGGAAAGAAAGGTGCCTGATGGCGAAGCGGCCCTCGATGCGTAATCCCGAAACGCCGATGGACGAATTTGGCACGGTTGTGCTGCGCCGGGCCACGCAGAACGTGCGCAGCAAGCTGGTGGCTGATCCGGAGCGGCATAAATCCGAGCTCGCGGCGGCTGAGCGGCGCGATGCGGATGATCAGGTGCGTGAGCTTTTCCCGGATGCCCGGATTTGGTACCTGGAGGCCCGGCCGAGCCACTACCGGTTGAAGGCAGCCGGCTTCTTTGTACTGAGTGTGCTGGATTTGGATGTGTATCGCGGCTGGTTGGATGGCCCGCATCCGCGTGCTTTCTACCTGGTAGAACAGGGCAGGCTCCAGCTATTGGTGCGGGTCAATGAGTTTTATCTTGACGCGATAGCGCTTCCTTCGCCGCCCGCGCCGGTGAGCAAGCGGCGTTTCATCATCGGGCGGGATGAGTTTCTGCGCAATACCGAGGTGTCAAGCGCAAGTTAAATCTGGACGACGGGAAGTAGTAAACTCGGCCCGGAGTTCCTGGCCCTCGCCGGTTGCCCGCACATTCACCTCGCCAAGAAGCTCCGCCCCAGCCGGCACGGTATCCGTGGTCGCGGGAGCGTTACGCCCAACATAATAGGCACGCGCCGTATACACCACGGGAGTCTGATCCAACCACTTCCCATCACCATACGACTTATCCACGCTCGTGGTGAGAGTATCGGAAATCTTCCCATCCAGGTTCACCGGGCGAGTATCTACCTGGGAAACGCCGGCAGGCTGGAAGTCGAAAAGAACACGCCACGTGTTACCAGGAGCGATATAGAACTTGGGGTCCTGTGCAGTCGGAACCTGGGTGGTCGTCTGGCTACCGGGAACTAGCAGCGCGATAATTTCATCGCGCGGCATCTCGTACCGAGTAGTTACTCGTGCTTCACCATTCCCTGTGGACTTCCATTCAAGAGTGATCGGCCCAGATTGGGTCACACCAGAGTATTCCTGAGTGCCCGTCTCCTTAAAGACGATGGGGCCAGAAAGCGTGGCGGTGAAGTGCCGGTCGGCAATCCAGCCGCCGTTGTTTGCACGCAAACCAATGTTTTCGATAACGCCTTCCATCTGGCCCGCGCCCTGCCCCTGTGCGGACTCATAGGAATGCACACCGGAATCGCGGGCAAGCTTGGCCATATTGCGGGCATGGCGGTCGATAACCGGGATACCAGAGCTCACGTCACGGATAAGCTGAGCCACGTTACTAGCCGCGTCAGGCCCAGATTCCAGATTCACATGCACCAGGTAAGCCACAGCAGCCAAAACATTACGGTCCCTACTCATCTGGTTCTGGTCGATAATCCAGGCAAGCTGAGCGGTAGTCAAGCTAAGCTCGTCATCTTGCCCAACATCCCTGGTTTCCACCAGGTGGGAGACCTGGACTACCTTATTGGGGCCTGGTGCCATCTCGGTGAGATCGATGCACCAAGCCGGGATATTCGGGTCCCCGCCTTGTGGGGCCTTGAGCGCGGCCAGGCGGTAGCGCCAGCCGCTGGGCGCTTTGAAATCAACCCCCGATTCATCAAAGAAAACGTCGTCGCCCTTGATGGGGATACCTCCGTCAGCCCTTGCAGCACCGGAAACAAACATGCTTCCGAGCCCCAAAGTGAGTACTGCTAGGAAAACGCCGAACATGCGCCCTAGCTGAGAGAACTTATGCCTCATGGCTATAAGATCCTTCCCTTATCGTCATGTCAAGCACCCGGATGGGTACTTCACATACGTAGTGTGCGCTAACGTCGCCATTTCATGAGGGAGCGCCCCACTCATATGAATGGGGCGCTTTTTGGCTGCGCAGAGACGTAAGGGAAAAGATTTCGTCTTAGTCGTTGGGGCGGTAGTGGTTAGTCTTTTCAGTCGTACCGTCGGAATACTGGACAACAAGGTAACAATCTGTGTCAGATGTTCCGGCAGGCATACTGCACTCCCAGTACCCTCCGACCACGGTCCGCTCCGGTGCCGCAGGTGCCGATGCAGCAGCTTCCTCCACCGGCGCAGGTGCAGCAGGCTCCGGAGCCTCATATGCAGGTTCAGAGTAACCAGAATCAGCGTTCCCGCCACCAGTGCCGTGAGACGAGCCGCCAGCGGGGGCAGGTACCTGCATGGCCTCACCATTACCAACAGGTGCCGGCGCAGCCGGTGCCTCGGGTGTGGCGTGGCGTGCCTTGACGGCTTCAACCTTGACCTTCGCCTCGGGCAGCTTTAGATCGCCCTTGCGCAGGCTGTCGCATTCGGGGTCGAGGTGGAGTGGGCACTCCTTGTCCAGGTAGGCAGCTGTGGCGTTCGCCTGCTCGGTAGCCATCTTCTTGGAAAGTTCGGCCAACTCACCCGCGAGCTTCTCCCGCTTAGCAGCGGCCTCTTTTACCTTGGCCGCGTCCTTGCCCGGCTTTTCAGCCAGCCCGGCCTTAGCGTCAGCAACAGCCTTTTCCATGGCTGCGCAGGTGTCCTTGTTGCCGCCGTTATCGGTGCAGCCAGCGGTATCAACGGTAGAAACCACCTTTTCCAGGGCGGTACCAGCCTTGGTGTAGGCGGCGGTAGCTTCATCGAGGGCTTTCGCGCTGTTGTTATGGGCAACAACCGCCCACAGGCCAGCCCCCAGGAGCACTACTGCCATAACGCCGGCAATAATCACCGCAATCTTTTTCCGAGACACGTCTATTCCTTCGCATCCGTACACTGACTTTTGGCTATAGCATAACCGTCAAAGCTATTCTTGGGCCTTTCGCCATCACCGTGTACTAACGAATGCTCGGAAGATTATTTCCCCTGCTTGGCGCGGCGCCGTTCTTTCCACGTCATGCGCCCGAGCACTCCGATAGTGCCCAACACCGCCACGCCGTAAGCAATGGCGAACCACGGGAAGCGCGGCAGGTCAGAGGGCTTATTCGCGGCTTTCACGTCTGCCACCGGGGTGGGGATAATACGCTCCCCCGTCAGCAGAATGCGATGGGAGTTAATGCCGAGCGGGGTGCAGGTCACCAAGGTAACGAGGTCTTTTCCTTCTTCGACTCGCAGGGTATCGGTATCTTCCGGGGCCACCACTTTGGTATCCCGAACGCGATAGGTGAGTACGTCACCGAACACTTCAATGGTGAAGGTATCGCCCACATTGACCTTATTGAGGTCGGTGAACATGCGTGCGTTGGCGAGGCCGCGGTGTGCGGTGATAACGGCGCGGGTGCTCGGCCCACCTACCGGCAGCGAGGTGCCTTCCAGGTGGCCGGCCGCACGGTTAAGGACCTCATCTGAGGTGCCGTGGTAGACAGGCAGATCAACGTCGATATTAGGGATGCGGAGCCGGGCCATGAGGCCTTCGGAGTCCGCGGCAAGGATTTTTTCGTATGGCCAGATGCCGTCCGCGGCGGTGGTGTCGCCGGTGCCGGTGGCTTTGCGTTCGTTGGCTTCCAGGATTGCGCCGGCGTTGAATGCTTCGTTATAGGCGTGCGCGGCGGCGAGCTGGGTTTCTTTATCGGGCTGGGCGGTGGCGATTTGATCGGAGTACGCGCCGGTGATTTTGGATTGCTCGTATTGGGAGAGCCAGGCGGCGGCGTGCGGGTACACCAGTAGGGTGAGGCCGAGGATAACGAGGAGCCCGATGAGGTAGGGCAGCAGCAGGTTTTTCTTCATGAGATACAGACCCGGGTGGGGAGGTACCAGATGGCACCTCCCCACCCGTTCGGTAGGCCGCGTAGGTTACGCGGTCAGTTCTGTGCTTAGGCGTTCACCGCGCGGTTGCGGCGAACCTGAGCGACGGTCAAGCCACCAGCAGCACCCAGGAGCGCGAGGCCACCCAGGGTGAGCATGAGCTGGCCGGCAGCACCGGTCAGCGGCAGGTTCGGACCCTCATGCTTGGTGTTGTCGATGGTCAGCATGACATTAGCTGCAACGCCCTTGTGGACGGTAACTTGCTTCACTTCAGTGCTGATCACGTAACCGGCCGGAGCCTTCTTTTCCTTGAGGAAGAAGTCCTTCTGATCCGCGTCACCAAGAACCAGGCCCGGGAAGCGGACCTTACCATCAGCATCGGAGGTCGCAGTTGCGATTTCGTTGGTACCGTTGGTCGCATCTTCCTGCGTCGCGTAAACAGCGAAGACGGCGTCCTTCAGCGGCTTCTGGTTGTCCTTGTCCTGCTTGAGAACGAGCAGTTCACCGATCTTCACCTTACGATCACCAGGAGTCTTATCGACGCCCGGGGTGTGATCATTGACGATGGGACCGAAGGAGTTGGGGATCTCACCGTTAGCCGGGAGTCCGGTGATCTTGGTCGAAAGCTCAACCTTGAATTCCTGGCCAGCCTTGACCTTGGCTAGGCCCTGCGCGGTCAGCTCAATGGTGACCTTCTGACGATCAGTAACGTCAGTGTCACCCTTAGTCTCGTTCGTGACCGTCACGGTGTAATCAGCTTCGGCAAGAACAGTGTCGCCGAGGGAGACCTTAGCACCGGTGTACTTGAGATGCGCATCAAGGAGGTCTTCCATCCCGATGCGCTTGTAGGTTTCGTCCTTTGCCAGCGCCGGAACTGCGTACTTAATATCCCACTTGACGGTATCGCCAATCTTGCGAGCGTCAGCGTCATTCAGCTTCTTGGTACCGTCGTCAGCCACAGTGTTCTTCGGGTAGGCGTGAACATCGTAAATCCACTCGGCCTTGTTATCTGCCTTCGAGGGGAAAGGAATGGAAACGAAGAAAGGCTGAGCCTTCTCAATCACATTGTTGTTGCCAACACTGCCTTCACGAACGAGGTAGACACCAGCGGCAAGATTGGCGAACTTCGTAACTCCACCGGCCGCGGTGGTCTGCTTCGTTTCAGCACCCAGGGTGTAGTTCTGGCCGTCAGCCGTTGCTTGGTTGGAGCCTTCGGTGTAGGTGAGCTTCGAGATCTTTGCCCAGTCCTCGGGCTTCTTCAGATCGATACCCTGCACAGGCTGCAGGATAAACTCAACACCTTCGAGGGCTTCCGCAGCGGCGGGAACATCCGTGATCTCACGGCCGTTATTCGGCTTGTCCCAAGCCGGGTTCTTGTACTTATGAACAGTGATGGAACCCTTAGTGTCGAGGTTCGGATTGCCGAGCGCATCGGCAGCGGGGACAGCGTGGGCCCCGGGTGCGAGCACCAGACCGGCCGCGCCGAGGAGGGCGGTGATCAGGGCGGCGAGCACCGCGCGGATAGATTTCTTCAGCTGCATGGTAGTCCTCTCCGTGATTGCAGCACATATTGCTTCAATTAGTTGTGTGGTTATATTTGCCCGAAGGGCGGCGGTAGCTACGCGGCGTTACCCGCGCAGATAGTTCTCAGTGGTTGAGCCTTTATTCCACGCTCACCCCCGGTTTCGCCGTCTGATCATCACGATGCTCACCAGGAGCACAGCTCCCCCGAGCACCGCGAAACCTGCCGTGCGGAACGCGCTATCACTCCACCCACCGGTGAGTGGAAGCGGCGGTGCCTCACGAAGCTTGTTGTAAATCGCGCCGAGATTCAGTTCCACGGGTTCGTTACGGTCATTCGTGACCGTGGTGGCGCCCACCTCCACGGTTTTCACCTCGGTGGTCTTCACGTAGCCCAGCGGCGCGGTCTTTTCTTCCAGGGTGTAGGTACCCCAGGGCACGTTCTCCAGGCGGAATTTGCCCGGGCGCGGATCCTGATCCTGCCAGAGCCTGGTGGCTGGGCACGCCTGCGCGGTCTCCCCCACGCAATCGCTCACCTCGAAAGGCCGCCCGGCTTGATCACGCACCGTCCAGACGGATCCCTTGAGGTACTTCTCTGACCCGGTTTCCTTCTTCTCCCAGACGATGGTGCCACGCACACGATCATTCTTAATAATGACCGGGGGATTCTGCTGCTTGGTTGTCACAACCTGCGGTGCGCCAGCAGGCCGGTAACCGCGCGGAGCGGACTTTTCATCCACCACGTAGCGCCGGCCAATGAGCACATTGTCCCACCTGGCACGGCCGTATTGATCCGTGGTGCGCTCGCCCTGGCGCGGCTCGCCAGCATCGCAGCGTCCGTTCCCGTTGGTATCCTCGCACAGGTCGAAAACGGCACCGGGCAGCGGATCACTATAATCCGCATCTTGCTTCTGGATGGTCAGCGAAGTTACCTTCGGGCTATTCAACACCGAACACGTGAGATTCCCGTTCACAGCGGGCGAGGTCACTTCCCCGAGGAAAGCACCGCCTTCCTCGCGTTGCCCGTTCACCCGGACATTCCGCCCCAGCTTGTCCGTGCAGCTCCACACTTTGTTGTAGTCACTGAGCGACGACGCCGAACCGCCGGCCATCTGCTCCTTGAGCACATACACGCGATCCCGGCCACGCAGCATCTTGCGCGTCGGCGTTTGGGGACCATCGGCTTGGCCCGTCGTCGTAACAGATTCGGAATACGGGGCGCCGCCCAGTGGATTCGTGCCCGGGGTTTTCTCCGCCACGGTCACTGTGAACTGGTCGCGCTCATTCAGGCGCTTGGTAATGTTCTTCTCCGCACTGATGGTGGGAAGATCCGCACAGCCTTCCAGATCGACGATGAACTGATCAGCCCACTGGCCGTTGTACATATCGTTAGCGGCCGGGTCAGGCGTCTTGAAGACGGGCTTGCCGCCGTTCTTCACTTCGCCGGAAATGATATCGACTTCGTAGATCGCGCTGCGCGCAAAGCCGCCGCGCCCATTATTAGCACCCGGGTTCTGCCCGGTATAGCGCCCAGAGATATAGAACGAACCGTTGGAGCCCGCAGCGAGCCCGCCGGGCTCAAACATCATGATATTCATGTGGAAAGAGCGAATGAGCTGGGCCGGCAGCTCCGGGAAATTCTTATTGCGGATTGTATTGAGATTGATTTGCGGATTGCGGGCATTATTCGCGGTCGCGAACTGCCCTGCCGCAATAGCATTATTGTAGGCAGCCTGGAAATCTGCGGCATCGATACGATCAATGCGCATCTGGGTCAAGCCGGAAAAATCGCGACCCTGGTTATTGAGGCGCCCCTCCGCGGAACCCGCCAGTAGATAAAGATTACCGTCCTTATCGAAAATCATGTCGGAGAAAACCGCGGAGGACAGACTGCTGGAGCTCAGGTAACCAAGAGTCACCAGGCGCTTGGTAGCCGGGTCGAACACCATGAGCTTGCGCTTCGACTTGTAATTGGGGCCAGCATTTGCGGTGTCACCGATGAGGACGTACTTACCGTCCGGCGACATCGTTCCGCCCTTGATCGGCATTTGCGGATTAATGATCTGGTAACGCTCAAGGTTTTGGTAGCCCTTGTCCCCGGTATTGCTGATGCGCCCGTGGCTAATCCACGTATTCGGGTTTGTTCCCGGCTGGGTAGAACCCTGGAACTCGGCATGCCACATGGAACCGTCCGCGGCGATGGCCAGGGCATCGTAGCCGAGATTGCGGCCCGCGCCGGTATCCTTCTTCCATTCCACGCGGCCCACCGGTTCGGAACCGAGCTGGCCGTTGGGCTGGAAAGTAATCCGGTTGATTTCGCCTTTACCGGAGCCCATCGAGTAGAAACCACGGCCGGTGCACTGCTCCATGCGGCTCGGGGCCACATTGCGCGGCGCGAAGCGGCTCGGCGGCGCGGCGAGCGGGCTAGCCGAGCCATCCCGCGGGGTGCCTTCCGGCTGTTCCAGAATGCCGAGCTGTTCGCGCCAGCTCTTCTGCGCCCGGTCCAGCGGAGTGGTGGTATCGGTTGCGCCCGCAGCGTTCGGATCGGCATCCGGTGCCGGAGTGGTTTCTTGGTTGCCGCCTGTTGCGCTTGCGTTGCCTTCTTCGGTCGCGTTTTCTTCGGTGGCGCCTTCTGCTGTGGCGCCTTCTTCGGTGGAGGCCGACGGCGCAGCCGGGCTGGCGGACTCAGGCTGCGCAGGATCCGCGATGAGGATGCCGGGTTCCGGAGCTTCCGAGGTGGGCTGATCGCTGGCATCTTGAGCGGTGGCGATGCCAGGGGTGGGATGAGGCGCCGGGGTGCCCGAAAATGGGAGACCCGTGGCGTGGCTGGTCATGAGTACGGCCACGATCGTTGCAACCGTTGCCGGTATCACCCGAAAATTCACGCTCATCCTGTCCATTACACGAAGAATTGATCACCGGAAGTGGTTGATCAGCCCGCCGTATAACTAATAGTTATCAATCGCCTTAACAAGCTACGGGAGGAACTACCTACTGTCCAGTAGCTTGAAATGTGATTCATCTCCGACGAAGTTCCCAGACGGCTTCCAGCCTGAAAATATTTTGCAAATCTTTACACTTGGAAAATTGGCGTACTATGGCGCGAAAAATCCCCGAAAATGGCCCCCCCCCCCCGCATTTTTTCGCGTCAACGTAGCATGGCGACTTCTAGGACCCTTGACCCACATCGTTGATTTGAAATGAATTTTCACCGATTAGTAAAGAATTTTATGTTATGAGCGCCACATGAAAATTGACGAAAAGTACGCGATGTGTTCATGGTTGTCTAGCGACAAATTTGGCGCGGTAAGCGGCGCTAATCCCTCGCGCTTGTTCGCGAAATAATTGAATACAGCCTCATGCCAGGTCTACGATCAAATTATGTCACGCAAAGATCCCCAGCTTCTTACCGGCCTCCTCGCCGGTATGGGAGCCCTGCACTTCATCGTTCCCGAGCCCTTCGATTCCATCATCCCGCCCCAACTTCCCGGGGAGGCGCGTGCCTATACGCTGGCCTCCGGGGTGGCGGAATTGGTAACGGCCGGACTCATTGCGCATCGCCGCACCCGTAAACTCGGCGGAGCGGCGGCCATCGCACTGTTCCTCGCTGTTTTCCCAGCGAATATCAACATGGCCTACCAGTGGCGGGATAAGCCATGGTCGCTCAAAGCGATTGCCTATGGCCGGCTCCCCCTCCAGGCCGTGCTTATTAAGCAGGGGTGGAATGTTATGAAGGTGGCGGATGCGGAAAAGCCGGATGCGGAAGCTGGCGCGAAGGCGGATGCCGCGGCGGCGAATCATTAAAAAACGGTGATGGCGCGAGCGGCTGTAGGCCGGTGAGCTGCGGCGTCGTACCTATCTGCGCGGACGCGAGCTGTGCGAAAATTGTTGCACAACTGCACGCAACGGTGTTCGCACCGCTCAACGCAAAGGAGCAAGCATGGAAGCTGCGCGGGTTGCCGCCTGGGTATTCATGGAAGAAACCCCGATCCCGGCCGATGTTGCCGATCTACTCACCGAAGGCGAAGAGCCGTACGCCGCCTATAAGACGCTACGCGATAGCGCGATTTTCACCTCGAAACGGCTGATCGTGCGCGATGCGCAGGGCATTACGGGCAAGAAGGTGGAGATTTATTCGCTGCCGTATAAGGCCATCCAGATGTGGTCGAGTGAAAATGCCGGGAAAATTGATATCAGCGCGGAGATTGAGATGTGGACGCTGGCCGGGCATATCAAGATTAGCCTGGGGCGCCATATCGACGTGCGGCGCATCGATAAACTCATTGCTCAGTGCGTGCTGGGGGCGCGGTAGGGCGCGGTAGGTGCTCGTAGCCGCGGGTCCGTGGCTACTTTTTGTCGAGCGTTTGGAGAATGTGCGTGGCGGCCGTTCCTGGTAGGAGAAACGGCCGCTACGTTTGTTTCGGTGAGGGGCCGGAGACGCCGGGAACGCCGGGCGCTGAGGCGGGCCCGGCTCGATAGCGGGCCGGGCTTAACGCCATCTAGCCAGGCTTAGCGCTCCACTTCCCCGCGGATGAAGGCTTCCACCGCTGCGCGGGCTTCCTCATCGGGGCGCTGCTGCGCCGGCGACTTCATGAAATAGGCGCTGGCGGAGAGCAGCGGGCCACCGATACCGCGGTCGAGGGCGATCTTGGCGGCGCGGATTGCGTCGATGACCACACCGGCCGAATTTGGGGAATCCCAGACCTCGAGCTTGTATTCCAGCTTGATCGGGATATCGCCGAAATTGCGGCCTTCCAGGCGCACGAAAGCGAATTTGCGGTCCTCGAGCCAGGGCACCCAATCGGAGGGGCCCACGTGGATATCGTGCGGGTCGAGGTGCTGGGTGATATTGCTGGTGACCGCCTGGGTTTTGGAGATTTTCTTCGACTCCAGGCGCGAGCGCTGCAACATATTCTTGAAGTCCATATTGCCGCCCACATTGAGCTGGTAGGTGTGGTCGAGGGAAATCCCGCGCCCCTCGAAAAGGCGGGCGAGCACCCGGTGGGTAATGGTCGCGCCGATTTGGCTCTTAATATCATCGCCCACAATCGGCACGCCCGCGTCCGTGAACTTCTGGGCCCACTCCGGGTTGGAAGCAATAAAAACCGGCATGCAATTAATCATGGCGACGCCGGCATCGAGGGCGGCCTGCGCGTAGAACTTCGCGGCCTCTTCGGAGCCGACCGGGAGGTAGGAGACCAGCACATCGGCCCGCGCTTCCTTGAGCGCAGCCACCACATCAACGGGCTCGGCGTCGGATTCGGTAATAGTGGCGCGGTAGTACTCCCCCAGGCCATCCAGCGTGGGGCCACGCAGCACCTCCACCCCGGTTGGTGCCACATCGCAGATTTTAATTGTGTTATTTTCACTGGTGTTGATCGCGGTGGCCAGGTCAGCGCCGACTTTCTTGGCGTCGACGTCGAAGGCCGCGACGAACTCGATATCGCGGATATGGTAATCGCCAAATACCACGTGCATAAGGCCCGGGACCGTTTCGCTTTCAGATGCGCCGTGGTAGTAAGTGACGCCCTGCACCAGCGAGGACGCACAATTACCTACTCCCACAATGGCAACGCGAATCGACATACGGTTACTCCTTTGTAGTTATTGATGAAACGTGATTGTTTTTTCAGCCATCGGTGCGGCGGGCGCCGCGGTGAGCGAGACTGAACGGGGCACCTGCGCCCCCATCACCAAGCCACTATGGCACTTAAATGTGCATTTGTGAAGAGACCTTGCGGGTGGATGGGAGTGGGGGGGCGACTTTTTGGCGTCGCCGCCCCACGATGAGTCACATTAATGTGCTGAGTCCGCGGTGCTTAGCTGCGCCGTCGTACCACCATCACTCCTCCCGCTGCCAGGCACGCGAGGCCAGCCAACGTCACGGCCGGGCCGGCCATGGACGTTCCCGTTTTCACGAGCCGCTCACGCGGCGTGGGGGTTGTTGTGGGAGTAGGAGTTTGAGAGGGCGTTGGCGGCGTTGTTACGGGTGGAGTCGTTGCCGGCGGTGTCGGCGGAGTCGTTTCCGGAACCGACGGGGTCGGGGTCGGCGTGGGAGTGGGCGGCACGATTGAGTTCGTCACCACGAAGCCATCCGTCATATTGCCCGTCACGGCCGTGGTATACCCGTCAACAGACTCCTCCACAATCGTGTAGTTGATGAGGTAGCCTTCCGCGCACTTGTCCACTTCAGCGAAGGTTGCCTTCCAGCCTTCCGCCGCGCCAACAGTCTTACGAGCAACTTCCTTGCCGTCCCCTAGCAGCACGAAAGTGATGTTCTCCGGGCGGATCTGCTTGGCGTTATCGTTATCCTGCCAGGCCTTCGTTGCCGAGACATCGGTGGCCAGGGTGTTCGTAAACTTGAGGGTGCCATCCGGGTTCATGCCCACGTCACTGCGATACCCGGGCGTGGGAATTTCGGTGATATTGTACTCGACTTCGTTATCCGTCCAGGTGCCCGCGAGCTCATACTTGGGGACCCTGAAAGTGAAATTCCAGTCATCAACCGTTGATGGGTAATTGACGACCTCGAATTCAATCTTGTTCGCTTCATAACGTGGATTAATCCAGATCTGTTCACTTCGGTCCTGGTAGACCTTAAACACCGCGTATTTGATCGTTTCCTTCGGCAGGTCCGTTTGTAGCTTGCCTTCGGCATCACGCGTGTACTGCGTTCCCCACAGCTCCAGGGTGATGAAATCCGGGTGTTCCTTCGCCGGGCACTCTATCCGTGCGGCCGGACTATCGGCTGGTTGCGCTTGCGCAGAGGATGCAATCCCCAGCAAAGCCAGAAGGAGCGCTACCGCTGCAGCACCGAGTTTTCGCATATACGTCATCTTCGTCCTCCCTTCATCAGCTCAGCCGTACCCGGGCACGGGACATCATCATCACCGCATTCCGGCCGCGAAAAGGCGTGTTTTCTTGTTTTCGCGCGGCTGCTTGTTTCATCCTCGCCCATCGAAAACGTGACGTGCGGGCTCTAGGTCCCGCACTTTAAAAACGACGACGCAGCCACCTCCCCCACCAGCCCATATGCCACGATGGCGCGGAAAAATTGATTATGAGAAACTGGGGTATGTCCCAAGAAATGCGCATCGTCATGCCTAAATATCAAGCCACGCTGGAACCGCCGGTTATCGGAGCTGCGCTTGTGGAGGCCTCTATTAGCTACGACGGTTTACCGGTGGCGATCTGGAGCACTGACGAAGATTGGGATAAGTTTTTCGGGCGGTCAAACGGCGGTTGTAGCCCCAACGCATATGTCGATGGAGTGGTTGATGCCCTGCTAACGCGGCATAATACCGACGGCAAGATTATCCAAAAAACACCTATTTTTCGATTCCCGGTTTGCTTCCCCAGTATCCAATCCTTACCTTCGGGAGCCTTTCTTATTGTCGGAGGGCGATGCCGGTGGCATAAAAAGGAGAACCGCGCTGACCACAATGCTTTCATCTACAACTTTGAGGGCAAGCTAATCAGAAGCGGAACCGTGGGGGACGGTATAGAGGAGGTTCAAGCGCTGAGCGATGGAACCTTCTGGACCAGCTACTTCGACGAAGGTATTGGCGGAAACTTTGGTTGGGGTTCACGATTTCCAAGCGATGACCCCGACCTGCACTATCACGACCCAATTGGGCGTACCGGATTGGTTCATTGGAATAGTGAGCTGAAACAAATCTGGTCCTACCCCACCATGGAAGAACTACGCCCGCGATTCGGTGATCGAGGCGCTTTCTACGCAACGATGTTCCACGTGTCCTCCATGAACTTTGACGTGGATCGGACGGTTGTTCTCCCAAGTACATCGTGTTCCATCATTACTATTGAAAATCACGAAATTACCAGATACGTCGACACCCAAGGAGAATTCGAGGGGGTACCCGGCGTAGCAATCTCCGGTGACCGCGTCCTTATTTGGTCCTGGCGTGGTAAACCGATCATCACACTCATTGATATCAGCGACGGGTACCGAGTAGTTGAGAACTGTGAGCTACGCTATCCGAAGGAATTCGATACCGACTCGTACTCATCTTCGAATTACATCGGACCTGCCATCCACTGTATTGATGAGGATGGCGTCTGGATAACCCTGGATATCAACGACGTGTGGCCGGATGAGTAGCGTGAGCGGTGCGGCATCGTCGTACCTTAGCGTGAAAAAGTGAAGCGAGGGAAACTAAAGCATGGCTGAAGAAATGCGCGTTATCACGCCCCGGTACCAAGCAACTCTGCAACCGCCAGTTAAGGGAGCTGTGCTTGTGCAAGCCTCCATTAGTTATCACGGGTTGCCGGTAGCTATCTGGAGCGATGCAGAGGGATACGCGCGCTTCTTTGAACGTAACGAGAATTTTCCGCGGGTTTTCGTTTCCGAAGAAGCGGACGCGATTTTCGCGCTGCACAATGCTGATGGGACAGTGCGCATCGCATCGGCGCCCGTTGATCTTCCAGTCTCAGTTCCAGATATTCAATACTTGCCTGACGGCACGTTCCTCGCCGTCGGAGCGCGATGCCGGTGGTCCAGCGACCGGCATGAAGCCACGCACAATGCCTATATCTATACAGTGGACGGGGAGCTGGTGCGATCCGGGGTGCTCGGTGATGGCATCCAAGATGTTCAGGCCCTCAGCGATGGCAGCATCTGGACAAGTTATTTTGATGAGGGAATTCTTGGTAACTTCGGCTGGGATTTCGGAGTCCGCGGGGAGAAAAGCGGCGAGGCGGAGAACCTCGCGATTGGATTTTGTGGGCTCTGCCGCTGGAATAGCAAACTGCAAGCGGAATGGCTGTATCCTGACCGGCACGATGTGGAACCGGAGTTCGGTGAGGAGCTGGCCCGCCTGACCTTTATTGCCGATTGCTATGCCATGAACTGCACCGATGAGCAGACGATCATTTGCCCCTACTCCGACTTCCCACTGGTCACGATAACGGGAGATCGGATTACCCGAATTGTTGATACCCGCAAGGAAATACCGCGGCTGAGAGGTTTGGCGGTTTCAGGAAATCGCGTTCTGGCCTACGGTGATTACCGAGAACCTATCTGCGCCTTTGCAGATATGAGTGACGGCTACCGCGAAATCACCCGCTGCCAGGTACAACACGCGGACGATGCCACGCTTCCGTATTATCCCGCCGGGTCCCGCGGCTCTGCGATCCACTTCATTGACAGCCTGCATCGGTGGTTCGTGCTGGATGTTGATGAGGTGTGGGAGGAAGCTTGAGGCCGGCCTGTTAGATAACGGTGTCGACGCTACATATCACATAGAAAACCCATCGTGATCTAAAATGGAAGAAAATACCTTTTAGGAGTATTTATGCGGCGTCGCCATAAAGATCTCTTCCCACCAGAAGCAGATATTCGTTACTTATCTACTGCGAAACTCAATGGGTTTTGTCTTGGAGCAGAAAAACGAGGATTTGGATTTGGCATCTCCGGGTTGTTGTCACTCAGCTGTTCCAGTAGGAAAAAATCTGAGCGGGAATTACTTTCGGAGGTGTGCCGACATTTACAAAAACTCGGAATTGTTCATGACGAAGAACCTGGAGATCCAGGTACTTATTTTGTGACTCGTTTTCTTGGGCGATGCGGGTTGATGTGGCCAGCTTTTGGGGCGAATCCTGGCCTGCATGACGTAACTTGGTGGCTGGGGCGATCTGAAAACTATAGAGTTTTTGCGTACGGGTCACGTGTGAACCTTCGCGACCAAGGAGGAGCCGCAGAGCGTGAGGAAGCCACTTGGTACCCTTCGGAAGCAAGGGCCTACGAAGAACTCCTCGACACCATCACTGCAGAAGTCCACGGGAACGTGAAAGGGGAAAGCTCAAGTTATGCATTGCGAGAGGCCGCAATATCACACCTCATGGACTACTGTTTCGACGACGCTGTAGAACACGGAAAAACACTTATGTCACAAGCTGTTTACCAAATACTCATGCGCCTTGATGGGGTTGATCTTGAAGACAGTAACCAACCTGTGGTTTACGGAAGCCCTATAGCTGTTGCTCGCGTCCCTGGCATTGTTCCTGGACGGTATTGCACCGGCAAACATCCCCAGCAGATTGACGGCGTTGACGCTACTGCCGTATGGAATGGTAAAGAGTGGGAAAAGCCAAGATGGAGAGACCACCGTGACCCGCGTGCAATGTCTCGCAACCCGTTGACTGGTTTGCCCGCTTTACCGAACGAGGCGCCAACCAGCATCACGAATCTTATTTCACTATCACTCAACTGACACGTGCACGATGAGGTGTCAAGTGGTTGTGAAAACTGGGTACCGCAGAACAACGGAACACTGGTGGTCAGCATCTCGCGTTGACCATCGCTGACACGGCCGCCCGGCTACCGGTATCACCGTAGATTTGCCTAACTGGGATACGATTCAATGTCGCTCACACCTCAGCAGTTAATTCCGCACCGGTATCGTGAGGGGCAGTAGCCTTAACATCTGGCATCTCAACTGGAATGATTCCAGCTGCTCGCAACTCTTTGAGCAGAACGTGGTAATCATTTCTTCCTGTCAGGCGCGCTATAGCGGCCGGGCCAATGGCACCCCATCGATAGCCTTCAATCGCCCGAGCAAGAAGTTTCTGAGGAGCGCGTGGTTGTTGTGCCAGCGCAGCGAGGAGCTTGTATTCGGACAACCATCCAAATTGCGCGGCAAGTGAAGGTGCGGGAATATCGCTCCATTCTTCACATGTACTCTGGTCGATAACACCACTCTCACGAAGCTGACCGGCAGCGTCCGCCGGCGAAACCAGGTAGCTGTGAACAAGATCCGATAACACAGCTAGAGTGGGTTCCTTTCCCTGCGTGACATCAGCTACAGCTTCTGCTGGCATAAGGAAATGCCGAGCGAAAGCATCTGCCTGATCCTCCCGCGGAGTATCTTTCCTCCACTCCTGTGAAGTGCTCATGTGGCGGTCAAGATGCCCTAGCCACAGATGGCCAAGTTCATGAGCAAGCGTAGAACGTAGCTGCATGGGCTGATCCGTACAACCCACCGCAACAAGCCGCTTATTTTCCCAGTCCACCACCATCCCGTGCCCCGGCGCGGCACCAGCAACAAACGCGACACCAACGTTCATAACGCGTTCAAGTAACTGGGTGACGCTGAGAATCGGTGCGGATCCTAAATCGTGTTCCTGGCGGAATTGCGCAGCGGCTTTCCGGGTGATTTCTTCGTTGCTCATGCCGCCTCCGGAATTCCAATATCGTCAAGACGCCGTGCAAGGCCAAGAGCGTAGACAAGGTAATCATAGAGACCCTCAGCGCCCGCGGTGTCCGTACGGCCGGCATAACAGACCTCACTCTGAATGGACTCCGTACCCCGTAGATGATCGACCAGAACTCCGCAGGCATCAGCAATGAGGGAAAGCTCAATAAGAGTTGCAGGGCGTTCCCCCGCCTCTATCCGGTGGATTGTGGATTGAGACAGACCCGAACTTGCAGCTAAATCGCGCTGCGACATTCCCACGCACGTACGCGCGGCAGCGATGCGCTGGCCGATCATAGCTTCACTAGCACTCATACTGAATCATCCTCCCCATAATTTGATTCTATAAGAATTTCCGGGGAAAAGTAAGCACCCGCGCCGGAAAACCGGAGCGGGTGCTCATCATAGGTGGAGATGCCGGGAATCGAACCCGGGTCCGACGATAGCCAAAGGAGTATTCTCCGGGCGCAGTTCGTTGATAGTTGTTTTCGGCTCCAGGGTTCCACACGAACCAGGCCCTGACGAACCTATCTATGTTGGTGTCGCGAGCACGCCCGTAGCAAACGTACTCACCAGTGGCTTTCTCAACGATGCTGAGGTCTAGGCGGAAAGCACACCTAGTTCAGCAGATTTCGCAGGTCGCTTAGCTTAGGCAGCGAGGGCGAAATCGGTGCTCTTGTTCTTGGCACCTATAGGTTGCAGAGAGCGTTATCGAGGTGACTCTACATCCTCGGCCCGCTTCCCTCCGACTAACTACCGCCGTCGAAACCGATCATCCCCGTATGCTGTTATCAAACAGTTCCACCCGCCCGGCATTCAACGCCGGTAACGCGGTGGATTCACTAGTCTACAACGCAACAGCCGCGCGCGCTATTCCCATATTCGTGAGCCCGGCTACCGCACCAGCCCTTCGCGGCGGCGTGCCGCAGACATCGCCCGCTGCGCCTCCCGATCCGCCTCGCGCCGGCGGATTGTTTCGCGCTTATCCCATTCCTGCTTGCCCTTGGCCACCGCGATCTCCAGCTTGGCCAGCCCGCGCACGAAATACAGCTCGAGGGGCACGATCGTATAGCCCTTCGCCTCGACCGCCCGCGCCAGCTTCTCGATCTCCGATTTGTGCAGCAGCAGGCGCCGCTTGCGGGTGGGCGCGTGATTCGTCCACGTTCCCATGGCGTAAATCGGTATATTGATCCCGTGCGCGTACACCTGCCCGCGATCCACCTCAATCCAGCCGTCCACCAGCGAGGCCCGGCCCATGCGCAGCGCCTTCACCTCGGTTCCAGACAGCGACATCCCCGCCTCAAAGGTGTCCTCAATGAAATAATCATGGCGCGCCTTCTTATTGCGCGCGATCACCTGATGCGCATCGGCCGCGGCTTTCGCCTGCTGCGCCGCGCTCAGCTTTCCTTCTTTTTTCTTCGCCACGCGGGCTTCTCCGTTCTAATCCTTGAGTTCGCGCTGATCCGTGATGAGGAACCACACAAAAATCAGGGTTCCGGCCAGCAGCACCACCGCCGGCGCGCTCACGTCCAGCAAATGATCGGTGAAGAACGACGGCGCAGCTGCCGCATCGGTATTCACCGTCAAGGTGATAATCAATCCAATAACAAAAGTAGTCACGCCGGTAGCTACCCCGGCTACCGCGATTCCCCGCCGCGTAGCAATCGTATTAATCATGCGGCGTACCATCGCCAGTACAATGAGCGCCGCGAAACCGACCGCGAAAAGCAGCGTGCCGACCGCGTAAGAAGAATCGGTAATAGCAGCCCGATCCCACACAAACCAGGCAAGCACCAACCCCAGCACTCCGGTGAGCACCTCGTAGGCGGTTGCCTTGCGCTGCCCGCGCGCGTAGCGCTTCTCCAATTGCCGGCGCGAATACTCGCTCACATCAGTTTTCTGCTTCTTCTTCGCCGGCGCGGATGCTTCCACCGAGGTCGAAGCACCTGCGCCCGCGCCAGCCGAAACTACCTTCTCGGTTTCCCCGGGCTGGGTAGCGGCACCGGGCTGGGCAACCGCCCCGGCCGCCCCGTCCGCCCCGGGCTGAGCAGCTCCCCCGGCCGGCTTCTCCGCACTAGGCAAGCTGCCCGGCCGTCGCGGCGTCGTCGTACTAGAAACGCCCGGCGCGGTGTCACGTACGGTTGAGGCTGCGTCGGTGGTGGGAGCGGGATCGGTTGAGCCGTGTGCTTGTGTCATGACATCCTCTTCGTCAACTTCGCGTCAGGCCGCTCCTGGCGCCGGGGCATTCGGCCACGGCGACGCGAACGGGTACGCCGCGCTATTCGTAGAATCCGGGCAGGGACATCGGGTCGATGACCACGCCGTCCTGCCACACCTCAAAGTGTACGTGGCAACCGGTGACCATGCCCGTCATGCCGGTCCAGCCGATCACATCGCCCTGGCCCACGCTCTGCCCCACGGATACATTGAAACCGGAGAGGTGGTTGTACACCACCACGTAGGACGAGCCGTTGATATAGCCGAGGTTGAGGATGACCTGGTTGCCGTGCGTGCCGTTGCCGGAGGCCGGGCGCACCGCCGCGACCACCCCGGCGGCCGCCGCGTATTGCGGATTACCGCAGGCAGAACGCAAGTCCACGCCCTCGTGCATCCACCAGCCGCCGTCGAAGGGATAGACCCGCATCCCGAAGGGCGAAGTCACGTACAGCGGGGCCGGCACGGGCGGAATGAGCGCACCCGAAGCTGCCGGGGGCGCCGCCGGGGCACCTCCCCCACCGCCCTGAGCTGCCGCTTCCGCGGCGCGCCGCCGGTTTTCTTCGTCAATGCGGGCGATCTGCGCGGCGGTATCATCGCGGGCCGCGTTCATGGCCGACAGCGAGTTCTGGAATTCCCCACGCCGGGCCTCCAAAGCCTGGGATTGCTGGGTGACGGAAGCTTCCAGGTCCGCGAGCTCCTTGGTGCGGGCCGCGGCCTGCGCTTCCTTCGATTTCTTTTCCGCCACCGCGGCATCGGCCTGGCTCTTGAGCTGGGAGATCTCCCCCTGCACGGCCTTTTGCCGCTGAGCGCGGGTCCGGTTCGCGGCCGTTGTTTGGGTGACGTCGGTGAGAGTTTGGGATTGTACCCGGGTAATCGCCTGGTTCGCGGAGAGCGCGTTGAAGAAATCCGCGCTCGATTTCGCGCCGATCAGAAGCTCCACGGTGGAAATCCGGTTATCGCCACGATATTCGGAACGCGCAATCTCGCCGAGGTTATCGCGCGTTTCGCTCAGTTTCTTCTCCCCCTGGGCAATCGAGGTGGTGATGGAATCGAGCTCCCCCTCAGCCGCATCCAGGCGCGCGCCAATCTTTTCTTGTTCGCGCTGGGCTGCTGCGGCGTCGTTCTGCGCCTGCAATAACGCGGCCTGCGCCCCGGGGACCTGCGCCTGCGTTTCCTGCAACTTGAGGTAGACGTTCTGCAAATCCACGTCCACGCCCTCGAGCGAGGAACGCAGATTCTCAATTTCGGCTTCCTGCTGTTCTTGCTGGCGGACGAGGTCGTCGCGGTCATCGGCACGCGCCGGCGTCGCTAACCCGGCAACGCCCAGCGCCCCCGCAGCCAGCGCCCCCAACCATCGTCTGCTCCCGATTCTCACCGGTTCACCTTTCCTATGTCCATCTTTTCCAGCGGCCGTACCGTCAGGATTGGCGACGACGCCGCAGCGCCGTCGCCCCACTTTCGCTACACGCGTGCGTACCTGCGCAAAGCGATCCAGGAGGCCAGGCCGGACACCACGACCGAGCCGATAAGCAGCCAGGGCGCTACCTGGAGGGCTTCGCTCACGCCGATCACGCGAATCCACGGCAGCGATTGGGAAATCCAGTCCTCGAGCAGGAATTTCGCTGCCAGCCACAGCCCGCCGACCGCGAAAATCGCGCCGACGAGCGAGGCGATAATTCCTTCGAGGATGAAGGGCAACTCGATGAAGAAATTCGAGGCGCCCACGTAGCGCATAATCCCCGTTTCGTTACGCCGTGACATTGCCGAGAGGCGGATCGTGGTGGGGATGAGGAGAAGCGCCGTGAGGATCATGACCGCGGCCAGCCCGCCGGCAATCGCGGTGAAGCGGTTGAGGGTGGCGAAAACCGGCTCGATTTGTTCGCGCTGGTCGTACACGCTCTGCACCCCGGGGCGGTTGCCGAGGTCTTCCACGAGGACCTGGTACTTTTCCGGGTCGTGCAATTTGACGCGGAAGGAAACCTGCATCTGGTCGGCGGTCACCGTGTCACGCCACACCGAATCGCCCATTTGTTCGCGGTAGTTCGCGAAGGCTTCTTCTTTGGTTTCGAATTCGTAGCGCTCCACCTGGGAGGCGAGCGGTTCGGTGGTCAGGGCGGTATCGATGGCCTTGATTTGTTCGTCGGTGGCTTCGTTACCGGCGCAGGGTTCGGTGGCGTCATTCGCCGCGCACATGAACACCGAGACCTCAACCTGGCTGTACCAATCGGCACGCAGGTGGCTGATCTGGGTTTGGAGCAGCGCGGCCGCGCCCACGAAAAGTAGGGAAACGAAAGTGACGAGGGAAACCGAGGCGGCCATCGCCTTGTTATTGATAAGTCCCTTGAATGTTTGGGACAGGACGAAACGACTGCGCATTAGTGTTGCCCTCCTCCGTACTGGCCGCGATCCTGATCGCGGACGATCACGCCGTTGGCCAGCTCAATGACGCGTTTACGCATCTGGTTGACGACGGTGGCATCATGGGTGGCCATCACCACCGTGGTTCCCGAGCGGTTGATGCGATCCAGGAGGCGCATAATCGACAGCCCGGTATTTTGGTCCAGGTTGCCGGTCGGTTCGTCGGCAAGGAGGATTTCGGGGCGATTGACCATAGCGCGGGCGATGGCCACGCGCTGCTGTTCCCCACCCGAAAGCTCGTTCATGCGGCGGCGTTCCTTGCCGTCCAGGCCCACCATTTCCAGCACTTCCGGCACTTCGGTGCGGATGCGATGGCGGGGCGCGCCGATGACCTGGAGCGCGAGCGCCACGTTATCGTGCACGTTCTTATCGGGAAGGAGCCGGAAATCTTGGAACACCGTGCCGATGCGGCGCCGCAGGAAGGGAACGCGCCGCTGGGAAACAGTGGCGAGATCCTTGCCGAGCACCTCGATTTTTCCGGATGTTGGCCGTTCGGCAACGTTGATGAGCGAAAGCATCGTTGATTTTCCCGAACCGGAGGGGCCCACGAGGAAAACGAATTCGCCGCGGTCAATATCCGCGCTCACCGAGTCCAGCGCGGGTTTCGCGCCCTTCTGGTAGAGCTTCGTCACCTTGGTAAATGTGATCATAAACTTGCCCTTAGATTACTACTATCGTGCTTTACCCTACGGAACAGGCCGTAAAATCGCGCGGGACGCGCCGCGTACCCGGGGAAATTCATGCGTTTCCTCCCCCGCTTTCCCCACTTAGTCACCGGTTTTGTCGCCCGCCTTGTCACTGGTCTTGCTGCCGGTCTTGTCGGCGGTTTTGTCGCTGCTCTTTTCGCCCGCCTTTTCGCCTGTGGCGCGCCAGCGAATACCGGCATCGATGAAGCCGTCAATATCGCCGTCAAAAATCGCGTCGGTATTCCCCGATTCGTACCCGGTGCGCAGATCCTTGACCATCTGGTAGGGCTGAAGCACATAGGAACGCATCTGGTCGCCCCACGAGGCTTTAATATCTCCGCGCAATTCTTTCTTTTCGCGCGCTTCTTCTTCCTGTTTGAGGAGGAGCAGGCGCGATTGCAGGACCCGCATCGCGGCGGCGCGGTTTTGGATCTGCGATTTCTCATCCTGCATGGAGACCACGATGCCGGTGGGAAGGTGGGTGATGCGTACCGCCGAATCGGTGGTATTCACGGACTGCCCGCCCGGCCCGGAGGAACGGAACACATCGATACGAATATCGGTATCGGGGATATCGATATGGTCGGTTTGTTCGATTAGCGGAATAACTTCGACGGCGGCGAAGGAGGTCTGGCGCCGCCCCTGGTTATCGAAAGGCGAGATGCGCACCAGCCGGTGGGTCCCGGCTTCCACCGAGAGCGTGCCATAAGCGTAAGGAGCGCTCACCTCAAAGGTGGTTGATTTCAGCCCGGCTTCTTCCGCGTAGGAGGTATCGAGCACCTTGGTGGCGTAGCCGCTGCGTTCAGCCCAGCGCAGGTACATGCGCTGAAGCATCTGCGCGAAATCGGCCGCGTCCACTCCCCCGGCCCCGGAACGAATGGTCACCACCGCATCGCGCTCATCGTATTTGCCGGAGAGCAGCGTGCGGATCTGGAGTTCTTCCAGCGCTTTTTCGGTGCTCGTCATCTCTTCGCCGAGCGCTTCGTAGAGTTCCCGAGCCGAAGCCGGATCCGAAAGTTCTTCTTCCTGCGCGATCTCAAGGAGCGCACCAGCATCGTCAATACGAGTGCGCATTTTCTCGAGTTTCTCCAGTTCGCTTTGGGCGTGGGACAGCTTCGAGGTGACTTCTTGAGCGCGGGCGGTATCGTCCCAGAGCCCAGGTGCGGAGGATTCTTCCGTCAGCGCGGCGATACGCGCGGTGAGGCCCTCCACATCGGTCACCGCTTCGATTTGGTGAAAAACACTGCGCAGATGGTCAAGACGTTCGGAAAAATCACTCACGGCATAAGGCTACCTCAGGTCAAGGCGCGCCCGGGCCTGCGCACGTATCGGCACGGGAAGGTCCAGTATCGGAAGCCGCACCGTTTTTTCCAGGGCGACGACGACGCCGGCGCTATCCGCGCCGGTATCTGGCAGCACGCGCTCCGCGGGACATGTTGCGGTGGCGAGCTGGCGCACGGTGGCCGGGCTGGGATGGCAATTGCTCAGGGGTGCGCCGCTGAAATAGCATTCGCGGGTGATCTCTTGGCTGATCGCGAGCGCGGCGGAATCGGCCTGCCCCTGGAGTGCGTGCCGGGCGGTGAGGACGGTGGCGAGGTAGATGAAGCCTAAGCACAGCACGGCGCTGAGCGCCCAGGTTCCCAGGCCGAGGATGAGGATATTGCCACGCTCCCGGGTTGCTGCTCGTGCCCGCAGTGCCGGAGATTTCGCCGGGGTGTTCACGGCCGTGCCTGTCGAAAACGATCCACACTTGTTCACGGCCGCGCCTCTCGGAAACGATCGACGGTTGTTCACGGCCGCGCCTCTCGGAAACGATCCACGGTAGTTGAGGCGCTCTGCTCGATAAGAACGGTGCGCCCAAAATAAGCGAGTGGAACCGAGACCTCGACCGTGACCGTGACACGTGCTCCCGGGCTTAGGCACGGGTGGGCGGAGCAGGAGATCCGCGGGGGCGCGCCGCTTAGGGCGGCATCGCTTACCGCGGCATGGACAACTGCCCGAGCTCGCGCTGTTCCGCTGGCCGTGTTGTCCGCGGTTGCGAAACTGCGGGCTGCTTCCTGAGCTGCCTGCGCGGCGACCGCCCGGGCGCGGGTAATCCCGGTGCTTTCCACGGTAAACATGAGGAGCGGGAGAACAAGCATGACGAGGATAGCGAGGGCTTCCAGAGTGCCGTTTCCCTTTTCGTGGATGCCTCGGTGGTTCACCTGGTTTTTCATAACCGTGCTCCTTTCGCGGGTGGCGGGTGGGTGTGCGCCCCGCGAGCGGTGACGACGTGTGCGTGGGCTCGCAGTTTGACTGGGTGTGTTCCCAGGAGGGACGAATATGTTCCGGTGATCTCGACTCGTAGGAAGTCCTCTTCCCCGATGCGGATCACGCTCGCGCTGGCTGTGCACTGGCAGGCGGGGAGCCGCGCGGTGATCTCCGCGGTGGCCTGCGCGGCTATCTCGGGCAGGCTGAGCTGGCGCACCGCTCCCGCGCGAGCGGCCCGCGCCGCGCAATCACGTATCTGTTCGATAGCAAAGACGCGGGCTCCGAGAACCGCGAGTGCCAGGGCAGCGAGGACCACCACCCCGGCGAGCAGGCAAAAATCGACCACTGCACTACCGCGTTCGGAATCTCGCGCGCGAGGAACTGGCGCGCTGGACACATGCTCGGCGTAGAGCGACTTGCCAGAAAACAGCGCTGCGGGTTCAGGTATCAGTGTCATGAAAAACTCGAGATGCGTTCGATGGCGGTGGAGAAGAGATTCGTGAGAGCCGGGCCGGCTACTGCCCAGATGGCGAGCACCAGGCCAACGGTCATGAGGGTGACAAGTACCCAGCCAGGCACGTCTCCGCGTTCGCCGGAATCCGAATCGGTCCACGTTGAGTCTCGTAGATCAGAGTGGATAAGCGCGCCGTGCGTACTCACTGACATAAGTAGTTCCTTTCGCTAGATAGGTTGGTTGTGGCGGTGGTTTATGGGGAGGTGAGGGGAAGGAAGGTGAGTCGGGCCAGGCCCGGGTAGAGGGCGATGACCACGATGAAGGGCAAGATGAGGAAAACAACGGGGATCATCATGAGGATTTCGCGGCGGCCTCCGCGTTCGAGGAGTTGGCGGCGGGCATAATCTCGTGCTTCTTCGGCTTGTACCCGCAAGGTGTCTGCGAGTGGGGAGCCGTGGGCGAGGGCGGCAAGTAAGGCTTCGCATAAGCTTTGCAAGGCCGGGTTGTGTACCCGTTCGTTGAGGTGGCGCAGGGCCGTGGTGAGTGGGTCTCCGGCATAGACATCCCCGAGGGTTCGCCGCAGTTCTTTTCCCAGGGCTCCGCCGGCGAAGCTCGCAACGTATTCGATAGCTCCCACGATGCTGGTGCCCGCCCCCACCGCGATGCTCAGGAGGTGGGCAATATCGGGAAGTTCGGCGGTGATAGCACTGTCGCGGCGGCGCAGGCGCGCGGTGAGCTGAGAGTCCACGGCGAGGATGGCGCCAATGAGGAAGAGCACGGGGCAGGCAGCCGCAAGCGCCGCGGGCAATCCGCGGGCAAGGCAGGCTAGCCCGAGCGCGATGCCGACTGCTCCGGCGAGTACTCCCGCGCGTAATTGGGCAAAGCGGAAGTCTGCGACGTCGCCCTCCCCTAAACGGTGGAGACGGCCCGTAACCGATGCGTGAGTGGAACCGAATTTTTCCGCGCCGCGCAGCACCATCCGGATGATGCGATGGGGCAGGCGCGGGCGGGCACCGCCCAGATAGGGCGCGATGCGCGAGACCAGTGCGGGGCCTGGCCAGAGCCACCACCAGCCGAGAAGTACCAGGCCGGCCGCGGTGATGCTCCCGGTCAGTGCGGGGAGGGGTGCGGGAACAAGTGCGGGAAGGGAAAGAAGCATAGGAGCGCCACCTTTCTACACGGCGGCGCGCCGGGCGCGACTGGGACGGGGAGGCGAGGACGGGCCAGCCTGTGAGGCCGCCGGCGCAGCAGTAGGTGAGGCAACCTGCGAGGCTCCCGGTGATGCTCCCGGTGAACCGGCCAGGACTCGTTGTTCTTCGGGGAGTCGGCCCAGGTGGAGCATGAGCCCGTAGGCGAGCAGTGTGGCGCCCAGGCCACCCAGCAGGATGAGGGTGCCGGTTGGCGAGGTGAAGGCGTCCATCGTGCCCGGCCTAGTGGAGAGCAGGAGGAGGACGAGCCACGGGGCAAGTGCGGCCACCCGTGCCGCGTTAACGGTCCAGGATTGCCGGGCGAGGAGTTCGCCCCGGGCCCGGTTTTCTGCTCGCAGGGATACCGCGAGGGATTCCAGGACGCGGGGGAGATCGTGGCCGCCGTGGCGCACCGCGAGCCGGAGAATTTCGAGGACCCGGTCTGATACCGGATCGTGGAAGGAATCTTTGAGGCGGGTCAGGGAGGCGTCAAAGCTTCCGGTTGTTTCCAGGTGGGTGGCGAAGGAGCGCAGCGCGGGCGGGGCGTCTGGCCGGGTGGCGAGATAGAGAAGAGCTTCGGGGATAGTGCGCCCGGCCCGGAGGGAGGAAAGCAGCTTATCGATGCGGTCGGGCCAGGCCAGGCGCTGCGTATCCCGCGCTTTCCGTCCTGCGTGACGGGCATGCCAGAACGGCAGCCAGAGCCCTACTACTCCCCCGGCGGCAGCGAGGAAAGGATGCCCGGTGCCGAGCACGGCAGCTAAGGCCAGGCCGAGGCCAGAGCCTATGCTTATCCCGAGCTGGCGCCAGGAAATCGCGACACGAGCCGATCCGAGGCGCCCCGGCAGTGCCGGCCAGCGCGAATCGCCAGCGTAGCGCGGGCGATCCGAACCGCACACCACCGCCGAACCGCACAGAACGCGGATAACCGTAAGGATTCCGGTGGTGAGTAAAGCTCCAACGATCAGTCCCATGATCAGCTCACCGTCCGAGTAAGAATGCTTCCATCTGGCCCAAGGCCCATGACCTCCAGGATTTGAGCGACTTTACGCTGCCCGCTGGCCGCCCGGCTTACGTGGATGACGAGGTTAATAGTGGCGGCAACGGTGGGCGTCACGAAGTTCGGGGTGATATTTTCACCGGCGAGGAGCGGGAGAATCTCCAATTTCGTGAGGGCTTCCCGCGCGCTATTGGCGTGAATAGTGCAGGCCCCGGGAATGCCCGCATTGAGGGCCACAAGAAGATCGAAGGCTTCCGCACCACGTACTTCTCCGATAACGATCCGGTCCGGGCGCATGCGCAAGCTTTCGCGCACGAGGTCGCGGAGCGTCACCGCGCCGCGGCCTTCCAGGGACGGCGGGCGTGTTTGCATCGCAACAACATCGGGAAGGTCGATACCCAGCTCAAAAACTTCTTCGGCACTGATAAGACGCTCAGTTGGCGCTATCCCGCCGAGGAGCGCACGCAGGAGGGTGGTTTTGCCGGCCCCGGTTGATCCCGATACTAAAATATTGCGCCCGGCGCTCATGGCTGCGCTCAGGTAGTCTGCCTGCGCTTCTTCCAGCATCTGCACATTCACCAGATCGCTGAGCTTGCGGGCCCGCACCGTGTATTTTCTGATATTGATCGCCCAGTGTCGCGCGGTGATATCGGGAATGGCCACGTGGAGGCGTTCCCCGGTAGGAAGCTGGGCATCAACAAACGGGGTGGAGAGGTCCAGGCGCCGCCCGGAGACATAGAGCATCCGCTCGACCAAGGTGTGGATCTCACGTTCTGCCATCGTGAGATTAATACGAGTGGAAACACCCGAGCGGGCCACAAAGATCTTATCGGGAGCGTTGATCCATATTTCTTCTACTTGCGGGTCGTCAAAGAATTCTTGTAGCGGTCCGTACCCGCTCAGCTGGGAGATGAGGTGGGAGCGTACGCTCTCCGTATTCGCCAGGGCCGCGTGCTCCCCGCGCACTGATTCGTCATTAAAAGTGGTGAGGGTTTCTCCCACGATGGTTTCCAGGAAGGCGGCGTCACGGCGCGGATCAATTCCGCGGTGCCGAATCGTTTCCCGCACCCGTTCTTCTATGGCCTGCCGGGTGGCGGAGGCAGGGCGATAGGCACGACTGGCCGCGTGCGCTGGGCGAGCCGGCGCGAGGCCCGCGGGCCCCGGATATGCCGTTTCGTGCATGGCGCCTCCTTTGGATATTCGGGTAGTGATCGTGGTGAGGTGCTCTCACTGTAGGGTTTTCCTCCTCCGGCAGCAGCGCCTAGCCGGCTGGCTGTGGATAGGGGATGCGTTTCGCGATCATGTGGATAGATCAACGGCCGGCCTATATCCGGGCATTGCAGGCAGACCTATCCGTGCGTAGCGCCAGACCTATCGGGCCGCGGCAGCCGGCCTATATCCGGGGTGTAGGCAAGCACGTGGCTGAGTTTTCGGATAAATTGAGGGGGTGACTACTTCTCCGCTCTATCTTGCTGCGCTTGCCGTCGGGGCTCTCGGCGTCGAGATTGTCTCCACGCGCCAACCGTTTGTTGAGACGGAAGATTTTGTTTCCGGGTGCGTCCTTGATTCTCAGGGGCGCCACTGGATGGTCAAAGTTCCTCAGAATGGCACGGCGGCGACGTCGTTAGAAGCCGAAGCGGCTCTGGCTCCCCAGCTTTTGGAGGAATTGCGGGCCGGTCGCCTACCTTTCGATATTATGCGGCCGGCCGGTTTTGTTGATGCTGATACCGGGGGTCGCGCGGTCGTCTACCCGGAGCCTTTTGGGCGGGCGCTGGTTTTCGAAGCTCTCGGTGAGGAAGAAGTGCGGGAGATGGGCCGCACGCTTGCCGCGATTCACAGCATTGATCGGGATGTGGTGGCTCGTTCCGGGTTGCCTGTCTATACGGCTGGGCAGTGGCGCGCGCGGGTGCGGGCCGAGCTGGAGGCAGCCGATCAAGAAACGTCCCTTCCCACGATTTTGCGCCAGCGCTGGATGGATGTGCTGGATAGTGACGAGGTGTGGGATTTTGAAGAAACGGTTGTCCACGGTGATGTGGCGTCCGATAATTTCTTGTGGTCGAATGGCTCGGTTGCGAGCGTGCTCGGTTTCGGTGAGGCACACGTGGGCGACCCGGCCCGGGATTTAGCGGCGATGCTTGTTCTTGATGATGAACAGTGGCCGAGTTTTATTACTTCTTATGAAAATGCGCGCTCGGTTGAGCTGAGGGAAGCGGATTACACCCGTATTATTTTCACGTCGGAGTTCGCGATTATTCGCTGGCTCATGTACGGGATTCGTACGGGCAGCATGGAGATTAGGAACGACGCCGTCCAGATGCTCGGCGCGCTGGCCGAGGATGTACGTGAGGCCCCGGATTTGCTCCCCGCTCCCCCGGCATCGGAGCCGGTTTTCACAGAAAGTGCTTCCGATGCCGAAGCGAGCGGTGCGGATGAACTAACCGGGGAAACCGCGGTTACTGCTCCTGATTGGGCAGACCCGCACGAAGCAGAATTTCCTCCTCGCTGAGCTTCCCAGCCCGTAGTTCTTCAGCCCTATTTCCCCGCAGGTAGACGAAGGACGCGTCAATTTCCGCGAGGGGGATGCCGTGGGCCCTGGACCAGGCAAGCCGGTAGAGGGCGAGCTGGAGTTCGCGGGCAGCTTTCGTTTCCCCGTAGGGGCGCCGCCCGGATTTCCAGTCCACGATAGTGACCGGGGCACGCCCGGGTACCTGTGAGGTGTCGAAAACAGCGTCGAGTGCGCAGTGGACAACATGCCCCCCGATGACCACGCCGAGTTGCTGCTCGATGGCGAGCGGCGGATAGCTGGCCCATTCGGATGCTTCGTAATTCTCATACATACGCGCAATTTCTTCCGCGCTGAGAACGGGATCATGCTCGAGGGGATCCTCGCTATCAATATTGAGCACGGCGGCGCTCGCGTAACTATCAGCGATTTTTTCGTGCAGAATCGTTCCCAAACGCGCAGCTCGCGAGGGTTGGCGGGGAACCGGGCGGCGTTTATTGAGCAGGTATTCTTCGCGGTGTTCAGCCCGATAGACAAGCTCGGTGGCGGTGTAGTGCCCGCCGGCCTCGGTGTACTCGGATGTTTCGGCTTGCTGTTTGCGTGCGATGAGCCGGCCAATCACCTGGGTGAGTTCGGCGCGCTGGTCAGCATCGAGAGTTTCCGCCTCGATAGGGAGGCTGCGAGCCAGGTCACGCGGCCAGGCAAGCAGGTCGGGCGCCTCGAAATAATGCGGTACCGGTTCGAGGGCCGGCGGGTACACAACTTCTTCGCCGAAAATATCGACGAGCTCGTCCACGCTCAAGCTGTCCGGTGCTATATCCGGGAATCCTTCCGGCAGTTTCACGGAGGAAACCGTGGCAGGTGAAGCAACCAGCGCGAGCTCCCCGCGGGCGGCAGCTTCCCGCACCGCGCTCAGGAAGCACGAGGGAGGCCGCGTTTCAACGCACAGCGCGTTATCGCCCCCATCTGCCGGGGTTTCGGCAGCGTTTTTCTTCGCTTTCTTTTCTGCTTTCTGTACCCTGCCGGACACATCCTTGTCGTCTTGGAAACAGTATCCGGCCAGCAGGAGCTCCCGGGTGGACCGGGTAAAGGCCACGTAAGCAAGGCGCCGCATTTCTTCACTTTCGTGGTACGCCAATTCGTCAAGGAACCGCGCGTAGGTATTCGCGACGGTGACTTTATCGAGATTGCGCGCGCCGGCCAGTGTGAATTGGGGCAGGTACGGGTAGTCGGTACGCAGGGGGTACGGGAAAATACCGGTATTGCGCGGCCAAGCTTTCACGCCTTCGGTCACTTCGGAGAACTGGCCTTTCACGAGTTCAGGTACGACGACGAGGTCACGCCATTCCAAACCTTTGGCAGCATGAACGGTCATCAATTGGATAACCCCGGGGGTAACATCGACCGCGCTCTCCACCCGCGGAATATCTGCCCCGGATTCTTCTTCCCCGCCGTGTTCTTCTGCCTCCACCACATCGAGCCATTCCACGAATTCGCGCATGCCCCGCTGGCTATCACCGTGCGCATAGGTGCGAGCCAGGGAGATGAATTGGTCGATAGAGGTACGTACCCGCTGCCCGCCTTCACTGCGGGTAGCAGCCGCGGTATCGAGGCCGAGCAGGTGGACGGCCCGATCAATCTGATCGCCCAAAGCATTATGCAAACCGGAACGCAAGGACGCGAGGGTGGCATTCAAGCGCCGCAGGCGTTCCCAGCCAATGCTGGAGAATTCGCCGCGTGCGGATCGGGCTGCTTGCCTGAGCTCAGCTTCGCCCGTTTCCGCCAGCTCCGCCGCATCCGCGTGCTCACCTGGGCACTCGCCCCCGTGTTCACCCGAGTTACCCTTCGCATGCGCATCGAGTTGTCCATCCCCATCCGCGTGCTCACCCGGGATGCCCGGGGTGCTCGAGGTGCTTGCCAGGAGCATAAGCGCGTGGAGTGCCTCGCCCAAATTAGCTTCGTCACGGCTGTTGAGAAGGGGTTGCGCGGTGGCAGGTGTACCTTCTGCGCCAGCCGCGCCCTCGTGGCCGGGTGCGGCGTCGTCGTTAATAAGACTGGCACGCACGTCGCTATCGACTTTGGTGACCGCCGCGGCCGCGTAGCGACGCGCCCAGCGTGAGAGCGCGCGGATATCCGCCACCCCGATATTCCAGTGGGCGAGTAAGCGCGCGAGGAGGTCGCCGCGGGCCGGGTTGGCGGCCAGGCCGAGGGCGGCCCGCAGGGTAATGATTTCCGGGCGTGCCACCAACGATTCCCCGCCCACGATCTCAAAGGCGAGGGGCTGAGGCGTGGCGCCGCCAGGGTGAGCGGCAGATTCCCTGGCGAGCTGGCCGTTGAGTTCGCGCAGAGCGGCGGCCATCATATCGATATAGGAGCGTTTGCGGCACAGGACGGCGATCTCTGCCCCGCGCGGTGCTTCACCGCGAGCGCGCCGCTCTTCGTTTTCCGCGGCCACCCGCTCGCGTACCGCGAGGATATGCCGGGCGATACTGCGGTAGGAGTCTTCGCGCAGGAGGGTACGGATTTCGCTGACGCGCCCGGCTCCCGCTCCGGGCCGTTCCCGCAGCCGTAGTGGCGCGATATCGGCACTATCCCCCGCGCTCCCCGCCGTTCCCGCGCTTGTTGGAGCGGGCCTGAGTTCGGGTGGGAAATTCGGGTGGTCGCGATCTTCGCGTAGGAACGTGTCGCGTTCCAAGGGAGTGGCGACGGCGTTGCCTGCCGCGAGCACGGCCCGATCATTACGGAAAGCGGTGGAGAGCTGGAGTTTCTCTACGTGCCCGAAAATGCGGGTGGTGTGGCGTGCGAAGTTCGTGAGGGCGGCGGCGCTGGCGCCTCGCCACCCGTAAATGGCCTGGTTCGGGTCGCCTACCGCGGTGATGGATAGGAAGCCGTCTACTTTCGCGGTGAGGGCGCTGAGGAGGAATTGTGCCTGGTTTTCGTCAGTGTCTTGGTATTCGTCGAGCAGGATGAGGCGATACCGGGAGGAGATTTCCTTGGCAATTTGGGGATAGCGGGTCATGATGCGCCCGGCGATGGCGACCTGGTCGGCGAATTCGGTGACGTTGAGTTCTTTTTTGAGCTGCATGTAGGACTCCACTAGCCTAAGTACGACCTGTTGTTGTTTGGGTACTGCCGCTCCCCCTTTCAAATTGGTGAATTTCTTGGAGGCATCCGGGTACCAGCAGCGTGCGCTCATGATGCGTGTCGAGTCGGCACACAATGCTTCCAAGGCGTGATCTTGGGCGGTGAGGAAAGCCCGGGCTTCTGCTAGCTCCACGCCGTTGGTGAGGATTCCTTGGGCGAAGGTGAGGGCGTCGTTGATGAGGCTGGAGCGGGCGCGTTCGGCAAGGACCGCGGTGCTAGCGCTGCTGGGCAGGGCGCTGACGACCTGATCCATGAGCTGGACGCGTTCGGCATCCGTGATGAGGCGTGCGGTGGGATCGGCTCCGACCAGCATGCCGTAAGCTCCGGCGATGTCGTTCGCGAAAGAGTTGTAGGTGGATATCACGGGCCTGCGCATGGTGCTTCCCGCGTTGCTTCCTTCCGGGGCGAGGAGGCCGAGTTTTTCCAGGCTGGTGTTAACTCGTTCAGCTAGTTCCCCGGCGGCTTTCCGGGTGAAGGTGAGTCCGAGGACTTCATCCGGGCTCACGTTACCGCAGGCAAGGTGGTAGGCGATCCGGTCCACCATGGTTTTTGTTTTGCCCGATCCGGCTCCGGCAACCACGAGGATGGCCGGGGCGGTGGAGGTGATGACCCGGCGTTGTTCCGCGGTGGGTGGGTGTTCTTGGCCGGCGAGGATGCGGTCTAGAGCGGCATCGGGTTCCGCTGGAGCCTGCGATTTAACGTATTCGTGGGGTGTGGGTGTCATGAGAAAATCCGTCCTTCTTGCGTGAGGGGACTAATGGATTGAACCCGGTCATTGGCTTCTTCCAAACTGGGCGAGACCGGTACGAAGCCGCTCACCGCGATCTGGGCGGCGCTGCGCACGCGATCTTCCGCGCGAGCTGCGCTCCCCTCATCAAGAGGTTCTTGGGTGAGAACGGAGGGGCTGTGCTGTTTCTTCAGGAAATTGTGCGGGTGGACGTACACGAGTTCCGCACCGGCAGCCGTGTGTTTTTCACTGAGGGCCCACTGGT
This sequence comes from Actinotignum inguinis, assembly GCF_051265835.1. Taxonomy (NCBI): domain Bacteria; kingdom Bacillati; phylum Actinomycetota; class Actinomycetes; order Actinomycetales; family Actinomycetaceae; genus Actinotignum; species Actinotignum inguinis. The sequence goes on along the minus strand of NZ_JBOZDP010000002.1, from coordinate 66,476 downwards.
AGACCTGGAGCTGGGCGTGGTCCTCCGCCTGTGCCTCGGTGGGCTTATATTTTCCGGTTTTCAGGTCAATGACCCGGGCGCCTTCCCCGCGATTGACGAGGCGGTCAATGGAACCGGATACCCGTACGGGCGGGGTGCCGGGTAGCTCGCGGCTAATCCGGTGTTCCACGCCTAGCAGGGTATCCTCCCGGTGGGAATCAAGGTAGATATAGAGGTTATCGACCATGTCACTGGCTTGGTCGAAGAGGAGTTTGTCGTAATGGGAGGGAGTTTCGGATAGTTTTTCAGGCCAGAGTTCTACCAGGCGGGCGTGCATCTGCTCCTGGTTTGGTTCCTCAGCGAATTCTTCCGCGATGCGGTGAACTAGGGTTCCGATGGAGGCGCTCTCAGTGCCTTCTTCCGAGCGCAGGCCCACCGCGGAACAGAATCCGTCAAGCGGGCAGGCAAGAAGGGATTCCACCGCTGAAGGACTCACGTAGACCGGGCCGGGTACCGCTGCTTCGGTTGAGGTGGCGAGTTCATCCATCCAGGTGTGCGGATCGGCCGCGCTAAATCCGGCGCTACGCATTTTCTCCAGAGCCGCCCGGGCGAAATCGCTGGATTCTCCCCCGGCACGCAGTGCCCGGCGCAGTACCCCAACGGTTTCCTCACTGCTGAGGAGCGCGGGTGGAATCGGTTGGGCAACAAGGGGCCGGCGCCCGAGGGGAAGGGCCATACCCCAACGCGGATCGCTGAGCGAGCGCACGGTGCGTGGAAGATTAGAACCGCTCCTAATATCTCCCGTTCCTGCACCTGCACCCACGCCTGTGCCTGCGCTAACACCTGCTCCGGCTGAGTTTTCTGAGATGTCAAAGCCGAGCAGGGGGAAGAAGCGTGAGGGGGTATCCCCCATACTGTCCGTGGTGGTCACGAGGAGACTGCGCCGGGAACGCGTAACCGCGAAATGTAATTGGCGTAGTTCATCAGCGATGACCGCGGACGTGGAATCGCGATAGACCGCATCTCCGCCAGCCGCGGCGGCCGAACTGACCCCAGAGCCCAAACTGGCCCCACCGGCGAACCTTCCGGTCACAAGTTCACTCAGAAGTCCGGTACCCGTGAGGGCATCACGCGGGCGCGGATTAGGCCATACCCCATCCACCACGTGCATGAGGACAATATGATCCCATTCGCGCCCTTGGGCTCCCGCGGGAGTGAGGAGGGAAACGCTATCGGCTTCCGCCCCGCCCCGCGCAATGGAATCTTCGGGGAGTTCTTGGGAGCTCACTTCTTCCAGGAGAGTATCCACTGTGACAGCCGGGTCACGATCAGCCATGCGTTGCGCCACCCGGAAGAGGGAAATAACCGCATCGAGATTCCGGTTGGCCCGGTCGGCATCAGGGCCGTGCCCGAGGGCTAATTGTTGCCATTCTTCGGATTTTCCAGCTCCCTCCCACGCGGCCCACAGTACTTCTTCCGCTTGCATGGCGCAGCCCTCCCCCGCTTCCCGAATCCGGGCGAGTAGAGCGCGCAGGGGTTCGAGTTCCGCTGCGGTAGGCCCACCGCCCCCGAGGACTGCTCCGGTGAGAAGTTCCGCTTCACTGCCACGCTGCCCGGAGAGGAGGGCTTGGGCGCGCAACCACCGGCCTACCCTTTTGATTTCGAGGGGATCCATGCCGATGATGGGTGAGGCGAGTAATGCCGGGATATCAACGCCCTCAGGGGTGGCGAAGGCGTGCGGGCCGCTGGTGAAGGCAGCGCAGATGAGGTCAAAGAGTGCGGCGACTGCCGGTTCGCGATGCAGGGGCTCATCACTAGCCAGGGGCGCTACCGGGATTCCGCGCCGCACGAGTGCATCGCGGATTCGCCCGTGTTCACTGCGCGCGCGGGTAAATACCGCCATCTGCGCGTAGGGAGCACCGGTGCGCAGGTGTACTTCTTCCAGGTAGGAAGCCACGTAGGCGATTTCTTCTTCCATGTGGGCGAAGCTGGCTCCGCGCAACGCATCATTCCACGGATCGGTTGGCCCGCCGGGCAGTTGATCGGATATACGCGAACTTGCCGCTTCTGCATCCACCCTGGCACCGTCACCATGATCACTGGTATGACCGCTGCCATGATCCGAGAGCGCCGGCCCGGCAGCGCGGTGGGCGTGCACACCCCCGCCCACCGGGAGGGCCTGCTCGATGCGTTGGGCTTGGCTAATAAGAACGGGACCGCCGCGGTGCCGAACGCTGAGGTAAACAAGATCCGCATCCAAGCCGCGCGGAGCGGGATAAGCAAGATCGCCCGGAAGGGAATGCACCCCGCCGCGGAAGCCCTGGACCGCGCTATCGGGATCACCGGCCACAACGATCCGGGTTCCCTGGTCACGCATCACCCGCAAGAGGGGAAGCATGGACCGCGGGGCATTCTGGGCATCATCAACAAGGACCATTGCCCAGCGCGGGCGCGGCACCGGGACCGTGCGGCCCGCTGCCGCCAGATGTTCTTCCCAATCCGAGAGCATATGGGTAGCCGCACCGACGAGCTGGCTGTGATCAAGACGATCCGGGCTAGCGGCCGAACCTGCCAGCGCATCCCCCAAAGTGCGCACCTCATCGTACCGGCGCATAAGCGCGCCGGCCAGGCGCCACATCTGCGCTTGGAGTTCAGGCACGCTCCCGTTTTCAGACCAGGCTTCCAGCTGGCCGGCATCGAGACCAAGTTCGCGAGCGCGAGTGATAAGGTTACGCAGCTCTTGGCGTAATCCGGGAAGATCACGCACATCCTCGGTAACAAAATCGGGGAAATGGATGCCCGAGTATTCATCACTGAGAATCTCACGCACGATGCGATCCTCATCAGGACCGGAGATCAATTCGGGGTTTTCCCGCCCCAGTGCTTGGGCATAGCGCTGCACAATGGCGTAGGCGAAAGCAGAAAGGGTGCGAACCTCCAGATTTTCGGGCCGCACCCCGGCCGCCAAGGTGAGCAGGTGTTGGAGGCGTGCTGCGGCCCGCCGATCCTGGGTGATGACCGCAATATTTCCTTCCTGGAGAGCCGCGCGGGCAATATGGGCGAGGACGGTGGTTTTCCCGCTTCCGGGCGCACCAATAATGCTCAGGGTGCCCGGGGCTAATCCGCCCGCGGACCGTGCCAGAGCCGCGCTGACCGCTGCCTCTTGTGAGGCATCGAGTTGTTCGACGATCCTGTCCACCACGATCCTTTCTTCGCAGGTGCGTTGTTAGGATTAACCATACGAGAGGCTTACGACAAAATTTTTTGTCGTAAGGGGCCGCTACTGTGGAGGCATCGCGAACGCTACTGTGGAAGCATCGCGAAGATGAGCTATTCAAGCTCTTTCACGGCGGTGCTTTACGGCCCCGCATCCCTAGAGTATTCAAGGAGAAACATATGGAAATCGTTATTGGTTTTCGTGAAACTACCCGTGATCTGATTTTGGAAACGGATGCCTCGGTTGAGGAATTGCGCGCGCTTGTCGATGCCAGCCTGGGTGGAGAAGGCAAGCCTTTGCGTATTACCGCGAAGAAGAATCGTGAGGTAACCATTCCCGCCGATGCTATTGCTTTCGTGGAAATCCGCGAACAGGATACCCGCCGGGTTGGCTTCGGTCTCTAGGAAATTCGGGGCGCACGGGAAGTCGCGGCGGCCCGGCCGGGTTCGTGCCGTAGAATAGCCGGGAGCCTGAGGCCGTGTACGCCGCCTCCAGGCGTGATTGATATGTGTAGCTGCCCGGTCGCTGGGGATTGTCGCGATCGGCTGCTACCTCGGGTGGTGTGCTCGGTCGCCAATATGTAATCGGCTGATATGGCATGTATCGCAACTGCTGCACCCACCCCTAGCTCGTGCGCCTTAGCGCACGCAGAAAGGACAGCATATGGCTTCCGGAGTGATTGATTCCTCCCGTGCTCATGAACCCACCGACACCTCCCCCGCCGCTGATATCACCGGCACGGGCGAGGGCCTCGAAACCAAGTCTTTCGCAGATTTCGGAGTTTCCGAACCTATCGTTCGTGCCCTGGAAGAGCACGGCATTACCCACCCCTTCCCGATCCAGGCCCTCACCCTTCCCGTTGCCCTAACCGGGCACGACATTATCGGGCAGGCAAAAACAGGCACCGGGAAAACTCTCGGTTTCGGTATCCCGCTCCTCGAAGTCTCGATAGGCCCGGGAGAAGAAGGCTGGGAAAATATCCCGCCGGCAGATCAGGGTAAGCCCCAGGCACTCGTCGTACTTCCTACCCGCGAACTGGCCAAACAGGTTGCTTTGGAGCTGCGTAACGCCGCCGCCCACCGCACCTTGCGTATCGTCGATATTTACGGGGGGCGCGCCTATGAACCCCAGCAAGAAGCTCTGGCTAAGGGCGTTGAAATCGTGGTGGGCACCCCGGGCCGCATCATCGACCTCATGAAACACGGCACCCTCGTGCTCAGCCGGGTGCGCACCGTGGTCCTCGACGAGGCCGATGAGATGCTCGACCTCGGTTTTTTGGACGACGTCGAAAAAATCCTCTCCGCCGTTCCACCTACCCGCCACACCATGCTCTTCTCGGCAACCATGCCCGGCCCCGTTATCACCATGGCGCGCCGCTACATGACGAAACCGACGCATATCCGCGCCCATACCCCCGGTGATGACAGCGCCACCGTGAAAAATATTCGCCAGGTTGCCTACCGCGTCCACGCCCTGAATAAAGACGAAGTGGTTGCGCGCATCCTCCAAGCCCGCGGCCGGGATCGCTCCATTATTTTCTGCCGCACCAAGCGCAATGCGGCCCGCCTGGCCGATACCTTGCGCGACCGCGGATTCGCGGTGGGATCCCTGCACGGAGATCTGGGCCAGGGAGCCCGGGAACAAACCCTGCGGGCCTTCCGCAAAGGCAAGATTGACGTGCTTGTTGCAACCGATGTTGCCGCCCGCGGTATTGACGTGGACGATGTCACCCACGTCATCAACTATCAGTGCCCCGAAGATGAAAAAATCTACATCCACCGTATCGGGCGCACCGGCCGCGCCGGGAATAAGGGCACCGCGGTCACCTTCGTGGACTGGGAAGATATGCCCCGCTGGTCGCTTATCAGCAAGCAGCTCAACCTCGGGATGGCCGATCCGGTAGAGACTTACCACACTTCAGATCACCTCTACACCGATCTTGATATTCCCACCGATGCCGGCTCCACCCTCCCCGAATCCCAGCGGGTGCTGGCCGGTCTGGATGCCGAAGAGATTGAAGACCTGGGCGAAACCGGGCACTCGCGGGGTGGGCGCAGGAATTCCCAGCGTCGCTCGGCCCGCCAGGGCGGGCGCCGCGGCTCGCGCGAACGCGGGAGCGAACGGCGTTCTTCTTCCACCCGTGGATCGCGCCGTGCCACATCCACGGCCACGAAGACGGAGGGGCAGCGCTCGGGAAGCGGGCGTCGTCGTGCTGAAGAAAAAGAACAGCGCAGCACTTCCGGGCGTACCCGCCGCAAGCTCGGCACCCCTCGCACGCGGGCCGAAACTCCCGCTGCTAGCGAGCAGGCAGGAACGCAGCGGCGTCGTCGTAAACTCTCCCGCAAACTGGACTAAGGCGGATTAACAAGCTCAGGCGGGCACCTCCACATTTCCCGGAGGTGCCCGCCTGGACTTTAAGAATTGCGCGGAAAAGAAGAACCTACGCGGCGCCCGGCCACACGGAAACCGCGCCGGCAATAATAAGCTGCACCGAAATAGCGGCCAACAGCATCCCGGCAATGCGGGTGAGGAACACCGTGCCGCCCTCGCCGAGGAGCCGGTGCATGGGCGAAGCGAAACGCAATACCACCCATTCAATAATGTGCAGCAGGATAAAGGCCGCGATAATCGCGAGGATGCCGCCCAAGGTATCGCCGGATTCCTCCACTTTAATCATGATGGCGACGATCGCGCCGGGGCCGGCCAGCAGCGGAATCCCCATGGGAACCAGGGCGATATTCACCGAAGAAGCCTTCGCCTCTTCTTCTTGCGGATTGGATTCGTCCTGCATGAGCTGGAGGGCGACGAGCAACAGCAAAATACCGCCCGAAATCTGCATGGCGGCGGTGGTAATACCCAGCAAATCCAGAATGTATTTACCGAAAACCGCGAAAATCGCCAGCACAATCGCGGAGGTGAGGACCGACTGCCAGGCCGCGCGATTGCGTTCCTTATTGGTATTACGCGCGGTGAGCGCGATGAAAACCGGGAGGTTACCTAGCGGGTCGGCGATAACGAACAGGGTCATGAAGGTGGACAAGAAGATCGTGACATCAAAGACGGCCACGGGGCAGTACCTCCTGATTCTCCCCGGCGACCAGGTCCTCCACATCCGCAGGAGCGGTTTTACACCGAGCCGGACTTATAACGACACCATCCTAGGACATCCCCGCGAGAATCGAAAAGACATCCTGAAAATTTTCACGGCCGCGCCCGCGCCGGGTAGGAATGGCGCTCGCAGGTACCCGGCTCCCGCCGGAACGCTACGGCAGTGAAGCGCGTTTTAACCTAGCACAGGCAAGGCGGTACCGTCGACCAGCTCGGCGATAATATCCGGGCTCGTGGTGTATTGCCCGAGCCGATTCGTTTTCCCGCGCCCGTGGTAATCACTCGCCCCGAAACCGCGTAGTTGCAAACGTGCCGCAGTGCGTTCCAGGCCCGGCACCAGCGCCGGATCGTTTTCCGGGTGGCGCAGCTCCACGCCGAACAGCCCGGCTGCGGCCATTTCCTCAAAAGCACGCTCGGGCACCACTTTATTGCGCGCGGGCGCCACCGGGTGGGCTAGCACCGCTTTCCCGCCCGCCGCCGTGACCATCCGGATGGCCTCGCAGGCCTGCGGCGCGTAATGCGAAACATAGTAGGGTCCGTGCACGGAAAGATAGTGGGTAAAAGCCGCGCTCCGGGTGGGAACCACACCGGCCGCCACCAGGGCATCCGCAATATGGGGCCGCCCGACGGTCGCCCCCGGAGGCGTATGAGCCACCACATCGTCCCAGGTAATGGGCACGTCCGCGCTGAGCTTTTCCACAATGGCCCGGGTGCGGGTGAGCCGCGACGCCCGCGTGGTAGCGATATGCTCCTGGATCGCACGGTCATGCGGATCGAAAAGATACCCGAGGATATGGCAGGTGATCCCTTCCCATTTCGTGGACAACTCCATGCCACGGATAAGTACGACGGCGCAGGAGGCCGCCGCAGCGGCGGCCTCCTCCCATCCGGCCACCGTATCGTGGTCGGTGAGCGCAATTCCGGCCAGGCCGATACTCTTGGCTTCCTCCACGAGTTCGCGTGGAGTGACCGTGGAATCGGAGGCGGTGGAATGAGTGTGGGTATCGATAGCCATGCTCTCCAGCTTAGTCGGCGCTGGCCGGGCGGGGCGCGCGGGTAGCAGCCGACCGGGGCACGCCCCCGCTATTGTGCCGGTACCCCGGAGCGTCCGCGCCCAACGCTGCCCGCGGCGCCGGAAAAGTTCGCGGGGCTTTTTATGTCGGCAAAGGGTGCGATAATGGACGGTATGACTACCAAGGGACAGCACGATCAGGATACTGCGCAGCAAAATTTGCGCGCCCGCGGAAATAACCGTTCTCAGCAGCCCAGTAACCTCGAGTTTCGGGAGTTCATGGGCTCGGATTGGGGGCCCCGGCCCGAACCGGCACCGCGCACGGAAGTGGCAGATTATTTGCCGGCCCGCCACGCCGCCCTTTCCGCGCTTTTCCCGGGTGAACGCCTCGTGATCCCGGCCGGGGAAACGAAAGTCCGCGCTAATGACACCGATTACCGCTTCCGCGCCCACTCTGCTTTCTCACATATGACGGGCCTGGGCGGGGAACAAGAACCCGGCGCGGTCCTTGTTTTCAATCCGCGCGAAGAAGGCGGGCATGATGTCACCCTCTACTTCTACCCGCGCGCCTCGCGTTCCTCAGAAGAGTTTTATTCGGATCCGGCCCACGGGGAATTCTGGGTGGGGGCGCGTCCCTCCCTGGAAGAAGTCAGCCGCGCCACCGGTTTGGCCACCGATTCCCTGGATAACCTTCCCGATGCCCTCGCGAAGGACCTCGGGGAAGGCCAGGTGAGCATCCGGGTGCTCGCGGAGGCATCGGAGCAGATCACCGCGCAGGTAAGTGACTTGCGTGCCGCGGCCGGACTCTCGCAGGATTCCGCCCAAGATGTGGAGCTGGCCCAAGCTCTCTCCGAACTTCGCCTCATTAAAGATGATTTTGAAGTGCGGGAAATGCGCAAAGCGGTGGAAGCCACCTACTCCGGTTTCGATGAGATTATTCGTAGCCTGCCGCGCGCGGTTGCCCACCATCGCGGGGAACGCGTGGTGGAAGGGGCGTTCTTCGCCCGCGCCCGCGAAGAAGGCAACGGCCTGGGATATGACACCATCGCAGCCTCCGGCAACCACGCCAATACTCTCCATTGGATGACGAATGATGGTGAGGTGCGCGAAGGCGATCTTATCCTCGTGGATGCCGGGGTGGAACTCGATTCTCTCTACACCGCGGATATCACCCGCACCCTCCCGGTCACCGGCACCTTCACGGAAGAACAGGCGGAGGTCTATAACGCCGTGTTGGAAGCTGCTGAGCGCGCCCTGGAAGTGGCCGGCACCCCCGGCGTGAAATTCAAGGATGTGCACGCCGCCGCCATGGAAGTTATCGCCGCGCACCTGGAAAAGTGGGGTATGCTCCCGGGCACTGCCGCGCAGTCCCTGGCCCCCGAAGGCCAGTACCACCGGCGCTGGATGCCGCACGGTACCTCCCATCACCTCGGCTTGGACGTGCATGATTGTGCGGCCGCCCGCCGAGATATGTACCTAGATGCGGAACTCAAACCGGGGATGGTCTTCACCATCGAACCGGGGCTCTACTTCCGCGAAGATGACCTCAAGGTTCCCGAACGTTTCCGCGGCATCGGGGTGCGTATCGAGGACGATATCCTCATCACGGAAAACGGCGCTGAGCGCCTCTCGGAAGATATACCGCGGACCATCGCTGATATCGAAGAATGGTTCACGCGGGTGCAGCGCTAATGAAAACCTCGCAAAATTCTCGCGTTTTTATTGGGCGGCTGGCCGGTACCCCCGTCTACGATCCCATTGGCGACCAGGTGGGTACCGTCCATGATGTCGTCGTGGTGTTCCGCGTCAAAGGGGTGCCATCCGCGGTCGGGCTCACCATTGATGTGGTGGGGCGGCGGCGGGTCTTCCTGCCCATTACCCGCGTCACTTCCATCGCAAACGGCCAGGTCATCATTACGGGTGTGCTCAATATGCGGCGCTTCCAGCAGCGCAGTTCGGAAACACTCGTTATGGCCCAGCTCATTGACCGCGAAGTGGTGGTGCGGGAAACCGGCACCCGCATGAGCGTCGTGGACGCGGCCATTGAGCCGCTGCGCGGGCGCGAATGGGGCCTCACCCAGGTGTATGTGCGCGGAATCGGCACGAATTCGCGCCATTCGGAAATCCTCAAGGTGAGCGAAGTGGCCGGCCTGTCCACCGCGAGCCACACCCAGGGAGCCGCTTCAATAGTCTCCCAGCTGGTGGATCTCAAGCCGTGGGATATTGCGGAAATTTTGCGTGATTTACCCGAGGAACGTATGCAATCGGTCGCCCGGGAGCTTACGGACGAAAAGCTCGCGGACGTCCTGGAAGAACTCGGTGATGAGGACCGCGTCACGGTGCTGGCCGGCTTGGATGTGGAACGTGCCGGTGACGTTCTGGACGTGATGCAGCCCGACGACGCGGCCGACCTCATGGCCGATCTGCCTTCTGAAACGGCCGCGATCCTCCTCGACTCCATGAGTGAGGGCGAAGCGCAAGATGTGCGCCGCCTCCTCACCTATGACGAGCGCACCGCCGGTGGTCTCATGACCCCCAACCCGGTGATCCTCGGCCCGGATGATACGGTCGCCCAAGCCCTGGCCGCAGCCTCCCGCCCGGATATTCCGCCGGCGTTGGCCGCGGTAGCTTTTGTGTGCCGCCCGCCTTTGGAAACTCCCACGGGGCGGTATCTGGGCGCGGTACATATCCAGCGGGCACTGCGCGAACCCCCGACCACAATGCTCGGTTCCATTCTGGATCGCAATACCGAAGGTGTGGATCCGGAAGCCCCCATCGGTTCGGTCACCCGCGAATTAGCCACCTATAACCTCACCGCTGTCCCGGTAGTAGACCAGGGGCTCCTCCTCGGGGCGGTCTCCGTTGACGACGTTCTCGACCACCTCCTCCCCGAGGATTGGCGCGATATGGATGATTCCTGGGAGGGCGCGGATTCTGAAAACGCCGCCGCATCCACGACGAACGAGGTGAACCGTGGCTAATGATTTCAATGAACCACTCGAACGCCGCAGCCGCTTGTTTCGGCGCCGGCGCCGCAAAGATCCGGAAGCTGCCGGGCGCGCCGCGGAAAGCATTGCCCGCTTCCAGGGCACCGCGAGTTTCCTGGTTTACTTGACCATTTTCGTGGTGGCGTGGCTGGCGTGGAACACCATGGCCCCCGAAAAATGGCAATTCGATTCCGCCGAATTTGGTTTCACCGCGCTCACGCTCATGCTTTCCTTGCAGGCCTCCTACGCCTCGCCCCTCATCCTGCTGGCCCAGAACCGCCAGGATGCCCGGGATAAAGTGAGCGCTGAGCAGGATCGCCAGCGTGCTGATCGCAACCTGGCGGATACCGAATACCTCATGCGTGAAATTGCGGGTTTGCGCGATGCGGTCGGCGATATGGCCACCCGTGATTTTGTGCGTTCGGAATTGCGCGATTTGCTCCACGAGCTTGATGACCGCAATATTGACCGCGCTGCCGAACGCGAAGAACGTATCCGCGAATTGCAAGAAGAACTCGATGCGGTCAAGGCCCAGCGCGAAGCCCGTGATGTCCCGGTTGATCCGGGAGATGACCACGCCCGCGCCGCGCTTGACCGCCCTAGGGAGGAGCCCGGTGCCCACGAGTGATCCTGTTTCCGATTCGGTGCCGCGCTCACCCGCGGCCACTGCCCTCACCAAGGATCGGGTTCTGGAAGCCCTCTCCGGGGTTATCGACCCGGAGCTACGCCACCCGATTACCGAACTGGATATGATCCACGGGCTGCGGGTGAGCCCGGAAGGTGATGTCACCCTCACGGTGCTTCTCACCACCGTGCACTGCCCGCGCCAAGACGTCATTGAAAAGGAAGTCCGCGAAGCCATTTCCCCGCTTGAGGGCGTGGGTACTATCACCATCACCATGGGTGCCATGACCCCCCTCCAGGTGCAACACCTCCAGCAGAAGCTGCGCGGAGGGCGCACCACCCGGGAGATCTCTTTCGCGCGCCCCGACTCCCCCACCCGCGTTATCGCGGTGGCCTCCGGAAAAGGTGGGGTTGGTAAATCCTCCGTCGCCGCGAATCTCGCGGTTGCCCTGGCCGCCACCGGCCAGCGCGTAGGCCTCATCGACGCCGATATTTACGGTTTTTCCATCCCCGGGATGATGGGAGTGGATACCCCCGCCCAGCAGCTCAACGGCATGATCATCCCCCCGGTCGCCCACGGCGTGAAAGTCATGTCCATCGGCATGTTTGTGCCCGGGAATACCCCGGTGGTCTGGCGCGGCCCCATGCTCCACAAAGCCCTCGAACAATTCTTTGCGGACGTCTACTGGGGAGATCTAGATTTTGTTTTCCTCGATTTACCGCCGGGAACGGGCGACGTCGCTATTTCTTTGGCTCAGATGCTGCCCCGCGCAGATATCCTCGTTGTCACGACGCCGCAAACTGCCGCCGCGGACGTGGCTGAACGGGCCGGTGCAGTTTCCAAGCAAACTGAGCAGACTGTTATCGGCGTCGTCGAAAATATGTCCTACCTGGAACTACCGGACGGAACAAAAAATACTATTTTTGGTTCCGGTGGCGGGCAGCTCGTCGCCACGAATCTCAGCGCGACCCTCGGGTACCCGGTTGAGCTTCTCGCGCAGATTCCGCTGGAGCCGGCGCTGCGGGAAGGCTGCGACGCGGGAACGCCGTTCGTCCTCGATATGGTGGACTCCCCCGCGCGCGATACTCTGCGCGGCCTAGCAGCGCGCATCCAAGAGCTACCGCGGCGCGGGGCGCCGGCTGACTAACGTGCGTGCGCTCCGGCCAGCTAGCCCGGCGCGCATACCCCGCGTCATGGCGCAGCGCACTATGATAGAAACACTGCTGCGCACGATCCCTGTTTTGGAGGAGGCTTATGTCCGATCGGACCCTGGCGTGGACATACGCTGAAGACGCCGTTATCGAGGGGGATATTACCCGAGCGGCCCGTGCCACCGCCGCTGAATTCTCTATTCGCTGCGTGAGCCCGGCCTGCGGGAACTTCCTCACCGTGCTGGCGGCCTGCGCGAAGGTCACGAACGCGGTGGAAATCGGGACGGGCAGCGGAGTTTCCGGCCTCTACCTGCTGCGGGCCGGGGATATTCACCTCACCACGATTGACGTGGAGTCCGAAGCCCAGCACGTGGCCCGCTCGCTCTTCGCTCGGGCTGGGGCACGCCCCGGGAAAGTGCGCATTATTAACGGTCGCAGTGCGGATATTTTGCCGCGGCTAGCGGCCCGCTCCTACGATATGGTTCTTGTCGACGGCGATCCCCTCGAGGCTGCCGGCGACTGTGAAGAAGCCTTGCGGATTTTGCGCCCCGGCGGCCTCCTGGTGGTGGCTGGCGCCCTCCAGGGCGGCAAAGTCGCTGATCCGGCGCGCCGCGAAGAACCCGTCGTCGCGATACGGCATCTCATTAAGGCGCTTATGCGCGCCGAAGAGCTCGATAGCAGCCTGGTGCCCCTCGGCGATGGCGTGCTGGTCTGCCGCCTGCGTTAACCGAACCGCCCTCCGATCTAACCGGGCTGCCCTTCGAACCAACCGAACCGCCCTTCAGATCCAACCGCGCCATGCTTGAGCACGCCGGTTTCTGAACGCACACTATCCGCAGGTTTCCGAGAGCTCCGCGCGCTCCGAGCACTCCGAACGCATAACATCCGGGGGCCGCGCCCGCTGGCTGGCCCCCGGATAGGTAGTAGGTACAGGTACGTTGGTGGTGGTTACTTCTCCACGCTTGCGAGAGCTTCTTTGAGGCTGACGCATTCTTCGTCGTTGAGTTCCAGGACGAGGCGTCCGCCGCCATCCACCGGAATACGAACCACGATTCCGCGCGCTTCACGTTCGACTTCCAGCGGCCCATCACCTGTGCGTGGCTTCATAGCTGCCATAGTGGTTTCCTTCCTGTTCGCCGCAACTATGCGACTAACGTCACCCCTAATTCTACTAGAAGTCTGCCACCTGTTCGCGGCGAGCTTGTCGTGTGGCTTGTTCCGCCGTGAGGGAGCGCTGACCTGCGATAAGAGCATCCACAGCCTCGCGAGCGGTATCCACCACGGTGAAAATATTCGGATCTGCGGGCGAAATCATACCTTCGCTGACCAGGCGCCCGCGGATCCACTCCACGAGGCCGCCCCAGAAATCACTGCCCACCAGCACCACCGGGAATCCGGCAACTTTACCGGTTTGTACCAGGGTAAGTGCTTCGAAAAGTTCGTCGAGGGTGCCGAAACCGCCCGGGAGCACCACGAAGCCTTGGGAATACTTGAGGAACATTGTTTTACGCACGAAGAAGTAGCGGAATTCAATGCCGAGATTGACGTATTCGTTGAGGCCCTGTTCGTGCGGGAGTTCGATCCCGAGGCCGATGGAGAGGCCGTCATTGGCCGCGGCGCCTTTATTGGCGGCTTCCATAATCCCCGGCCCGCCCCCGGTAATAATCCCGAAGCCCTGCTGGCTGAGGATATCGGCGGTTTCTTCGGCCACCCGGTAGTAGCGGGATTCGCGCCCGGTGCGCGCCGAACCGAAAATCGAGACGCAAGGCGGCACGTGGGCGAGCGCCCCGAATCCTTCCACGAATTCGGATTGGATGCGCAGCACCCGCCACGGATCGCTGAGAGTCCAGTCCCCGTTGCTCCGGTTGGAGAGCAGCTTGGTATCCGCGGTGACGGGCGGAATCTGGGTGCCGCGCCGGGTTTGCGCCCCGCGCCGATAGTCGCGTGTGTTCATGGTTTCTATTGTCCTTCGCTGCCTGCGCGCCTTCCACCCCGCTACGCGGAGCGGAAAACTATCTCAGGTCCGCTAGCCCGGCCGCGTCCAGACCGTCCACGGCCTTTTTGACGTCCTGTGCTTTCTCCCGCGTGGTCACCAGGAGTGCGTTTTCGGTATCAATAACGACGGCGCCCGGCACTCCCACTACGACGACGGGCTTCGCCGAGCTGTACACCAGTGAATCCGGCGCATCAATGGCGAGCACCGGAGCCCCCGTGCTTCCCGGAACCCGCTGGGCGGTGAGTTCGCCGGCGGGGATGCCTTCGGCGAGGGAATCGTAATCCCCCACATCGGACCAGCCCATATCAGCGGGAACCACGGCCACTCGCCCGGCTGCCGCGGCTGGTTCGGCTACCGCCCGGTCGATGACTTCCTTCGGGATGGAGGCCCATAGTTCTTCTACCTGCGCGGATTGCTGAGCCGAGTCCAGATCCCACAGCTGGGCTAGCTGGCGCAGCGGGGCCGCGATATCGGGGCGGTATTCGGTGAGCATATCCATGAGGGTGGCCGCGCGGGCCACAAAAATTCCGGCGTTCCAGTAGTAACCACCCTGCGCCAGATAGCTTGCGGCAGTATCCGCATCCGGTTTTTCCACGAATTTTTCTACCGCTAAGGCAGCGGTATCGCCCGCGAGCGGCCCACTGGCGAGCGACTCGCCAGCGCGCGACCCGCCAGCGAGCGGCCCACCGGCGCGAATGTAGCCGAACCCGGTGGCCGGCCCGGTCGGGGTAATCCCGAGGGTAACCAGGTAGCCGTGCTCTGCGGCGCGCAGCGCGGTGCGTACGGCCGCGGTGAAGGCCGCGGTATTGGAGATGCGGTGATCGGCCGCGAAGGAACCGACCAGGGCATCCGGGTCGGAGCGATGAGCGAGTGCGGCAGCGATACCGATGGCGGCCATGGTGCCGCGCGGGCTCGGTTCAACCACGTAGTGGAGGGGCGTGTGGATATCGGTGAGTTGCTCGCGGACGGCCGCGGCATG
Source organism: Actinotignum inguinis (assembly GCF_051265835.1). NCBI lineage: Bacteria > Bacillati > Actinomycetota > Actinomycetes > Actinomycetales > Actinomycetaceae > Actinotignum > Actinotignum inguinis. The sequence continues at coordinate 51,422 of NZ_JBOZDP010000002.1, read as the reverse complement.
GGCGGTGCCCGTCACGGTGTAGATACTCGATGCCAGCGGGGCGAGCCGGGTCACCGTATCGTGAATCATGGTGTGCCCTGATCCAAAATCGACCAGGAATTTCGGGTGGCTGGCCCGCGAGAGTGGCCACAGCCGTGAGCCGGCTCCCCCGGCGGGAATAATCGCATGGAATGTCACGCCTAGCTGTCCTTTCGCTGCGAGCGGGCGAGTTCGCGTTGCCCGTTCACGTAGTGCGCGCGAGCTTCCTCAGCTTTGAGCTGCGCCTCACGCGCCTTTGATTCTAGCTTTTCGGCCCGGCGGCGAGCCAGGTTCCCGGCCAAACCACCCCATTCGGGAAGCTCTTCTTCCTCATCTTCGGTGGCGTTATCCGGTTCGGGCAGCAGGGAACCCGTGATGGGATCATGCGGCCACGTGAGTGTTTCCGGAACGGAAAGGGTGACGTAATTGGGAGTGGTGGTAGCCCGCAGTTCTTCCGGGTCCTGCGCCACATAAGCCCGGGGCGGGTTCGCCATATAGGCGGAGACCATGAGCACGATACGCGAAGCGAGGTTGAGCCAGAGCAGCAAGGTGGCGATAGCGGCGAAAGGAGCGAGGAGCGGGTTGCCGGACACGCTGGATACCGCGGAGGTACCGACCACCCGAATGATGGAGAGGAGAAGCGCACCGAGGGCCGCCCCCGTGATGAAATCGCGGCGGGGTACCCGAATCCCGGAGGTGAAGCGAATAATGAACATGATGACGAGCGCATCGACGGTGGCCGCGAGCAGGAAGACCGCGATTTTAGTTCCGAATTGCACGAGGGCTCCGTCCAACCCCAGGTGGGTGAGGAGCAGGGTTCCTACCGAGCCGACGAGGGAGCCGATGATCGCGGAGGTGAGGATCCCCAGGGCGAGCACCACGAATCCGGCCAGCCTGAAGAGGATACTCACCGCCCCGTTTTCGGTTCGCTGATTCACGCCGAACATGGCTCCGATGGCGGTGGAGAGCCCGGCCATAATGGACATGGCCGTCCACAACAGCACGGCGCCCGCGATGATGGTTGCCACCACCGAGGTTCCCGAAAGGATGAGGTCATCGGGGTTGATGAGCCCTTCCCCGGAGGAATCTTGAAGGATGCCGGGCAGGGCCGCATTGACGGCATCCACCACGGTTTCCCGCAGCTGCGCGTTCCTGCCGAGGGTGGCCATAAACACGGTCCAGGAAATGGTGAGGGCCGCGGTGATGGCGAAAAGCGCCGAGTAGGCGATTCCACCGGCGAGCAGGCCCCCGCGGGCTTTACCGTAGCGGCCGATCCCCCGCATAATGCGCGTGCCTTGCACCCATTCAACGAGGGCTTTTCCTTTATGTACGACGCCGCCCATGCCGCTTTCCGCCACCCGGGCCCCGCTGGGTGCACCCCGCCGGGCGGCTTGCCGCCCGCGCTGATCCACCCCGAAAGCCCGGGAAGTCCTATCCATCACTGTGTTCTGCTGTGTCACATAGCCATGGTACGTGAGGCCTACGACAAAAACAGAAGTTTTTGATTCCTCAACGAGTTTAGCCTTCGAGTTGGTAGTCCACCGTGAGTGGGGCGTGGTCGGACCAGCGCTCAGCGTAGGAGGCTGCCCTCCCGATGGTGAAACTTTGCGCGGTGGTGGCAAGTGCAGGGCTGGCCATATGGTAGTCGATACGCCAACCCACGTTGTTATCAAAAGCTTTGCCGCGCTGACTCCACCAGGTGTAGGGACCTTTACCTTCGTGCCCGTTGTGTTCCAGCAGGGCGCGTTGCACATCCACCCAGGGCCCACCGAACCACCGATCCAGGTAGGCGATTTCATCGTCGAGCACCCCGGAGGTGCGATTGTGGTTAGACTTCCAATTCTCAATATCGGCTTCGGTATGGACGATATTGAAATCTCCGGCGACCAGGGTGCGGGCGGCCGGATCAAATTGCGCTAAGCGGGCGCTTACCCGTTCCAGATGCGCGTATTTTGCCGCCATCTTTTCTGGATTATCCGCCACTCCCGAATGCAGGTAGGCGCTCACCACCCGCAGCTGGTAATCCGGGAGTTCTACTTCAAGCCAGCGCCCGCTATCCACCGGAGCTTCTTCACTGACTGGCTTTCCATCCGCGCCCACGCCCAGGTGATTCCGGATCTCACCCACACCGATGCCTTCCCGCACCGCGACCGCAACTCCGGCCCGGCCTTTGATATCGGAAACGGCCGTGTAGATCCGGTAGCCGGTTCCCGCGAAAATATCTGCGGTGATATCCGCGGGGGCACGCACTTCTTGAAGCAGGATGATATCCGCGGCGGTGGCTTCCAGCCAGGCCGCGATTCCTTTACGCGCGGCCGCGCGAATTCCATTGACGTTGACGGTGCTTATCCGCATCTCATTCCCCTCCGTGCCCTGCCCCGGACTGCTCCGGGAGGATCTGTGCGGCCGCGTGCTCTTCTGTTGGGCCCTGCTGTTCGGTTGCGCGCTGCGCCGGCGCGTCCGGGCCGACTGCGCCGCCTACTGCACTGCGTGGCTTCGCCCCATCCTGCTCCGCAGCGCAGCGTTCGGCCATATCTACGACGTTGCTGAGCAGCATGACGCGGGTCATCGGGCCCACCCCGCCGGGATTGGGTGATACCCAGGCTGCGTGATCGCGCACGGCCGGGTCTACATCCCCGAGGGTGCGCCATTTTCCTTCCGCGGTGCGCTCCCGGGTTACTCCCACATCAATAACGACGGCTCCGGGGGCCACCCATTCCGGGCGAACGAAACCAGCCCGGCCCACCGCGGCGATAATAACATCAGCGCGCTGGCACAGCTCGGGAATATTCGAGGTGCCGGTGTGGCAGAGCGTGACGGTGGCATTGATATTTTTCCGGGTGAGCAGAAGGCCGATGCTTCTTCCCACCGTGATTCCGCGCCCGAGGACCACTACGTGTTTGCCGGCAAGGTTGAGCCCGTGGCGTTCGATCAGCTCCACGATGCCGGCCGGGGTGCAGGGCAGCGGGGAGGTGAGCTGGCAGCTCACGCTTGCCACCAAGCGCCCGAGGTTGATCGGGTGGAGCCCGTCGGCATCTTTATCCGGGTCAATCGCTTCGATGAGGCGAGCTTCGGGAAGCCCGGCTGGGAGCGGAAGTTGGAGAATGTACCCGGTGCAGGCCGGGTTGGTATTGAGATCGCGCAGCGCAGCGGCCACTTCTGCCGCGGTGGCGCTAGCCGGCAGTTCTACTTGCAGAGAGGCGATACCCACCTCCGCGCAATCGCGGTGTTTGCCGCGTACATACGCCGCGGAGGCCGGGTCATCACCCACCAGCACGGTGCCGAGTCCGGGAGTGTAGCCGCGAGCGCGCAGGGCTTCCACCCGCACCCGCAGTTCATCTTTGATAGCGGCGGCAACCGCGCGCCCGTCCAAAAGTTGCGCTGCCATTACTCGCCTTCACCGCTCTGTGCACAGGTGCTTCCAGGGGCGGCACTAGCTGCGTGCCCGCCGCAGCAGCCGTTTCCGGATGCGCCCGAAGTGCCCGATGCGCCTGGAGCGCCAGAACCGCCCCCGACCTGATCGAGGCCGGCGTAGAGCGGGAAACGGTCCGCGAGCGCGCGCACCCGGGCACGTAGCTCCTCCACCGGTGCGGAGTGCCCGGCGATGAGAGCGCGGGCGATAATATCGGCAACCTCCGTGAATTCTTCCGGGCCGAAGCCGCGGGTGGCCAAGGCCGGGGTGCCAATGCGCAGCCCGGAAGTGACGAAGGGCGGGCGCGGGTCATAGGGAACCCCGTTGCGGTTGACGGTGATACCGATGCTACCCAGCAGGTCCTCCCCTTCCCGGCCGTTGATCGCGGCATTGCGCAGATCCACGAGGACCAGGTGCACATCCGTACCCCCGGAAATAATCGAGATGCCTGCCTGCGCCACATCGGCTTCCGTGAGCCGGGCTGCCAGGATCTGGGCGCCTTCCAGGGTGCGGCGCTGGCGCTCACGGAATTCTTCTGTGGCCGCGTAGCCGAGGGCCACCGCTTTCGCGGCAACCACGTGCATAAGCGGGCCACCCTGGTTGCCCGGGAACACCGCGGAATTGAGCTTTTTCCCGTATTCTTCCCCGCGGGCAGAGAGAATCATTCCCGAGCGGGGCCCGCCCAGGGTTTTGTGGATGGTGGTGGTGACCACATCCGAGTACGGGAGGGGATTGGGGTGCAGCCCGGCGGCAACCAGGCCGGCGAAATGGGCCATATCCGTCCACAGCACCGCGCCAACTTCATCAGCGATGGAACGGAAAGCCGCGAAATCCAGGTGGCGCGGGTAGGCGGACCACCCGGCGATAATCATGGCGGGGCGTTCGCGCAGCGCGGTTTCACGCACCTCATCCATATCGAGAAGATAAGTTTCCGGATTGACGTGGTAGGCGGCTACCTCATAGTTGCGCCCGGAGAAATTGAGTTTCATGCCGTGGGTAAGATGCCCGCCCTGATCGAGGGCCATGCCCAGAACTTTGCCCCCTGGTTTCACCATCGCGTGGTACACGGCGGCGTTCGCCGAGGCCCCCGAATGGGGTTGCACGTTCGCGTAATCAGCCCCGAACAGGCTTTTTGCCCGCTCAATGGCGAGGGTTTCGGCCTTATCCACCCATTCGCAGCCCCCGTAGTAGCGCCGCCCGGGATAGCCTTCCGCGTACTTATTGGTGAGAACAGAGCCCTGGGCTTGCAGAACCGCGCGGGATACGAAATTCTCCGACGCGATCATTTCCAAGCCTTCTTGCTGGCGGCGCAATTCCCCGGTGAGAATCGCGGCTACTTCCGGGTCCGCCACGGCCAAAGGTTCATCCAGTGGTGTACTCATGTCTCTCCTCCACACCTTCCACGCCTTCGCTGTTAGGTCGACAGTCTACCGCGGGGGTGCGACACAAAAATTGCAGCGAAGCTTTCCGGACCACGCGGGCCGTTGCGGCGTCGTCGTGCTGCACGCGGATGGGAACGACGGCGCACGGCCCGCGAGCAGCGAGCACCCGCGCAACAACGCCGCGCCGCACGCAACAACGCAGCGCTTAGGAAATCTTGGGTGCGCTTAGATCGGCGTGCGCCAAATCCGCGGCGGGGCTCTTCGTGACGAGTTTGTGGCCCCACCACAGGGCGAAGAAAAGCGGCAATCCGATATAGGAGGAGAGCAGGTCGAGCGCACCGCCGCCGGAGGTAATAATGAGGTAGCTCTGCCCCACGATCACCACCGCGCACATCACCAGCGCCACGATGGGGCCGGCCGGGTAGAACCGTGCTTTGAAGGGGAGTTCGTCGAGGCTGCGGCCCTGGGCGATGAAGGCGCGGCGGAAATTGTAGTGGCTCCACGCGATGCCCATCCACGTGATAAAACCGGCCAGCCCGGAGGCATTGACGAGCCAGGCGTAAGCTTTGCCGTCGCCCATGAAGGAGGAGATGAAGCAGGCGGTGGCCACCAGAATCGTGATGATCATGGCGTTGAGCGGGACGCCGCGGCGGGTCAGGCGCGCCAGGAATTTCGGGGCGCTGCCCTGTTCGGCGAGCGCGAAAAGCATGCGGGTGGATACGTAGAGACCAGAGTTCCCGGCGGAGAGCACCGCGGTGAGAATAACGGCGTTCATGACCGCGGCCGCGAAAGCCACCCCGGCGCGCTCGAATACCAGGGTGAAGGGCGAGACGGCGATATCGGAGATGTCGGTGCGCAGCAGATTCGGGTCGCTGTAGGCCACCAGGGTGCCCACCACCACGATCGCGCCGATGTAGAAGATGAGGATGCGCCAGAAAATTGTGCGGGTGGCGCGCGGGACGGTGGTGGCGGGGTCGCGGGCCTCCCCCGCGGCGATGCCCACCATTTCGGTGCCTTGGAAGGAGAAACCGGCCACCATGAAGACCGCGAGGATTCCCGCCCCGCCGTTCACGAAGGGCGCCTCGCCTTCCGTCCAGTGCGCGAGCCCCGGGCTGGCCCCGAACACACCGGCGATCATGAGCAGGCCCACCGCGATAAAGGCAAGGACGGTCACCACTTTAATGAGGGCGAACCAGAATTCGCCTTCCCCGTAGGTGCGTACCGAGAGCGCGTTGAGCAAAATGAGGAGAGCCAAAAAGACCGCGGACCACACCCAGCCGGGGGTGTCCGGATACCAGTACTTCATGACGAGCGCCGCGGCGGATAGCTCGGCGGCCACGGTGATTGCCCAGTTGTACCAGTAGTTCCAGCCGGTGGCGAAACCGAAGGACGGGGAAACGAAACGCCGCCCGTATTCTTCGAAGGAGCCGGCGACCGGCAGGTAGGCCGCCATTTCGCCCAGAGATTGCATGAGGAGGTAGACCATCATGCCGATAAGCCCGTAGGCCACCAGGGCCCCGCCCGGGCCGGCCTGGCTGATTGTTTCGCCCGAAGCCACGAAGAGTCCGGTGCCAATCGCCCCGCCCACCGCGATCATGGTGAGGTGGCGGGCGTGCAGGCCGCGTTGCAGCTGCGGCTCGGCGGATTGTTCAGCTTGTCCAGCTTGCTCTGGTGCCACGTTTTCTCAGCTCCTTCATCGCGGTGCCCCTGTGGGCGGGCCCGCTTCCCGCGGTGGCCGGGCCACCGCCTCAGTGCTTCGTTCGTACCGGCACACGGTAGTGTACGCTGCCACCGCGGCGCTATTGCTTCTCACACAGCGAGCCGCGGGTCTATTTCCGGCCGGTTCGAGGTGTAGTGGCGGCTCGTTCGGGGTGTAGCGCGGTTTAGCGCCGGGTGTAGGGGCGGGTTTAGTGCGTGCCTGCGGCCCGCCGCGCCCCGCTATTGTTCTGATATTCAATAAGAACGACGGCGCTGGCCACGTTGCCATCATGACTCATGGACACATGAATATTCACGCTCCCGAGGGTCTTATGAACCGCCCCCGCAATCGGTGCCCCGAGGATAATCGCGGGGCGCCCCCAGCGGTCATTGGTGACCTCGATAGCATCCCAATGCCCCTCGGGCAGCACCGGTTGAGAGCCATACAACGCCGCCGACCACGCCTTAATAAAAGCTTCTTTGGCCGCCCAGCGCGCCGCCAGATGCGGGGCGAGCTCCGCGGCCGGGATAACGGTCTCAAATCCGGCTTCTTCCGCGGCTGGGGTGGCGAAAGCCCCGGCGGCCTCGGTGCGGGTGTGGCGTTGGGCGCGGCGGATCGCGTAGCGCATTTCCCGCGCGGTAAAAACATTGCGGAAGCGGGAGCCGGGTAAATCCAGCTGCTGGGCGAAGGCATCGATGGCCACGGTATCGGTTCCAATTCCCGCGATCACGGAGTACTCCTTCCCGGTGACGTATCCGTTTAGCCAGCTCAGAGCCAAAGTGGCGCCGTCGTTCCCTATGACTTTCGCTCCCGTGTGGCTTTTCCCTTTTATGGTAGACGAGGCCGCCGCTCCCTGTCTGCTCTTCCCGAATTTTGCTTTTCCTCTACCATTCGCCGCTGAGCTGGAGAAAAATAGTCCCTATGGCATCGATAGAGACAACCGGTATCGAAATAGTCGACGATAGTGAGCGCACCGCGAAACCCCGGCATCTGTTCCTGCCGTGGTTCGCCTCGAATATCTCCGTTTTCGGGATGAGTTACGGGGCGTGGGTGCTTGGATTTGGTATTTCTTTCCCGCAGGCGCTGGTCATCACGGTCATCGCCGTGATTCTGTCCTTCGCTATTTGCGGGGTGATCGCGCTGGGCGGCAAACGCGGCTCGGTGCCCACGATGGTTATGTCGCGCGCGGCTTTCGGGGTCAGCGGCGCGAAAGTTCCGGGCATTATTTCCTGGCTGACCTCCATTGGTTGGGAAACCTCGCTGGCCATTACCGCAGTTCTAGCCACTAATACCGTGCTGGCGCGGCTGGGCTGGGCCGGGGAAGATTCCACCACCGTCAAAGTGGTGGCGGCGGCCATAGTTGCCACCCTCATCGTGCTGGGCGCGGTGGCCGGGTATCACATTATTATGAAAATGCAGGCGGTTCTCACCTGGATCACCGGCATCACCACCATTATCTATATTATTTTAGTTTTCCCGCATCTCGACGCCTCCGCGCTTTTCTCCCACTCTTCCGGCTCTGTTGCGGCCATGCTCGGCGCTTTCGTCATGGTGCTCACCGGTATGGGCCTGGGATGGGTGAATATCGCGGCGGATTGGTCGCGCTACCAGAGCCGCGAGGCGCGCGGCAGCCATATTATTTTCTGGAATACCCTGGGTGGTTCCCTCGGCCCGGTGGTGCTCATTAGTTTCGGGCTGATGCTGGCCGGTTCGGACGACGCGCTCTCCGAAGCCATCGGCGCCGACCCGGTCGGGGCACTGGCCACCATTCTGCCCACCTGGTTCCTCCTCCCCTTCCTCCTCACCGCGATTCTTTCGCTGCTCTCGGGCGCGATTAACGGTATTTATTCTTCGGGGCTCACCCTCCTGACCCTGGGGATTCGGATTCCGCGCCCCCTCGCCTCCCTCATCGACGGCGTGATTCTCACCGTGGGAACCGTGTATGTCACCTTCTTCTCGCCCACCTTTATCGGCCCCTTCCAGTCCTTCCTGGTCACTTTGGGGGTACCGCTTGCCGCGTGGACCGGCATCATGATGGCGGATATTACTTTGCGTAAGCGTGATTACGACGACGCCGCACTCTTCTCCCCCACCGGCCGCTACGGCAAGTACAACGTGACCTCGCTGGCCATCCTGGCGGTGTGCTGCGTGATCGGCTGGGGTTTGGTGGTCAACGGCTTCTCCGATGCCCCCTTCAATGATTGGCAGGGCTACCTTCTCCCCCTCATCGGCGGGGTGGACGGGCCGCTCGGCTCGGGCAATATCGGCGTGATCCTGGCCCTCATTATTGGCTTCGTGGCCTACTACGGGCTGTGCGGGGCGCGGGTGCGCCGCCAGGAAGCGGATATGCGCTAGCGCGCGCCGGCGAGGAGGGTATGTTTTTCCGGGCTGTACTGCGGATGTCGTACATACGAAGTACAGCCCTGAAAACAGATACCCCTCCCCAGGGTTGCATCCTGTTGGGCTGCTTAAAGAGCGAGATCGCTCATGAGCTCCTCGATGAGTTCTTCTTCGTATCGGCTTTCACCTTCCGGCATACGCCAGGTTGTGGTGTTGGGAAGTTCGAGCATTTTTCGCACGAAACCCCAGCCGGCGGCGTCGCCGTCCGCCCGGACATGCAGCCTGGCGCATGCGGATAGCTGAGTGAGGAGCTGGACCGCGGCCTGGCTGAGGTTGCCGTAAGTGCAAATAAGGGGCCGGGTGGCCGGCCCGAAGCGATCCGCGGCGGTTTCAATAACCGAGGGATTCTCGCATACATACACATCGGAAATATCCGAGCGCAGGCGCAGGCCAAGCCCGGAGCCCTGCTCGGAGCTCTCGCTAAGCCCAGAGACCTGGCCCGGCCTCGCTCCCACGCCAAGCCCGGAGTCCGAACTCAGTGCTGATCCCACGCCAAGCCCGGAGCCCAGGCTGCGCAGCGTTAACCACACGGGCTCACCCTGCACGGCAGCTAGGCGTGCCGCGGGCGCCTCCCCCACCAGGGGCAAATTAAGAACCAGCACTTGGGAGGAAACCCCGTCGCAGGTGATCCCCACCCCAGCCCAGGCCTGGTGCCAAGCCGCGGCATCGGCTAGCGGATCGAGGTAGGGTTCTACTCCGAGCGCGGCGGCAGTTCGCGCTACGGCCTGCCCGAGTGGCCGGGAGCGATCCAGGGCGTGGGCATCAGAAAACAGCCCGGCAGCCAGCACGGACAGCAACTGGCCTTCGAAGCGTGGCAGTTCGTGGATAACCGCCGCGATCTCCTCGGCGCGCTCCCGCCAGGAGGGTGCGCGGCCCAGAATAGAGAGAATCGCGCTCTCCTGCACTACCCCGAGCCCCTGCAAAATCCGGGTGCCGGCCGCCCGATCCAGCGCCACGCGCTCCCGGGCGGCCTCTTTTTCCGCGGTGATATCACGCAGCGGGCCACCTAGGTAGACCAGCAGCTCCTCAAGATCCGCCCCGTTATCACGCAGGCTCGCCCGCAGTTGCCGCGCCTGGAGTGGCTTATGCCCGCGGGCCCACCCGGCCGGGGTGAGCCGCTCCACCTGGATACGTTCCGCATCCGAGAGCCCCTTGCCCAGCTGCGAGCGCTCCGCCAACTTGCCTTTCTCGATTTTCTCCCGCGCCTGGCCGAGTAACTTGCGCGGCCCGGGCAGATTCGCCCACTCCAGGATATGAGCGGGAATCACAACAGCATCCCCTCAGCTTCCGGTTCCCCCACGGGAGATCGGCCGGCGTCGTCGACCCAAGAACAGGGCAATTCAATGGATTCCAAAGTATTGCCCGCCCACAATTCGAGGGTGACGTCCGCGCCTTCGAGGGGCGCGGGCGCCCGGACCACCTGGTAGATGGCGGCGGCCGGGACTTCCTTAATATTGACGAGGCGGCCGGGGCCAACGAGCAGCACGTCCAGGTCGAAGTCGCGGAGCATACTCATCATGACGCCCTTATTGGTGTCGTCCAGGCCGTCGAAAGCCTCATCGAACCAGATCGGGCGCGGCGAATTTTCCGTTTTCAGGTAGAGCGCGGCCAGGGTGCTGATAAGCGGCGCCATGAGCATCACGGCGCGGGCCCCACCGGAAAGTTCCGAATAGGAACGCGTGGTCAGCGGCCCCCAATTTCCCTTATCGAAGCGGCGTTCCAAGTTGATCTCATACCAGGTGCGGTAGTCGAGGCGCCGCGCCAATTCATCGGTCCAGTCGTTCAGGGCCTGGTCCTGGGCGCTGCGTTTGGCCTCGTCAATCTTGTTTTTGAGAGCGGCACGCACCTGGTCCTGGACCTCTTTTTTGAAGAGCGTGGAGCCGGTGACCGCGTTGAGCAGGTCAGCATTCGCGCCGGGCTGGAGTTTTACCCGCAGGGTGGTTTTATCGGTGCCGGTGGGGTGCTTGGCGAGCACCGTGTTAATACCCGCCACGATCTCCTCCGCCTCGCCAATCTGCTCGCGCAAGTACTCCAGGAAGGTCGAACCGAGGAGCTCATCGAGGGTTTCGCGTTCGCGCATACCGTAGGTGGTGGCGATATCGTCCACGGCTTTGCCCAGGCGCACGATGGACTCGTCGATGCTCACGCTCTGGCCGTTGGAATCGATGCGGATATCAATCTCGAGGAGCGGGCGATCCACCCGGGCCGTCACGGTTCTACCGCCATCCTCAAGCTTGGCCCGCAAATCCCGGATAGCATCCTCGGCTTTGCGCCGCAGCTTATCGCGGGTGGCGTAGTTATCGGCGCGCTGCTCGGGGCCTTCTTTCCAGCCCCGCACCGTGACTTCGCGGCGGACCGTTGCCACCTGCTCGCGCACATTCGTAATCGCCGAAGACTCACTTTCGGGTAGCTCCAGCTGGATTCTGCGCGCCAGGCCCGCATCGATAAGTTCGCGGAAGGCGGCGTAGCAGGTATCGCGGTTCGCGAGGGCGCGCTCGCGTTCCTCGGTCACGCGCTCCAATTCGTTACTGGCGCGCTCCAGGTTGACGAGGGCCTCGGAATGCTGTTTCTGGGCTTGCTCGCGTTCGGCTTCCAGCCGGGTGATCCGGGCGGCGCATTCCTCAACCTGCTCCAGAATGGCCACGTCACTCTGGTTCGCGGTTTCTTCCAGGACCCGCAATTCTTCGCTGTGGGCGGCCAGGGATCGCGCGGTTTCCGCCAGGCGCCCGCGGGCCTGCTCAAGACTCGCGCGGGCCTCCTCCAGGCGCCGCTGTGCTTTTTCCAGTTCGCCGCGCGCGGACTCTTCGCCGAGGAGTGCTTGGCGCCATGCATCCAGGTGGCGCAGCCCCCGCTGTAAATGCTCCCGCAAATTATCCAGGCCGTCCCGGTCTTTGGGCAGGGCATGCTCCGCGGCGTACTGCGCGAGCTCGGCCTGGTGGTTATCGCAGCGGGTGCGGGCTTCTTCCGCTTCCTTCTGTTTCGCCGCGGCCTCGGCTCTATCGGCCCGGGCACGCTCATCGTCCTTATTCCAAGCGGTCAGCAAGTTTCGCAAAGCAATATCGCTGGGGGCTTGCGCGTACTGGGTATCGAGCTCAGCGCCGCGCCGCTCCAGTTCTTCAACCTGGCTGGTGTGCGTTGCGATATTTGCCAGCAGCTGGTCTTTTTGGGTGGCCAATTCGGCCAGCCGGCGCCGGCGCTGCGCGGCCCGGGCTTCTTCACCCAGCCATTCGGCTACCTCGCGGACCGGCAGCGCGGTACCGGCCAGGCCGGCAGCCTGCCAGCGCCCGTCCACGCTAATGGCCAGGCCCTGCGCGGGCATCGCCGCTCCTGCCGGCACCAAAGCCACCCCCGCCAGCAGATTATCCGCCTGCCGGCCCAGGGCGCCCGCGGATTCGCCAGTTTCCAGGGCATCGGCCAGCGTCCGGCTAGCGGTGCTGGCCGGGAGGGGTGCGAGGAACGTGTCGGCGTCGTCGTATATACCATTTTCCGCAACCCAGGCGTCGAGGAGACCGGCGGCGGCAAGTGCCGCTTCAATATGGGCGAGGTCGGCGGGCGCGACTCCCGCGCGCGGGTTGAGGAGCTGCCACAGGACGGCGCCGGGCGCGCCGTCACGCGAACGCCGGCGCCACAGCTGCGGGGCGAGCGGGGCCTGGACGCCGGTGGATTCCAGCGCGGCCACCTCGGTATCGATTTGCGTGACTTGTTCGCGTAGCTGGCGAATCTCCCCGAGTTCGCGCTCGGTGCGGGCCTGGATCTCGTTTTTACGGGGCTGGTACCAGTCGCGACGGATCGCTTCCGTGAGGGTGCCGGCCGGGCAGGGGTAGCTGGTGGGGAGCTGGCTCAACCACGCCTCGGCGCCATCCGCGTCAACGCTGCTGGCCCACTCGGTCACGCTGCTGGAGAGCCGTTCGTATTCTTCTTCGACCCGATTCCAGGATTCTTCAGCGCTGTGCTTGCTTTTCTCCGCGCGGGCCAGGGCATTGCCCGCGGTATTTTCCAGCAGCATCGCCTGCTGCGTGGCCTGTTCAACAACTTTGAGCAGGGTGCGCGCCTGCCGCAGCTCCCCCTCGCGCTCGTCGTGCCATTGGCGCAGCCGCGCGATATCGACGGATGTTTCGCCGGTATAGCCCGCCGCGCGGAACGTGCTCACGGCGGTGTCTTTCGCATCGACCACGCGGCGCTGGGCCTGATCCAGGTTCGCGGTGCGTTCGCTCACCTCGCCAGAATCGTGTTCCTCGCGCTGGCGGCAGCGCTCCACATCCGCGTTATCGCGCTCGTGCTGGGAAGTATCACGCCGGACCAGTTCCCGCAGGGAACGCACCTGCGCCGCGCGGCTTTCCGCATCGCGGTAGGCGGCCGAATTGCGCAGGGCCTCATGCTGAGTTCTGGCCTGCTCCAGCTGGGCGCGCACCTCCTCCAGCGCGCTATCGAGGGCCTCTTTGCGTTCCCAGTTCTCCGCTAATTTCGCGCGGGAATCGTTTTCGTTCCGGGTCACCTTATCGAGTTCGGAGCGCGATTGCGCGGCTTCGTCCGCCGCGATGCGCAGCACCGCTTTGGTCCACGGCCACCAGTGGGTTTTGATGAAATCCTTAACATCGCCGAGGGCTTTTTTCGTGGTATCGAGGTCTTTGCGGATGCCGTCAAGGGCATCCCAGCCCCGCGCCAGTTTAGTTATCTCGGTGGTTTCCAGGGCCGGCAGCGCCTCGCGCAACTTATCGGTCACGAATTTGGATTCCAACTGCGCCCCGAGTTTCGGGGTGCGGGTAACCTTGAGGATCCGCCCGATTGCTTCCAGTTTCTCCCAATCGCAGCTGAAAAGTTTGCGCGCCACGGTTTTCCGGTAGGAGGTGGCATTATCGTGCACCTGCCAGCCGGGGGCAGTTATTTCTTTCGCGGCGTTCACGGTTCGCCCGGAAAAGATCGCCAGATCCCCGCGCACCCGGCTCTCCTCGCAGGTACACCACTTGGCGTGGAAACGAGTATTGCCCTCCCGCCAATAGGTGTAAAGCAGAGTAGTGAAGAAATGGGGCTGCCCGTCAATAACCCGACCGTATTCCACCCAGAGCCAGCCGTGGTAGAAGGAGAGGTCGCTGGTGCGCCGGTCGGAGCCTTCGTGGGTGGGCCGCACGTAGTAGCCGAATTGTTTCCCGGACCGCCCCAGGGTGTCGATTTTATCCGGGGAGGTATCGCCGAGCAGCGGGATGAGCGTGGTGAGGGCCATGAGGGTGGATTTCCCGGTTTCATTGGCTCCGAAAAGCTGGGCCCAGCCGTCCGCGAACCAGTATTCGACGGCTTCGAATTCCCACAGGTTGACCACTCCGGCGCGCAGCACCTGCCAGCGGTCCAGGCGGGGCATGGGGAAGCCGCCGTTTTGCCAGGCTTCGCGCCAGGCTTTCAGTTCATTCGCCTCCATGGCTCCTTGCTCCTCCTAAAACAAACTTTCGTCGACGACGGCGTCTTCTTCCAAATCAGCTCCCCGGTAGCGCGCCGCGAGCGGGCTCAAGCTCCAGCCTTCGGGCCCCGCTTCCAGCAGGCCGGTATCGCGCAGCCGTTCTTCGGCTTTCTCCGCCAGCACCCGCGGCGATTCTTGGAGCTCTTTGGTGAGCTTCGCCCCGAAGGCGGCGTGAATATCCGCGGCTACCCGCTCAATATCGGCGCGCGATACCCGCCGCCAACTGCCTTCCGCGCCGGGTGCCAGGCGGTCAATAAAAGCCAGGCACGCCCAATCGAGCGCGGTGCTGCTTGGGAAAAGCACATGGACGGCGCCCGGGAAGTTTCGATCTTGCGGAAGGGAGAGAAGGGCGACGTCGCTACGTATTTCCACGATACCGCCGGTCATTTCTTCCACGAGCGCCGCGATTCGGCCGCGTTGGGGGCCGTACAGGTAGGCTCGTTCCTCGTCGGTGAGCTGTTCGGGGTAGAGAGCTTGCTGCTCGATGAGGGCACGCATAATAACTTTGCGCCGGGTATCTGTTTCTTCTACCGGGAATAATCCCAGATCCACATCGTCAACGTTAATGAGCATCATGAGGCAATCGCGGTGGATGCGGTAGCCCGCCCCGAAACCGGAGCCTTCCCGGGCCCAGGTATCGAGCCGGATTTCATCGGTAACCCGGCTGAGTACCCCTTGGTCGCACAACCATTGCACCGCGGCGATGAATCTTCTTCGATGCGCGAAAGTATCGGGATCGTAGGGCCAGCCGTTGCGACTCGCGGAAGAATTGCGGACCTGATCGGAGAGCTCTTGCAGGGTGATGGAGTCCCCCTGCTGATCTTCCAGGCTGGCCGCCGCGTAGAGGCGCAGCAGCAGCTGGCCGCGATCCGGATGGGCGCCCACCGGCACGGAGTTTTTCCCGTCCAGCGGGGTGCGGCGCAGCCGGTAGCATTCGCCCACGTGGCCGATCCGGTAACCCAGCCGCTCGCACCACATCTCTAGGTCTTTAATATGGCGGCGCACTAATTCGGTCAGTTCCGGATTCGTCCACGGTGCCACCACGGGTGAGCACAGCAACCCGATGAAGGCCAGCTGTTTTTCGGCTCGATCCGAGCTAAACATCGTGACGCTCATCTGGTGAACTCCACAATCCCGTTGGCGAGGACCAAACGCCCAGCTTCCGTTTCGATAACGGCCGAGCCTTCCGTCCGGGTGAAACGCAGGCGCCATTTGCCGTCTTTGGTGCGGGATTCGCGCACGCGGGTGTCCTTTTTATGCCGGCGCGCCCCGGAGATCAAGTCGAGAAGCAGGTCGGCCTGGGTGCAGTTTAAGGTTCCCCATTCGCTCAATTCGCTCCCGGATTTCTTGGCCAGGGATTCCGCGGCATCGGCTATATCGAGGTTGCGCTGGGCGGCGAGCAGTTTTGCTTTGCGGATATTATCTTGGCGGTTGATCATTTGCGCTGGCCGGCCCCGTACCGCGCGCGGCCCGCGCACCCGCAGCTTGCGGCTAATGGGAACCGGCGGTGTTTCCCAGGCGGATTGTTGATGCCCGGCAGAGATATCCGGGACGGTATCGGTTACATGCTTGGCGGAGTACAAACCCGTCGTCGCACACCATATATCCCAGACCGTTTCCTCATCGGGAGCCTGTTCGAGGCGCTCGGCAAGGCGCAGGAGATCCGCTTTTCTGGATATCGTGCCGCTCACGGCCAGGAGGGCGCGGTGGCCCTGGATGGTTGGGGCGACGGCGTCTCGAATTTGGCGGCGCAGCCGTTTGGCTTGAGAAGCTGATCCGGTAAACCAGTTATCGAGCACGTCCAGCACGCGCCGCAGCTGCCGGGCGGTGGCGAGCAGAGTTTCTTCCGTGGCTTTCGAGCCGTGGCGCGGAATTGCCATGGCTTTCCACACGGACAGATCGGTGGCCTGGAGCTGGGCAACGAGCCGGGAGATGCTTTCACTGCACGCATCTACCCCGGAGCCCCACACTTCCGAATAGGCCAGAATCGTTTCGAGGGTTGTCACGATTTTGTCCCGGGTGGGTTCCCCGCCGAGCGCGGAGGCGAGCCGCGATTGCCATTGGGAAGCGGTCTCCCGCATATCGGAAAGCGTGCTTTCCACCTGCGCAAATGACTGGCTGGCTTCCGGGTATTCCGCGTGCTGGACCTGCTCGAGGGTTTCTTCCAAGAGCTTGGCGAGGATGGCCGGGGCCAGCAGCGATGCCGTGGATTGGGTGCCCAGGTCGTTTTCTATCGCGAGCGCGGCTTCGTGGAATTTCGAGCCGGCTTCGGTGAGTTGGTAGCGGTACCGATTGCGAAGGAAATCTTCTTCGGTTTCGGCGTCATCCTGCCAGGCGGTGCAGGTGCCCCACTCGACCAGGCTCGCCATACGCGCATCAAAATTGAATTCTTCGAGGAAGCGCTCGGCGCCTTCGGTTGGAAGGTAGCCGCGCACTAACTCGAATAAATCGTGATGGCTCACCCCGGTGAGGGTGAATTCGCGTTGTTCGTACAGCACCTTGACGATCAGCCGGTACTGCCGCGCCAGCTCGCTGGTGAGGAAGCTGGCGGCTTTGAGCGCGGCAGGCAGATCGAGGCCCGCCCACGCGGGAATATCCCCGGTGGGCGCGTCCGGCTGAGTCATCCCAGCACTCCTTGTCATTTAGTTCTTTTTGACCACCATTACGATAGCCCAGATGGAGAAGGCAATATTCACGATGGTGGCGAGGACGAAGAGAATAAAGCCAATACCGACGCTGGCAACCTCAGAGAATTCAGAAAGCTTGGACAGAGCGTTCATGCTACCGATGAATAGCAGAATCCCGAAAAGTAAACCCACCCCGCCGGCGGTGGCCATGGTCCACTTCTTCTTGATCACCAGAGCGAGCGTGGAGAAAACAGCTGCAATGAGGTAGCAAAGAATAATCACCCACGCCGATTCGGAATCCCCCGTCATCATGCTGGCGGAAAAACCAAAGGCCGAGGCGAAGGGCAGGAAAACGCTGAGCATGGCGAGCACCTGGGCGCCGATGAGCACCGCCGGAATAATCACATTCCACTTGGAAGCGCGCCCCGCAGAGGCCGCCGCGAAGCTCTGGCGCATCGCGCCGGCCTGCTGGGCGACCGCCGGAGCCACCCGGTTGCTAACGAAATCCTTGGCCCCGGTGGCGAATTGCTTGAGACCTTCTTTCATATCCCCCACGGAATTATCCGGAACCCCCGGCCCGGCTACCGCTCCCTGGGCGACGGCCTCCTGGTATTCCCGCAAGGTGGGTTCGCGGCCGTTATCCAGCTGGAAGCGAGCCTGCCACTGTTCGGCGGTGAGGGGCTGCGGGGCCTGCTGCGCGTGCGCGGCGGGCTGCTGGAACTGGGGTTCGGGCTGCTGATACTCACCAGCCGGCTGCTCCGCGGCGGGCTGTTCTTCCGGCTGCGCTGCCGGCTGCGCTGCCGGTTGCTGGGCCTGCGCAAACTGCGGAGCCTGCTGCGCCTGAGCTTCTGCCTGGCGCTCGCGAATCCAAGCAACCAGCGCCGGGTAGCACTGCGGGTGCACCGCGATAGCATCCCACAGGTCGGGGCGCTGGGCCGCAATATCGGCAAGATCCCGCGCGGTAATCTGCGGGTCGCCTAAGTTTTCGAGGGTCATTGTGCGCGGATCGTACATCATAGCGGTTCCACTTTCTCCCATAGAATTTCCGTACCGCAAAAACGCGGACGAAAACCCCGTGTAGCTACCAATACTTTCTACGGTTAATATACGGAGTTTTCTCCTGTAGCAACAGTATCCCAGTTACCCTAGGTACGTGGAGTTTATGAAAAACTCTACAGGTACGACGGCGGGGCTCATCACGCGAGTTCCACCTTCCACGTCACCGTACTCCATCTGTGAGGAAGGACCTCTTATGACTAACGGACCTGACCAGTTCCCACCGTCCACGCCGGTGCCCCCACCTCCGCCTCCGCCGCCTTCCGCGCCAACGCCTTCCGCGCCGAGCCCCGCGGAAGCGGAGCTGACCCGGACAATTCCGCCCGTCGAGGTGGTGCCGGCAGCACAGCCGGAGGCTACCCCGGCGCATCCACTCGCAGTCCCGGTTCCTCCCCCGCCTCCCGCACCGCCGGCTTCCACACCTCCGGCCCCCGCGCATGCCGCAGATGAGCAGCCCGAAGAAGAAGCTACTCCGCAGCCCGATCCGGAAGCCACGCTCGCCGCGGAGATCCCCGCGGCGGATTCGCCCGCGGCAGCGGCGCCGTCGCCCCTATCGCCCAGCGAGCCGGAAGCGTGGATCACGGCCGATGTTGATGCGGGCGCGCCCACGCGTACCGCGATTCCGCGGATGCTCGAGGATATTCCGAGCGCGGGCAGCGCCGGCGCAGCCCCGGATGCGGTACCAGCTCCGGATTCGGTACCAGCCCCGGGTTATCCGCCCGCTCCCGGTTATGCACCGCAGCCCGGTTACGGCGCCACGCCGCAGGGCTACGCACCTCCGGGTGGGTACGGCACCGCGCCGAGCCCGGCCGCCGGCCCCGGAATGCCAGGCGGAATGCCGGGCGGAATGTACGCCGCCGCCCCGGCCCCGGCGCTTCCGAAGGAAAAGAAATCCCATAAGAAATTGTGGATTAGCCTGGTGGTTTTGCTGGTGCTCATTGTGGCGGGAGTTATTGGTTTTAAGGTGACGGCCAGTAAATTCGCGCCGGAGAAAACTGCCGAGGCCTACCTCTCCGCGATTGTGGAGGGGAAGGCCAGCGCCGCGCTCGAGGTGTACGACCCGAATGTGCGGTCCGGGGAGCGCCTGCTCCTCAGCGACGAGATTTACAGCAAGGCCACGAATCGGCCCACCGATTTCGAGGTGATTTCCGCGTTTAAGCAGTCGCAGCCGGGCGGGAAAAATACCGTGCACGTGAGCGCGGAATTCACCATCGATATGAAGAAATATCCGGTTGATCTCACCCTCAGCGAGCGCGGCAAGAAATTCCTGTTCTTCTCCGAGTGGCAGGTCACTGATGCGCCGCTGGGGACCGTGGGGCTACGTTCCGCCACGCCGCGGGTGAATATTAATGGGGTCGACGTCGATCTTTCGACCACGGTGGACCCGGCCGACAAGAGCGAGCGTGCCAGCGGGTACTATCCGTTACCCGCTTTCCCGGGTACCTACACGGTGGGTGCCCAGGGCGGTGACGCCTTCGTGAGCTTCGGGGAGGCGCAGAGCGTAACCGTTCCGGTTCTTGGCTCGAGCTCCCCGGCCGCCATTGAACCGCGTTTCACTCCGGAGGTGGCCGCGGAGATCCAGAAGCAGGTGAATGCTCGGTATGAGGCGTGCATGCCCGCCGATACTTTCGAGGTGAAGGACTGCCCCGAATTGAATATGAGCGATCCTGTTTTCCAGGCCGTGACGGAGATTCGGCGCTCGTGGAAGGAAGAACCCAAGGTCGAGGTGGAGGCCACGAGCGTGCGCTACGAGAATGGCGCCTACGTGGGCACCGCCAAGGTCAAGGGCAAGGCCGTTATTAATTACAAGCAGCGCTACAGCGAGAAGGATCCCTGGAAGGAATCTAATTTCCCGGTCAATATCTGGGTGAACCGCACCCTGCGCTTCGAAGTGAAGGACGGGGCGATCACGGTGGATTTCTCCAAGGATAATTACGGCTGGTAAAAGGCGGCTGCGGTCACGGAGCGCTGATGTGACTACGCACTGCTAGACAGCAACCGGGGCGGGGTGGTTCCTCATGAACTACCCCGCCCCTTTTCGCTGCCCAGTTTGCAGTTATCACCTAGTTTTCCGGTACCGCCGCCAGGCTTTTCCTTAGTTCACCCAGGATTCCAGACGACTCGTTACCTCACTTCGAATACTTTCGGCTGAGAAGCCCTTATCCACCTCGAGGTTTTCTATCGTCACGCCTCCGTCTTTTACCCTCGCCGCCACGCGCCCGATAATCCGCTCATCACACAGAATCGGCATCCCGAAATATCCGAACTCCCGTTTATGCGCGGGCTTATATACCTCGAGCCGATAGTCTTTCCCGAAGAGTTCCCGCTGGCGCGAACGCGTCCAAATAAGCGAATCGAAAGGAGAGAGCAGCGTGATACTACCCGTCTCCCAACTGGCGCTATGCGCTTCCTCCATGAGGGCCTCATCAGCAAGCCACGTTCCGGCAAGCCCGCGCACTTCAACCGGTACATACCCGCTCGCGACACAGCGCTCGCGGATATTCGCACTTTTCGGGAACCTGAAATAATCCACCACATCGTCAAAGCGAGCGATCCCGAGGGCGCTCAGGGCTAGCGCAACGGTCTCGTTCAAGCTCGTGTCCTCATCGAGAAGCTCCGAACTCTGCAAACCCGCTTGCTCCGGCGTGCAGTAAATTCTTTGCCACTTCTCGTCTCTGCTGATCACCGCGAGGTCGCCGATGCTCAGCAACCATTCACACGCCGTTTTGACCGGGCTGCTGCGCTCCCAGCCCTGCCCCACCGCGCGCCCGAGCTGCGAATGCGCCGTGGGTCCGTTCTCGCGTATGCGCTCCAGCACGGCCCGCGCCACATCGTGATCGACCTGGGGACCGGATAACCCGTGCTCTTTAATGCGACGACGACGCCAATGGAGCAAGGGCCATATTGACCTGGGCATAAGCGAATGCGCGTGGCCCCATGTTTCGAAGAGGCCGGTGGAACTCTCGTGCAGCAGCGGCAAGCTATTTTTATCCACTCCGCGGGCGAGCAGAACCAATTCTTGGGATCTACGCACAGCCTGCAGTGAATCAATTTGAACGCAGCCGAGGCGCTGGAAAACATCGGCGATGGAGGCACCGGCACTGCGAGCTTCCGGGGCGAGCCCCTGCGCCGTCACCGCAATTTTCCGCGCGGTTGCAATATCAATGCGATACCGCGGTTCACTCTCAGGATTCACCATCACGGTATTGAAACATCCGCGGCCGCCCAGAAGCAAGAACGTGCACAGAGCGGGGCGGGGTGGTTCGTGATGAACTACCCCGCCCCGCTCTTATGGGATGGATCCGCTCTGCTTTAGCGCAGCTGGTACTTTCCGTTCACCAGGCGGTAGCGCGGATCGAGGAGCAGCGCTGCTTCGCCTTCGTGGCGGTCCCCCGCGAAGCGCTCGTCCACCGAGGTTTCTGTGTAGAGCGGCGCATGGCCGACCATTCCGGCAACCAGGTGGCGTGCACCTTCCAGCAGGCGCATATCAGCGCTCTCCCGCCACAGCTGGGCTGCCTTCGCGCCGTTGGTGCGCGCGATAGCCGCCTCGAAAGCCGCCGGGTGCACGAGCATCATGAGCGCGGAAACGTGCCCGAAGCCGAGCGAGGTCAGCACGGCCGCCTTGATATCGCCCACCTCGAGGACCTCGCGCGGCCACACCAGGTAGCTGCGTTCCTCGAAAGCCGGATCGGAGCAGTCCAGGGCCTTATTCCCCGGGATCTTCCCGGTGGCGAACATCTGGGTGATGCCAGCCATCTGGAAGAGCGCCGCCCCGCCCTTGGAATGCCCGGTCAGGGTCTTCTGGGAGACCACGTAGAGCGGGTTACCCGCGCTGCGGCCGAGCGCCGTGAAGAGGCGGTCGTGAAGTTCCGCTTCGTTCGGGTCATTCGCATTGGTGGAGGTATCGTGCTTGGAAAGCACGGCGACGTCGTCCACACTCACGCCCAGATTGCGCAGGTTCGTGGCCAGCACGGAATTCTCTCCGCCCATGCCGGCGGCCAGCGCTCCCAGGCCCGGTGCCGGGATCGAGGTTTGGATACCGTCCGCGAAGGAGCGAATATAGGCCACCACCCCGTAGACGGGCAGCCCCATCTGGGCGGCCACGTCGCCGCGGGCCAGCAGCACCGTGCCGCCGCCGCAGGCTTCCACGAAGCCACCGCGGCGCAGATCGCCAGCCCGGGAGAAGAAGCGCGGGTTGATGCCCTTCTTCGCCATGGCGGCAGAATCCGCCGTCGCATTCATATCACCGAAACCGATGAGGGACTCGACCTGCACGTCATCAATCGCACCGGAGACCACGAACTGGGCCTTGCCGGTGGCGATCTTATCCACGCCTTCTTCCACGGACACCGCGGCGGTCGCGCAGGCGCCGATCGGGTGAATCATGGAACCGTACCCGCCCACGTAGGCCTGCATGGTGTGCGCGGCGATCACGTTCGGCAGGGTTTCCTGGAGGATATCCTGCGGGTAATCCTTACCCAGGAAGCGATCCACGTACAGGCGGCGCATGGAGGTCATCCCGCCGAAGCCGGTGCCCTGCGTGGAGGAAACATCCACCGGATGCACGTATTCGAGCAGCTCCGCCGGGGAGAACCCGGCCGAGAGGAAGGCATCCACCGCCGTCATGAGGTTGTAGATAGCCATCCGGTCCGCGCTCTCCACCAGCGATGCCGGGATCCCCCACTTGGCCGGATCGAAATCGGTGGGGAACTGCCCGCCCACGCGGCGGGTGAGGGTGGTACGGCGCGGCATGTAGGTCAGTGCCCCGGCCTTGCGGGTCACCCGCCATTCGCCATCCTCCTCGAAGAAGCTGGTGAAGCTCGGATCCGCTTCGGCGTGGGCGCGGGCTTCCGCTTCGCTGCCCACCGTGAAGGTCACGTCTTTCTCCAGGTAGACCGGGGCGATATCGGTTGTTCCGATATCGGCCAGCGGCCCGTCATCCACGAAGGCGCGGATACCCGAACGTGCCACAACTTCATCGCGGTAGCGTTCGAAAATATCCTCTTCGGGAACCAGCTCGCCTTCGGGGGTGTACCAGCCCGGCTTCGGGGTATCGAACCAGGTGAGCAGGCCCATCATCCAGGCCAGCTCCAGCACCCCGGCAGGGGTGAGATCTACATCGCCGTCGCTTTGAATCCCGAGTTCGGCTTCCCACCGGGTACGCGAGCTGCCCCACGGGCCGGTTTCGCCCAGCCCCACGATGACCACGAGGTCCTCGGGCTTGGCGCTGCCGCTCCCGAAAGCACCCAGGTCCATGGTTGGCTGGTGGATGCTCACCGGGCTGGGCAGGGCCCGCACGCTCGGTGCGGCCTGCGCTGCCGGAGCGGGGGCGGCCGGCGTGATGCTCGCGGCCAGTTCGGGCAGGTTAATATCACCCAGCCCACCGGTCATATCGTGGATGACCGGCGCGGTGCGGGCGGCCGCCACCGATTCGGGGGTGAAGAGGGTGAGTAGTTCGCGCCCGGCTTCCGCCGTGGACCAGGTATGCACGCCCTTGGCTTCCACGGCTTCCACCAGCGGATCGTTTCCGCCCATGAGGCCGGTGCCGCGCACCCACCCGATCTTCGCGTGCGCGATGGTGGTGCGCTGGCCCCACGGCTCCACGCGCCACTTATTGACCACGGCATCGAGCGCGGCCTTGACTTCGCCGTAGGCGCCGTCCCCGCCGAAGGAGCCCCGGTTCGGGGAGCCCGGCAGAATCACGTGCAGGCGATGGTCGATGGCGGCATCGGTGCCCAGGCTCGCGAGGGTGCCGATGAGGCGTTCCACGCTCCACAGCAGCACGCGGGCCTGGTTTTCCGCTTCGGGGCCGGCATCGCTGAGGTAGCCGCTCACCCGCGGGGCCGCGAAGGGCACCAGGAGGTCGGGAATGAGGGCCGGCTTGACGAGCTTCGAGGTGGCACCCACCGTTTCGCGCTGTTCGGCGCCGATCCACGCGGTGATCGCGTCGACGTCGCGGAAGGAAGCGAGGTTGGCGGGGATGAGCCACAGTTCGGCACCGTTGATGGCGTTCTCGCGGTAGAGCTTCTTCGCGAAGTTCAGGCGCGCGGTGGAGATACGCGAGGAAGTGGCGACGACGGTTGCCCCGCCGGCCAGCAACCCGGCCACCACCGCACCCGCGATGGAGTTCTCTGCCATACCGGTGACCACCGCGACCTTCCCGGCGTAGATTCCCGGGGTGGTATCGCGGGCAGCGCGGGCGATCTTCGTCAAGCGCGCCGCGAGCTTGGGATTGCGGGCCGCCTGCCATTCGGCTTGGCGGGCCACTTCTTCCCCAACGCCGGTGAAATTGGCGTTCACTTCGCGCCCGAAGGCGATCTTGGCCACGTCCTCGCGGGCGGTGGCCCAGCGGTCGCACAGGCGCACGGCCTGGGCCGGGTCGAAGCGCGGGGTCACGAAGTCTTCCCAACCGCTGCCCAGTTCCGCGCTCATCGCTTCGCGCAGGGCCAGGTCATCCGCGGTTGCGGGCGCCTCGGGGCGCTCGTTGTGGCCGAGGCGCGCGAGCAGATCGCGCGCGGTTCCGGCCAGGATCGCGTCCATACGTTCGGCATACGCGTCCAGGGCAGCGGAATCGACGACGCCGCCCGCCCCGCTCCCGGTGCTCGGGAGGGCAACGTTGATGCCGTGGGCCGCGCCCACCGCCCGCACCGCCGCGTCGATGAGTTCATCGAGCTGGGCGGCCGAGGTGGGGGCCAGCGGGAGGGTAGCCAGTTCGTCACCGCGTACTGACTTACCTTCGCGGGTGCCCAGGAGGATGGTGGCGGTCACGTGGGCCACCCAGCCTTCGCCGAGCTGCCAGGTATCCTGCACCCGTTGGGCCACCCGGGCCGGCTTGGCACCGGCCGCACCGGTGAGCGAACGCAAGCGGTCCGCGATGGCTTCGCGCAGCACGCTTCCGAAGGGCTTATAGGAGTGGGCGGCCTGATCCACCTGGGAGACCAGAGTGGCCAGCGGTGCTTCCGCGGCGCCGTCCATGGAGGCCAGGTCGAATTCGGCGGTCATATCCATGAGGATCTGGTTGCGCTTGGAGGAAACCCCGTTGGTGAGGGTTTCTACCGAATCGGCATCGCCCATCTGATCCAGGCGGATCTTCGTGGACCAGGCCAGCAGGACGCGCAGGGCGTCCCCGGCCCGGAAGGGCAGGTCCGCGGCCGGTTGGCCATCGCCCGCCGGAGCGGCGGCGGGTGCCGGAGTTGTTGCCGCGGCCGGGGCCGCCGCAGCGGCGCCAGCAGCAGCCGCATCCGGTGCGGGAGCAGCAGCTTCCGGAGCGGCAGCCGCGGCTTCGGGTGCCGCAGCCGCGGCGGTATCGCCGCCGTTCGCCGCAGCGCCATTCGCGCCGTTGGCGCTCTGGGCACCACCAGCCGGAGCCGCGCCGTCCGCGAATCCGTCTTCAGCAACCGGAGCGCTGGCCACATCCTCGTGCAGGACCCGCTTGGCGTCCCGCTGCACGTTGTACACGCTCACATGGCGCTGGGCGTGCTTGGGCAGCGCGAGGGTGCGGGTGGCCATATTCGCCAGCGTCGGCGAAGCGGCCAGGCCGATTTCCACGATGTCTTCCACCCCGGCCTCAATGAGGTAATCCTGGGTTTCAATCCAGCGCACCGGGGAGGCAAATTGCCAGGCCAGCAGCTCGATTAGGATCTCGCGGGCGGTACCCACCCGGTCGCGCTCCACGCGCGCGGCCAAATCATCGCGAATCTCGCGCACCACCGTTGAGGGAACCACCTCGAGGATGGCATCGCAGAATTCTTCCGTCAGCTCGAAGGGGCGGGCCACCAGGTTAGGCAGGTAGCGCCCTTCAAGAATTTCGAGCTTAATATCCGCGGGAACAATAGCGCGCAGGGTATCGCCAAATTCGGCTACGCCGGTGCGCAGCACGCTGGAATGGAAGGGCACGTCAATACCGGGAACCAGCATGAAGGGGCGCTTGCCCCCGGCCTGCCGGGCCCGCTCATTGGCGTCCTTTTCTAGGGCTTCCAGGCCTGCCACGGTTCCGGCCACCGCGTACTGGGCGCCGGCCAGGTTGTAATTGACGATCTCGAGGAATTCCCCGGAAGCGGCAGCCACCTGCGCGACGTAGTCGCGCACGGCGTCGTCGCCCACCCCAAATTGGTTGGGACGCAAGGCACCCATGCGGTAATTCGAACGGCCCTGCTCATCGCGTTCCACCAGGTGATGCATGGTGGTACCGCGCCGGTACACGATTTCCAGCACGTCCTCGAGGCTGAAGACCTGCGAGTAGGCGGAGAGCGCATTGTATTCGCCCAGGGAATGCCCGGCGAAGTAAGCACCGCTTACCAGTGAACCCTGTTCACGCAGGCGCGAGGTCTGGGCGAAAGCCACGGTCGCCAGCGCCACCTGGGTGAATTGGGTGAGGTTGAGGACCCCATCCGGGTGGCGGAAGATCTCGTCACGCACCCGCAGTTCCACCGGGTTATCGCGCACCACCGCGAGGATGGAGAAACCGAGGGCGGAACGGGTGTGGCGGTCGGCGCGTTCCCACACCTCACGCACGGCAGCGGAAGCGGCCCGGTCATCGAGGGTCATGCCGCGGGCCTGGATGCCCTGGCCCGGGTACACATAGGCGGTACGCGGGGCGCTCACGGTGCAGGAAGCCTGGGAGACCACGGTATCCCCGCAGCGGGCGGTCACGTCGAGGGCGAGCCCGCCCCCGCGCACCCGGCCCACGCGCTCCACGGTAATATCCACCGCGTCGCCGAGGTTCACCATGCCGAACATGCGGTAGGTCCACCCGGTGATATGCATGGGGGCGCGCCCGGCCACCGGATCGGCCACCGCGTGCTGGGCGGCGGCGCACAGCCACATGCCGTGCACCAGCGGGGCGTCCATTCCCGCCACCAGCGCGGCGTTGCGGGATACGTGAATCGGGTTGAAATCACCGGAAACAATGGCGAAAGCCGTCATATCGGTGGGGGCCTGCACGGTGACCTTGCGCAGCACCGAGCGGGGGGTGTCGATAATATCGGCATCCACTCCCCCACGGGCGGCCGGCTCGGAGGGCAGTTCCGTGGTGGTGGCGCGCCCGCGCATGGCGAAGCGTTCCTGGAATTCCAGCACCACGGTGCCATCCTCGCGCGCAACATTCGTGCGGATGGTCAGCACCCGGCCGGCCGAAGATTCGGCCACGGATGCCACCCAGGAGCGCGCGGTGAGCTGCCCGGCTTCCAGGATCTCCTCCACCGGCACATTCACCTTTTCCAGGTGATCAAGATGCACGCCGGAGAGCAGCCCTTCAATAATCGGGTAGCCATCGGCTTCGCCCGAACCCATCGCGGAGTAGATGGTGGGCCAGCACGAACCGAGCAGCGCGGAGGGCACGGCCGCCGGGGTGCGCCCGGCCGGCGCGGTAATCCCCGCGTGCAGGGTGTTGATCTCCGGGGAGACCGCGAAAGTGAGGGTGGCAACGCCGTCGATCATCTCGGGTTGCTTGGTGATGGGGGTGCCGCCCAGGGTGGTGGTTCCCACCCCGGACATCGCGGCGAGCACCTCGCGCATGGCCGCTTCCAGGCGGGCATCATCCACCACGGGTAGCCCGCCGGTGGCTACCGATTCAGGCAGCAGCAGCGGGATGCGCATATGCCGCACCACGTGCTGGTGGGCCTGGGTGCCATCCCAGAGGGTATCGAGGGGCACGAAGATTTCCAGGCCCTCCGGGGTATCGCGGATTTCCGCTTCCGGAATGAGGTGGGCCGGGTTGGTGGCCAGGTGGCCGTGCCACACGATAAAGGGCGTTTCCCGCAGGAAGGTTTCGCGGTCGCGTGCCGCGCGGGAGAAGGCCGGCTGGGCCTGCGCCCCGCCCGCGCTCACTCGGGCCACGGCGTCTTCTTCGTAGCGGCCCAGGATATCGGCGATGGGTTCATCAACCTTGGTGATGGCGGCAACCGAGGTGGGTCCGGGAATAATACGCACCTGGTCCGCGGTGTAGCGCGGGTTGTGGGATTGCCACAGGGAATCCGAGCCCCAGAAGCGCAGCACCTGCTCGTTAATCACCGGCACGAAGGGCACCGGCTTGGGGTACTTGGAGGCCAGGGCCACGAACCACGCCTCATCCTGGGCGAGCACGGTGTGTTCTTCCGCACTCGGGTAGGCGGCGAGGAAGCGCTGGAGCGCTGCCTGCGGATCGGCGGCGGCATCGGCCTGGGTGGGGAAGAGCGTGGGAACATCCCCGCTTTCCGCTTCGCACAGGCGCGCTTCGAAACGCTGGAGCATTTCCCAGAAGCGGGTTTGGGTGGGTTCGTCGGCCCAGGGCACGGTCAGTTCCACGTAGCGGCGCAGGGCCTGGGCGTAGGTCATCTGCGCGATATCCCCGAAGTAGGGTTTCGCGGTGGCGTTGATCGCGGTAATGATTTCCTCGCGGCGCGCGGCAATAGCTTCGGCATCCCCGTCCACTTCCACGAGGAGGCGGGCGGCGCGGGCGGCCGCGTTTTCCACATTGTAAATATCGGCGTGCAGGGAGGACTGGGTGGAACAAATACCACCGCGGGTGGAGCCGGCCGCCACCCAACCGCCGTTATCGTCCGGGCTCACGCCGGGCGTATCAACGAGCAGCTGCTTGACGTCCGGATTCGTTTTCGCTTCCTTCGCGGCCATGGCCGCGGTTCCGATGAAAACGCCGTCCACGGGCATCGGGCGCATACCGTAAGCCTCGGCCCACGTTCCGGTAAGGAACGACGACGCCCGCTCGGGAATGCCCAAACCGCCACCCACGGTAATAATGAGGCCGGCCTCACGCATCTGGCCGTAGGTCGCGATGAGCAGATCTTCTAGGTTCTCCCAGGAGTGGTGCCCGCCGGCGTGGCCGTCTTCCACCTGGGCGATCAGCGGGGCGCCCGGGCAGGCAGCCGCGATCTCCACGAGCTGGCGAATCTGGGCCACGGTGCCGGGCTTGAAAGCAATATAGGGGAAACCTTCGGCGCGCAGGCGCGCGATAAGTTCGAGGGCTTCGTCCTTTTCGGGAATGCCGGCGCTAATGACCACGCCGTCCAGGGGCGCCCCGGCGGCGCGCTGGCGGGAAACCAGCCGGCGCGAGCCGAATTGGAGATCCCACAGGTAGCGGTCCAGGAACATGGTGTTGAACTGGGCTACCCGGCCCGGTTCCAGGTGCTCGCGCAGGGTAGAAAGGTTTTCCGCGAGGACTTCTTCGGAGACCTGCCCGCCCCCGGCGAGTTCGGTCCAGTAGCCGGCGTTGGCGGCGGCCGCCACGATTTCCCCGTCCACGGTGGTCGGGGTCATCCCGCCGAGCATAATCGGGCTGCGCCCGGTCAGCCGCGAGAAAGCGGTATCCAGGTAGGTGTGGCCCTTGATCTGGCGCAGCTGCGGGGCGTATTCGGACCAGTCGCGGGTGCGGGTCACGCGCGCCACCCCGGTCACCAGGTCATCGCGGGCCGCGGCGGTGGAGGCATCCACGTAGCTCACCCCGGTTCCGGCGAGGTTTTCCAGGGCGATGGTCTTGAGGTTCGGGCCCGGGCCCAGGTCCACCACGAAACCGGCCGGGGTGCCGCCCTGCCCTGCTTCGTCCAGGGCCGCGGCGAATTCCGCGGTCCAGTCCAGGCTGGCGGTGAGCACGGCGCGGGCCAGCTCATCGCTGCGTTCCACGTTAAGGGAGCAGCGAGCCGCCCAGGCGTCCACGAGGGCCACGGCCGGTTCGAGGAGCGGGGAATGGAAGGGGGCTCCCACGTTGAGGAATTCGCACACCGGGTGGAGGGCTTCCCCGCCGGTGAGTTTATCGGCGCGGGCGCGCGCTTCCCGTTCGGCTTCGCGTTCGATGAGGGCCACCAGGGCGGTGAGGGCGGCCGGGCGCCCGGATACCACGCAGGCTTCCCGGGAGTTAATAATGGCAACATCCGCATCCGGGACCTTGGCGGCCAGGCGGCGCAGCAGCGGGGCACCCACGCCCCGCACCGAGAGCATGGGGCTGGCATCCTTGCTCGCGGTAATCCCGAGTTCGCCGCTGACCTTGGAGGCAGCCGCCCCGATAAGCCGGGCGAGGGCGAAAATACTGGCCGGATCGCTGGATTCCACCATGGCGGCGGCCAGTACACCCTGGGAGTGCCCGATGGTGGCGGTGGGGCGCACCGCCAGGTCGCGGTAGGCCCCGTACTGGCTGAGTAGGATGCCGGGAACCGAAGTGTGGGGGGCACGCCCGGCGCTGGCCGGGCCGCGCAGCCCGAGCAGGTCGAGGCGCCCGGCGGAAATCACGGTGAGTTCGGGGAGCACCGGGGCGAGGATCTCCTCGGCCGCCGCGTCCACCTCGGTCAGGTCCGCGCGCAGCCGCGCGGAGGTGAGCAGCTCATCTAATTCGGCGCGCCAGGGGGTGCCCTGGCCGGCGAATTGGAGGATCCACGGGGAAGCCGGCGGGGTGGCCGTCAGGGATTCATACACGCTGGTCATAGTGTTCTTTCTGCTAGATGCGGGAGGTCCCGCGAGGCAATTCTTGAAAAATGGAAAGATCGAAAGGTGGGCTCTGGGCGCCGCGGTCTGGGCCCAGGCTCTACGCGCCGGAACGTTCCGGATGAACGCCCGCGCGCTCGGGGCGGGCCGCTACATGGGAATATTCCCGTGCCGGCGCTCGCCCGGATGCGAGCAGTCTTTGGTGGCGAGGATGCGCAGGGATTCAATGAGCACCCGCCGGGTATCTTCGGGGGCGATAATGCCGTCCAGCTCCCCGCGTTCCACGGAGAGGAAAGGATTGACATTCTCGCGGGTGTACTCTTCGATGAGCTGCTGGCGCACCGCCGCCACATCCTCACCGTTCTGTTCGGCTTCCCGCAGGCGCCGTCGCCCTGTAATAGCGACCGCGCCCTCGGCACCGAGCACCGCAATTTCCGCACCCGGCCACGCGAAGTTGAGGTCCCCTCCCAGGGACTTCGAACCCATCACGATATAGGCGCCCCCGTAGGCTTTCCGCAACACCACGGTCACGAGGGGCGTCGTCGCATTGGCATAGGACCAGATGAGCTTCGCGCCGCGGCGAATAATCCCGGCCTGTTCCTGTTCGGTGCCGGGCCGGTAGCCGGGCACGTCCACGAGGGTGATGACGGGCACGTGGAAAGCATCGCAGAATTGCACGAAACGCCCGGCTTTTTCGGAGGCGTCCACGTCCAGGGTGCCGGCATCCACGAGCGGCTGATTGGCCACGATCCCAACCGATTGCCCGGCCAGCGCCGCGAATCCCACCACGATGGAACGGGAGAAATGCTCCTGGACCTGCACGAATTCCCCGTAGTCCACGAGGTTCGCGATGACGTCGAGCATATCGTAGGGCTGCTTGGTGGAGGCGGGCACCAGATCGGAGAGGTGGCGGGCGCACTGGGTATCCGTGGCCGTTTCCTCGTAATCCCAACGCGGCAGCTCCGCATCGCAATGCGCGGGCAGGTAGGTGAGGAGGGTGCGGGTGTAATCGAGGGCATCGTCCTCATTCGCGGCCAGGTAGTGGGCCACCCCGGATTGGAAATTGTGGAGAGTGGCCCCGCCCAAGTCATCGAAGGAGACCTCTTCCCCGGTGGTTGCCTTGACGACGTCCGGTCCGGTCACGAACATATGCGCGTTATCGCGCGTCATAATAATGAAATCGGTGAGGGCCGGCCCGTACACCGCGCCGCCCGCGCAAGGCCCCAGAATAACGGAGAGTTGCGGGATAATGCCCGATGCCGCGATTGTTTTCTTGAAGATACGGCCGTATTGAGAAAGGGCGACGACGCCGTCCTGGATGCGGGCGCCACCCGAATCAAGCAGGGAGACCATGGGGATGCGCAGCTCAAGGGCTTTGTCCATGAGGGCAACGATTTTATCGCCCTCGGCCTCCCCCAGTGTGCCCCCGGAGACGGAGAAGTCCTGGGCGTATACCGCCACGAGTTGGCCGTCCACCTGGCCAATTCCGGTCACCACCGCGGCGCCCCGGAAGCCGCGCCCCAGGTTCCCGCCGGCGAACTGCCCGATTTCGGTGAAGCTGCCCTCATCGCACAGTAGGGCGATGCGCTCCCGGGCGGTCTTTTTGCCGTGGGCGTGCTGGCGCTTAGCGGCGCGTTCCTCGGCCTGGCGGGCCAGGTCGTTTTGGTACTGCGCGAAACGCACCCGGTCCACCTGCTGGGCGCTGTGATCCAAGGTTTGCCATTCGTGGGCGGAACGTAATTCAGTCAGCGACATGATTCTCCTTCGCTACTTTCGGGCAGGGGCTCACGTGGTGGCGCATAATCGCGTGCGGGCACGGACGCATAACGCGCGGGCAGGAACTGGGCTGGTTGCTAAGCATCGGCACCCACCACCCGCACGAGGGGTTGGAAGGCCGCCACGGTGGCCCCGGCCCGCACTTCCACGTCGGTCACTTCGCCATCGCGCGGCGAATACACATAACTTTCCATCTTCATGGATTCGAGTACCACGAGCAGATCGCCTTCGTGGACCTTGTCCCCCGGTTCCACCACCACGCGCACCACAATCGCCTGGATGGGCGAGTTCACCATTCCGCTCGGATCGGTCAGATCCTGGGCCGGCATCGCGGTGCGGGAGGCCGCCTGGGAGCGGCGCGGTTGCAGGGTGCGGCGGGCCACGTGTGAGCCGGTGGCGATGAGCGCGGCCGGGAGGGTCATGCGCATGCGCCGCCCATCCACTTCAATAACGAAGGTGTGGCGCGGTTCTTCATCCTTGACGGGTGCCGGGGTGCTGGCGGCCTGGGTATTTTCGTAAGCAGGGAGCACGGTATCTTCCAGCCAGCGGGTAGATGGAATATGCCCGGCGAATTCTTCCATGGCCAGCACATCGCGGTACATGGCGCAGGGTGTGGCCACCCCGGTAATCTGCAATTCCGCGAGGGCGCGGCGCGAGCGGGCAATGGCCTGCTCGCGGTCCGGGGCGGTCACCACGAGTTTGGCGAGCATGGGATCGAAATCGGCGGTCACAATATCGCCTTCTTCAATCCCGGATTCGATGCGCACCCCGTGGCCCAGCGGCCAGCGGATTTTTTCAATAGTTCCGGTGGAGGGCACCATGCCGGTGGCCGGGTCCTCGCAGGTAATCCGGAATTCGAAAGAGTGGGCGCGCGGGGCGGGAACTTCGGAGAGCTCCGCGCCGGAGGCAATGAGGATTTGTTCACGCACCAGGTCCATTCCCGTTACTTCTTCGGACACGGTGTGTTCCACCTGGAGGCGCGGATTCACTTCCAGGAAATTGACCCGCCCATCGGGTTCCACCAGGAATTCACAGGTACCCAAACCCACGTAATCCACCGCTTCGAAAAGCCGGCGCGACCATTCGGTCACGATCGCTTCGGCGTTGCCGGGCAACAGCGGGGCGGGCGCTTCTTCGATGAGTTTCTGGTTGCGGCGCTGGGCCGAACAATCACGAGTGGAAATCACCGCGAAATTCCCGTGGGAATCGCGCGCCGACTGCGTTTCAATATGGCGGGCGGTGCGGATAAAACGCTCCACAAAATAGGAATCCAGATCCGCCCCGTGGGCCGCGAAGAAGCGGTCCAGGTCAGCGGCTTCATTATGGATGGTGATACCGCGCCCACCCCCGCCGTCGGCCTTCTTCGTGACAATCGGGAAACCGAAACGCGCCACGAACTCGTCCACCCCGGCACGCCCCTGCACCGGGTCAGAAACGCCGGGCACCGGGGCCACGCCCACCGATTCGGCCAGCCGGCGCGCCTGGATTTTATCGCCGAGGCGGTGGAGCACCGCGGGGGCCGGGCCGATCCACGTGAGGCCCGCCTCAATAACCGCGGTGGCGAATTCGGGAACTTCGGAAAGAAAACCGTAGCCGGGATGCACGGCGTCCGCGTGGGAACGCTGCGCAATCGCGATGATTTTCTCAATATTCATATAGGTATCGGCGTAGGCGGTGCCCTCCAGCGCGTAGGCGCTATCGGCATCCTCCACGAATTGGGCTTCGCGATCAGCGTCCGCATAGACCGCCACCGCTTTCATCCCCATATCGTGGGCGGTGCGGATCACGCGCTCGGCAATTTCGGAGCGATTGGCAACCAGAATTTTTTTCATCACTACTTTCCTTCCGAGGGCGCAACCCGACCCAGGAGCGAGACTTCTCCGGTGGAAATACGCACGTCACCGGCAGTGGTGGCGACCACGAGGGCGCCGTCGGCTAAAATCTGCACCCCGCGCCCGTGCACCGGAGTATCGCGCGGGCGGTTGACGGTAATGCCCTCGCGCAGGGTTGCGCAGGTGGCATTGAGTTCGGCTAAGAGTCCCGAGCGTTCGGCCGCACTTGCGGAGCGTTCTGCCGCGCTTGCTTCTGCGTCGGTCGCCTCTGCATCGCTCGCTTCCAGGTGACACGCGCGTGTTTCGGGTACGACGGCGCCGCTAGCTGCCGCATTACCTATTCCGCTCTCACAGGCGCTCATGAGGGCGGCCAGCCGGGCCCCGAGCTCGCGCAGGTAGGCGGCGGCCACCTCATCGCGGCTAGGAACCGGGAAGCCGGCGGTGGCTAGCGAAGCCGAGGTGGGGGTAGGAAGTTCCTCGGCGCGCAGCCCCAGATTGATTCCCACCCCGAGCACCACGCCGATATTCCCGGCCGCATCCGTACTCACAACTTCACCGAGCAGCCCGGCCAGTTTCGCGGCGTGCAGGCGGGTAACAATATCATTGGGCCAAGAAATCGCCACGTTGGCCCCGAGCTTTTCGAGGGCGGCGCGGGCGGCCAGGGCCCCGGCGAACGTCACCCAGCTCAGCTCCGCGCGCACTGATTCTGGCACTGCGATGAGCACCGAGAAAAGCAGGGAACCATCTTTGGTGGCGAACCAGGAGCGGCCCATCCGCCCGCGCCCATCGCTTTGTTCATCGGCGATGAGGCCGCACACCAGCCCGGGTGCGGGCATGCCCCCGGAACTGAGCCAGAGTTCGGCCAGGTCATCCTGGGTGGATGTGGTCAGATCGGTATGCAGGAGCGCGGCACCGGGGAGCCCTACCTCCCCCAGCGCGCTCGCGGTACGCGGGAAGAGCACGTTTCCTGAATGCACGTTGCTCACCTCAGCCTTCTTTCCGGCGGGCACTCCGCCGCTAACCTACTAATGCGTAACCTTACGTAATCGTAACTTACGGATTCGTAACATACGCGCTCGTTCGGGGCGCGCCGCCGTTAGTCCCCTCACATCAGCGCCGCACAAAGCCCGAAAATACGCCAAAGCGGCCGTTATCTACCCGCATATTCACATTTTTATACATGCACACGTATATTTACTGGCTATACTTGGGACTGTTCCGAGTAATTTCCACCCGAACACTGAAAAAACATTCACCGTAGGGGAAGAAAATGAAGAAAACAATCGCGCTGCTTGCTGCCGGCCTCCTCACGCTGGGCGCCTGCTCCAATGATGAGGCTGCTTTGACGGATTCCACCGCCGCGGCCGATCCGGGTGAGTCCGGTTTCGCTGTTGATGGCATCGCGGCAGATTCCGCCGTCGCTGCCCTAGTTCCGGCGGATATTACCGCACGCGGGCAATTACGCAACGGCGCGTCTACCGATTACGCCCCCGCGGAATACCGCAAGGCAGACGGGCAGACCCCCACCGGTTACGATATTGACCTCACGCGCGCCATCGCGAAAAAGATGGGACTCGAAGACGGCACCACCACGCACGTGGAATTTGATTCGCTCCTCCCCCAGATCGGAACCAAATTCGATGTGGGCCTGTCCACCTTCACCGTCACCCCCGAACGTGAAGAAGCTTTCAATATGATTACGTATTTCGAGGCGGGTTCCGAATACGGAGTGCCGGCCAAGTCCAGTGATTTCACCCCGGATAACCCTTGCGGTTTCACCATCGGCGTGCAAACGGGCTCCTCCCAGGAGGAAGCCCTCAAGGAAGCCACCGCCGCGTGCGAAGCGAAGGGCGCCAAGCCGATTAAGATTATGTCCCTCCCGGATGTGCCGCAGATCGTGACCCGGGTGGTTTCCGGCCAGTACGATGCTATTTTCGCTGATTCCCCGGTGCTCGGTTACGCGGTGGCTCGTTCGAATGGGCAGCTGAAGACCACGGGTGATATTTATGATTCCGCCCCGGTGGCTATCGCGGTGGCCAAGGACAATCCGGAGCTCGCCAAGGCGGTGCAGGCCGCGCTGCAATCCCTGATGGATTCGGGTGAACTCAAGGAGATCTTCGCGCATTACGGCATTACCGAAGGCGTGCTGAGCACCGCCGAGATCAACCCCCAGGTGCAGTAATGGAGAAGATTCATCCGCAAGCCCGCGTGAAGATGAGCAATATTGTGTGGCTCATCGTCATGGCGGTGCTCGGGGCGATGGCGCTCAATGCGCTCATCACCAATGACGCTTTCCACTGGGATGTGGTGGGGCGTTATCTTTTCGATTGGCGGATCCTGCGCGGTATCGTCTACACCCTGGTGCTGACGGGGCTCGCCATGGTTATTGGCATTATTTTGGCGCTGACCATGGCGGTGCTGCGCGAATCAAGTAACGCGGTGCTGCGCGCGGCTGCCCGCTTCTATATTTGGTTCTTCCGCGGCACCCCGATTTACACCCAGCTCATGTTCTGGGGGCTGCTGCCCTCGCTCTATCAGAAGCTCTCGCTGGGGATTCCTTTCGGGCCGGAATTCTTCACGTTCCAGACCGACCGGGTCATCACCCCGTTTATCGCGGCGATTATCGGGCTAGGCCTCAACGAAGGCGCCTACCTGGCGGAGATTATTCGCTCCGGTTTGGGTGCGATTGACCCGGGGCAGCGGGAAGCCGCGGTGGCGCTGGGAATGCGTTCGGGCACGATTATGCGGCGCATTATTTTGCCACAGGCCATGCGTATTATTATTCCGCCCACCGGGAACGAAACTATCTCGATGTTGAAAACAACGTCGCTGGTACTCGCCGTTCCTTTCACCCTGGACCTCACCTTCGCGGCCCAGGATTTGGGTTCGAAAACCTACCTGCCGTTCCCCTTCCTCGTGGTCGCGGCGATCTGGTACCTGGTTATTACCTCGCTGCTCATGATGGTGCAGCATCGTATTGAACGCCATTTCGCGCGTGGTTTTGACGGACGTACGGCGACGACGGCCTTCCTGGACGTCACCCCCTAAGGAGAACAATGACTCACGCCATGGTGGACGTGTGCGACGTCTACAAATCTTTCGGTGATCACACCGTTCTCAAAGGTGTTAATCTCACGGTGCAGCGCGGTGAGGTGGTGGTGCTGCTCGGGCCTTCCGGTTCGGGTAAATCCACGCTGCTGCGCTGCCTGAACGAGCTGGAAACTATTACGGCCGGGCGGATCTACCTGGACGGGGAGCTGCTGGGGATGACCGAACAGCCCGCCCCCACCGGGTGGCGCGGAATGCTGGCCCGCCGCTCCGGTGCCGTTACTTCGCAAGGGACCTGGCTGCGGAAGCGCACCGAGGCGGAAGTAGCCGCCCAGCGCGCCAAGGTGGGGATGGTGTTCCAGCGTTTCAATCTTTTCCCGCATATGAGCGCGATGGAAAATATTATGGAGGCGCCCGTCCAGGTGGCGCACCGCCCGGAAAAGGAGGCGCGGGCCGAGGCCCTGGAGTTGCTGGAGCGGGTGGGCTTGCGCGACCACGCTAATCATTTCCCGGCTCAGCTTTCCGGCGGGCAGCAGCAGCGGGTGGCTATTGCGCGTGCCCTGGCCATGCACCCCGAGCTCATGCTTTTCGATGAGCCTACTTCGGCGCTCGATCCGGAGCTCGTGGGTGAGGTGCTCTCCGTGATGCAGGATTTGGCGCGCGGGGGCATGACCATGGTGGTGGTCACCCACGAAATCGGTTTCGCCCGGGAGGTGGCCGATAAAGTGGTGTTCCTTGACGAAGGCATGATTATCGACGAGGGCACCCCGGCGCAGGTGATCGATAACCCGCGCTCGGAGCGCACCCGTGATTTCTTCACCAAGGTGCTTTAAACGCAAGTACAAACGGTGCCGGCCACTCCCGTTATTGGGGGTGGCCGGCACCGTTTGTATGTACTGTGCGCTAACTCCGGTGTGCGGCGCTAGTGCCGCACGGCACTACTTCCGGTGGGCACGGTAGTACTCAATGAGCTGGCGGGTGGAAGAATCCTGTGCTTCCAGGGCCGCCGCGTCCCCGCTAATCGCCGGGGTGAGTTCCTTGGCCATCTGCTTGCCCAGTTCCACGCCCCACTGGTCGAAGGAGTCAATGCCCCACACCGCGCCCTGGGTGAAGGTGATGTGCTCGTAGAGCGCAATCAGCTGGCCAAGTACCGAAGGCGTGAGGGCCGGGGCCATAATCGAAGCGGTCGGCTTGTTCCCGGGGAATTCCCGCGCGGTCACGATCTCCTCCGGGGTGCCTTCCGCCCGCACTTCATCCAGAGTCTTCCCGAAGGCCAGAGCCTTGGTTTGCGCGAAGAAGTTGCCGAGGAAGAGCTCATGCTGATCGGCCTCCCCATCCACCAGCGCGAAAACAGGATTCGCGAAGGCGATGAAATCAGCGGGGATGAGCTGGGTGCCCTGGTGGATGAGCTGGTAGAAGGCGTGCTGACCGTTGGTGCCCGGTTCGCCCCAGAACACTTCCCCGGTGTGGGTGGTGACCGGGCTGCCGTCCCAGCGCACCCGCTTGCCGTTGGATTCCATGGTGAGCTGCTGAAGGTAGGCCGGGAAACGGTGCAGGTACTGCGCGTAGGGCAGCACCGCGTGGGTGGCCGCCCCGAAGAAATTGACGTACCAAATATTGAGGAGCCCCATGAGGAGGGGCACGTTTTCCGCGGCCGGTGCGGTGGCGAAATGCTCGTCAATCGTGCGGAATCCGGAGAGGAATTCTTCGAAATGTTCCGGTCCGATGGCAATGGCGAGGGAAAGGCCGACGGCGCTATCCACCGAATAGCGCCCTCCTACCCAATCCCAGAAACCGAAGGCATTGGCGGGCTCAATTCCGAATTCCGCTACCTTCTCCAGGTTGGTGGACACGGCCACGAAGTGCTTGGCCACCGCACCGGGATCTTGGATGCCGCGCGCGGCGAGCTGGGCGAGGAACCAGGAGCGGGCCTGGCGGGCATTGGTGAGGGTTTCCAGGGTGGTGAAAGTCTTGGACGCCACGATGAAGAGCACGGTTTCCGGGTCCACCCCGCGCAGGGTCTCCCCCACATCGGTGGGGTCAATATTGGAAATGAAGCGGCATTCCAGCCCGTCCTTGACATATGGGAGCAGGGCTTCGTAGGCCATCACCGGGCCCAGATCCGAACCGCCAATGCCGATATTGACCACGGTGGTGATGGCCTTTCCGGTCACCCCGCGCCAGCTGCCTTCGCGTACCTTGGTGGCGAAAGCGTACATCCGCTCAAGGACTTCGCGTACATCAGCCACCACATTGTGCCCGTCTACTTCCACGGTGTCATCGGCGGTGCGCCGCAGTGCGGTATGGAGCACCGCCCGATTTTCAGTCACGTTAATCCGCTCGCCGCGCAGCATGGCATCGCGGCGCTGAGCAACCCCGGTTTCTTCGGCAAGTTCCAGCAGTGCATCGCGAACGTCATCATCCAAATAGGATTTGGACAGATCCACGAAAAGATCGCCGGCGGTGAAACTCAGCCGCTCGGCACGCTGGGGATCCGCAGCGAAACGGGCCCGGAAATCAGCGGTGAATCCGTCATGAAGGTCATGCAGCCGCGCCCAGGCGCGCGTGGTTGTGGGGTCAATGGGGTGCGACATGGTTATCCTCATCCTCGAAGTAGTCTTTATCTCGTAGTGTAATCAACTTTGCGGCCTGGCGGCGCTCCGCTACCACATCTCGCGGGCGCGCCGCCGGACTCTAGCACCACACATGAGCCCACCATCTTTGACACAATGATCTTCGGAGGAGGAACCATGTCAGATCACGCAGATCCCGTATCCCTTGCCATTCTTACTTCGGGTGGGGACGCCCCGGGCATGAACCCGGTGGTGCGCGCCGTGGTGCGTACCGCTTTACACGTGGGCGCCCGCCCTTTCGCGATTCGCGAGGGGTGGCGCGGAGCTATCGATAATCTTATTGAGCCGCTGGTCTGGAGCGATGTGTCCTCCATTCTGGATAAGGGTGGCACGGTTATCGGCTCGGCCCGCTCCACCGAATTCCGGGAGCGGGATGGCATGCGGAAAGTGGCCGCGAATCTGGTACGGGCCGGAATTGACCGCCTCGTGGTTATCGGCGGGGATGGTTCCCTCACCGGTGCGGATACTCTGCGCGAACGCTGGAGTGGACTCCTCGAAGAACTGGTAGAAGCCGGGGAGATCGAGGCCGATCTTGCCGCGCGCCACCCTGAACTCCATATTGCCGGGGTGGTGGGTTCCATCGATAACGATATGGTCGGCACCGATATGACGGTGGGAACCAATTCGGCCCTGTGCCGCATCATTGATGCCATTGATGCTCTCACTTCCACGGCCGCTTCCCACCAGCGGGTCTTCGTGGTGGAAGTGATGGGGCGGCGCTGCGGCTACCTTGCCCTCATGGGTGCAATGGCCGGCGGCGCAGATGATGTCATCATTCCCGAGCTTCCCCCCGAAGATGGCTGGGAAGATGCCATGTGCGAAAAGATCCGTTCCGGGCGAGCGGCCGGGCGCCGCGATTCGATTATCGTTGTTGCTGAAGGCTGCATGGATCGGCACGGTGAAAAGATCACCGCCCAGCGCATCCAGGCCGCTATTAAAGAACGCACCGGAGAATCCCCGCGGATCACCGCCCTCGGCCACGTGCAGCGCGGTGGCACCCCGTCCGCTTATGACCGCTGGATGTCTACCCTGCTCGGCTACACCGCTGCCCTAGAGGTGATCCGGGCCGAACCGGGCGAAGAATCCTGCATTATCGGGATTCGTAATAATCGGCTCCAGCGCCTGCCGCTGGTGGAAACGGTTGCTAATACCAAGAAGGTCATCGACTACCTCGAAGAGGGCGATTACGAGGCTGCGGTGCGCTCGCGCGGCACCAGCTTCTCCCGCATCAAGTCCCTTTTCGAAACGCTGTCTTCCCCGCTGGGTGAAGATCGCTACTTCAAGGACGGCTGGCGCCCGCGGGTGGCCGTGCTCCACGCCGGCGGACTCGCCCCGGGAATGAATGCGGCCGCGCGTAGCGCGGTGCGGCTCGGCCTGGATCGCGGTTTTGAAATGCTCGGTGTGGAGGGTGGCTTCCCCGGCCTCATCCGCGGGGATATTCGCCCGCTGAGCTGGGGCGATGTGGATGGCTGGGTTTCGCTGGGCGGCGCGGAACTGGGTACAGCCCGCTCGGTCCTCGGCATCGAGGATTACTTCGGGCTGGCGCGCTCCATTGAAGCCAATGGACTGGACGCGATCATCATGATCGGCGGCCTGGCCGGCTATGAAACCGCGTGGAATATGGCGAAGGAGGCGGACCGCTACACGGCCTTCCGCCTCCCCCTCATCTGCGTGCCGGCCTCGATTGATAACAATCTGCCCGGCCACGATCTGTCCATCGGGGTGGATACCGCGCTCAATACCAATGTGGAGACCATCGATAAGATTCGCCGTTCCGCTTCCGCTTCCCGGCGCTGCTTCGTGGTGGAAACCATGGGCCGTAAATGCGGTTACCTCGCGCTTATGAGCGCACTGTCCACCGGGGCCGAGCAGGTCTACCTCCATGAGACCGGGGTGGATCTGGCGATGCTCACGAAGGAAAGCGAGCGCATGAACCGGGCCTTTGATGGCTCGCGTTCCCTCTACCTGGCTATTCGTAATGAGGATGCGTCCAAGTACTACACCGCGGATCTGCTGCGGCGGGTCTTCCAGCAGGAGGGCCACGGGGCTTTCTCGGTTCGTTCCACGATTATTGGCCACCAGCAGCAAGGCGGTATTCCCACGTCCTATGACCGTACGCTCGCGGTCTCGCTCGCGGCCCTCGCCATTGATGAGGTAACCGCGCAGCTGGAGAAGAAGGAGCGGGTGGGCGCGCGCTATATCGGCCAGCACAATGGCAAGCTGGAGTCCCATCCGATTATGCGCATGGACGAAGAGATGGATATGAAAAACCGGGTGCCGCTGGATCCGTGGTGGATTTCCGCGCTCCCCGTGCTCTACACGGTGGCGGCCCGCGAGGATACCACCCCGCTGGAGCACCTGGCGATTTACGACGATAACCGGTAGTCGCGTTTTCTTATAGCGCGGTGCTTGCGCCGCGCGCGGTGGGGGCGACGACGCCGCTAGCTGGCAGCGCCCCCACCGGCCGCGGCTGCGCACCTACGTGGTGACGGTCCCCACCCAGGAAACCCGGAACGCCTCTCCGCGATTTTCAACGCGGAGATCGATGCGCGCCTCGGCCCGGTCGCATTTTATTAGCGCGGGTGGTTCACTCTTCAAGAGCTTGGAGAGCGGTGGCACGGTGATGCCGCACTACGGATCGCACCTGGATCTGTTCCCAATCCTCGACGCCTTGGTTGAGCGCTTCGCGTGCTTGTGGTGTGCACGCTACCCCGAGCTCGTCAATAACTAAGAGGAGGATTTCTTCCAGGCAGGGCCGGAACCAGCGCCGGCCCATCGTGAAATGAATATCAGCAACGTGGGGAGTACGCGCTTCATTCTTGATGCGCCGGCGCGACCGGCCGGAATGAGTCCCGCCTAGGACTAAAGCGTGTGTCCATTCATCGCGGTGGGAATGGATCTGGATATGGGCGCAAGGAATATTCGAACGTGGTGAGCGAATATAATCCCAGCGCACCAGCGGCTCGCTGCTTTTCGCTCCTCGGATGACCGAGAACGTTGACTCATTAACTCTGAGTAAACCGGTTTCCGGATTAAGGAAAAGCTCGTAATCGAAACGGACGATAAGGAAACGTTCGACGCGAATATCGCCAAACAGGCTTATTGCCGGTGGGTTTTCTTTTCTGAGTGCTTGCCTCACTATCGAAAACCCGGGGTCAATTAGCTCCCCAATCCGCTGTAGATGTGCCGCAAACGCATCGACTCGCTCATCCAAGTGTTCGTTCACCACGGCACAACTCCTCGAAGCGATCTAAGCCTTTCATTTCAACATAAGCATCAGACTCTTTTGGTCCAAGCTGGTAGTTATCGGCGCGCCAGTCGAATTCTTCCCGGGTCATTCTGACCTCGCGCAAGATTTCCTCCTTGCGCTCGAGAATCTCTTCCAGCGAATCGTAAACACGATCCGGAAAATACAACCGGTCCTCGTAAATATCCTCGTAAATATCCATGTGTCTCACTCCTTCAATCGCCTCATGGCGGAGTAGTTGCTTGTGCTTATTCGTTATTTTCGCATGGTGCCAAGCCACGGCCTAGGAATTCCTTAGCTGCCTCAGCACTGGGGTACCGGAAATCTGGGCTACTTTTCGAGTGTTGCCAATACTCGGGCTGCGGTGGCGGGCTTGTTACGGATCACGGCTTCCAGCTGGATTTCCTCCCAATCCTCGATGCCTTGGTCGAGTGCTTTGCGTGCCCGGGGTGTGCACGCTACCCCGAGCTCGTCAATGACTAAGAGGAGGATTTCTTCCAGGCAGGACCGGAACCAGCGCCGGCCCACCGTGAGATGAATATCGGCAATGTGGGGCGTGCGGGCCTCGTTCTTGATGCGCCGGCGCGACCGGCGGGAATGAGTGCCACCCAGGACCAGGGCGTGTGTCCATTCATCGCAGTGGATTTTTGATCGTCTGTTTTATCAGCGAAAAGCCGGGGCGATCAGCTCCCCGAGCCGCTGTAGATGTGCCGCAAAATCATCGGCACGCTCATCCAATAGTGCGTTCACCACGGCAATACTCCTCAAAGCGGTCCAGGCCTATCATCTCGAAATAAGCGTCGGACTCTTTTGGTCCGAGCTGGTAGTTATCGGCACGCCAGTCGAATTCTTCCCGGGTCATTCTGACCTCACGCAAGATTTCCTCCTTGCGTTCGAGGATTTCTTCCAGCGAGTTGTAAACACGATCCGGAAAATACAACCGGTCCTCGTAAATATCCTCGTAAACATCCATATGTCTCACTCCTTCAATTGTGTAGTTTCGGGTGGTTTCCCGTCCTTCTCCGTCATTCTTGCATGATACGGAAGCACAGC
The DNA here is from genome assembly GCF_051265835.1 of Actinotignum inguinis. Lineage (NCBI taxonomy): Bacteria > Bacillati > Actinomycetota > Actinomycetes > Actinomycetales > Actinomycetaceae > Actinotignum > Actinotignum inguinis. Next base: position 7,376 of record NZ_JBOZDP010000002.1, on the reverse strand, counting down.
AAAGAGCCAGTTACAACTCTGTGGACAAAGGGGACATTTCGCGATTCTGTGGATAACTTCTAGCCGGCTGCGCTCCCGCCGGCAGCGCTCCCATCGGCCGCGGCTGCGCGTACTGCTTCCAGGAATATCTCCCCCACCCGGCTCAGGCGTGCTTGTTTATCCCAGGCAAGCACGCAGGTCAAGCCGACCAACCAATCCAGCGGGATAAACACCAGGCCCGCACCGGCAGCCGCCACTCCCGACCCGGCACCAGCGTTCCCGCCCAGCCCCGCGTTCCCGCCCAGTGCCATATTCTCCAGCACGATAGCCTCACCAACCCCGGCCTCGACCATCACCCGAGCCCCGCGGCTCGTCCCGTAACGGCCCACTACCGTCAGCTGGTTTTCCTTATCCAACCAATACCCCAGCTCCCGGCTACGCTCCTTCGGCATAATCAACGACCGCTGAGTAATATCCGCCCGGCGAACCGTCCCGCGCCCCACCACGTCACTATCCGTACGCACCAACAACCCCCACCGGTCCTCACCGCGAAGCGCGAGAGTCTCCCAGGCCGTGCAATCCCAAGAATCATCGAGCACCGCGAAAGACGCAGTCCCCTCACCGATCATCCGGGTAGCCGCTTCACGCCCGCAGAGCGTGACCTGGAAACTAATGCCCGGGTATCGTGCCCGCACCTGACCCATCACCGGCGCCAGGCTATCTAAGGCGCTGCTTTCCCGACCCGCAATCACGATAGTGCCCTGCGGGTTATCCTCCAGATTCTGAAGCTCGGCCACCGTGCTATCCACGAGCCCGAGGATCTGGTGGCTACGTTCCACCAGGTAACACCCGGCTTCGGTGAGTTCCCTCCCGCGCCCGACCCTGCGGGTAAGTTGCTGGCCGACTTCTTCTTCCAAAAGCTGGATACGTTTCACGACCGCCGCGGTCGTACACCCGCACTTGCGGGCCACCGCGTCCATGGTCCCCAGTCGTGAATAAAGAATGAGGGTTTCTAATAATTCCAGTCTCACACCGGTACCTCGTTGTATGTCGTGATGCTAAAGGTTGAGATAGTTGAGTAATGTACGACGCCGCAGCTCCCCGCCGCGTGCTGTCGGTTAGCGGAGCATGTGCCGGGGCAACATATCCCGCCTGGAGTCCTCCCCACGCCGGGCGAGCGCGGACCTGGCCACCAGGAACGCAAACAGCAAAGATATAAGGATGGCGAGCACGAAAAGGGTCATCCACCACGACCATTGCAACCCATCCACCGCCGGCACCTCCACCGGGTCAGGCAACACCCGCTCACCCGTCACCAACAGGCGATGCGAATTCACCCCGTACGGAGTACACGTTAGAAGAGTGGCTAGGTCACGCCCCGGTACACGTACCAGCAGGCTTGGGTCGTGAGGGTCGACGACGTCTACTCTGACCACGCGATACCCAAACACTTGACCCTGGATTTCGAAGAAGAACTCGTCCCCGATACCCAGATCAGTGAGCCGGTCGAACATGGTAGAGGTCGGTAGGCCAGTATGAGCCGTCACCACACTATGCCGGTTTATACCGCCTACCGGTATATCGGTCCCGAACATATGCCCTGCACCCCGCTGGAGGGTTTCCGGGGAGGTCCCGTGGTAGATCGGGAGTTTCACCCCGATCTTCGGGATTTTCACGATCCCCATAATTCCATCCGGCTGATCAAGAACCCGAGCATATTCCTGATAGGCGGGTAGGTCGGTGGCAATGTCGTCAAGATAAGGGTCAAGAACCGCCATCCCCTGGTGGCTCGCGTTATAGGCGTGAGCACGCTCAATATAAGAGTTGCGTAGTTCCTGGGATTGGGTATTCACTTGGCCCTCGTAGGCACGGGAGACTACTTTGGATTGCCAGTTATTCCACACCGTCGAAGTAACCGGATAAGCCAGGCACAGGATCCCGATGAGGATCATGGCCAGCGGGGAGAGCCGGCGTTTATCCTCTTTCGGGTCGGTGTAGAAGAGCAGGCTCGCCAGCCCACTTTCCTCACCCACGCGCGCCGCCCGCCGCCCGCGAGCCACACCAGCGGCAGGGCCGCGCTGCGCCTTGGGTTCCACATGATGTGCTGCTGGAGCAGGTTCGGGTTCCACATGAAGTGCCGTCTTAGGCACCGCATTGGATTCCACTCTGGGTTCTGCCCTAGGTGCCGTCCTGGATTTCGTTTCGGGAGCTGGGGTGGGTGTCGGGGTATTGAGGGCACGCCGCCCACGCACCGGGCCCGTTTCACCTGTCACGTACCTACCCCCTCCCTGGCGTGGCCTTTCCTTGCGCTAGCCGTGCAATTCGTATTGCGCTACTCGTGCAGAATTAACTTGCGCTTGATAGATTGTGGGGCCAGTCGGACTGACCGGCCCCACAACCTTCGTTACCTACTCAGGCTGGCAAACCTGAACCGTTAGTTTTTCCTGTTTAGGCGTTGTTTTTACGCGAACGCAGGTGCGTCACCGCGCCACTCGCCACTAGGCCAGCACCAAGGAGGGCGAAGATACCCACCCCGATAGCACCGGTCTTAGGCAGGTCGAACCACTTACCAGAGTCCTTTGTCGGCACGTTCTTAATACCGGTCTTGTGAACCTGGTCAGGGGCATCGGTTACGGTTACTTCAGTGATCTCATCCGAGCGGATGAACTTCGCGGGGGCTTCCACCTCAACCACGTAGAAAGCCTCACCCTTCTTCGCCTTAAACTTCGGGGTCAAACCATCATCGCCGGTCACCTTGGTACCGAAACCAACCGAAGCACCGGTGCACTGGGCGCGATCCTTCTGGGCCACACACTTCTCTGCATCTGCCTTGCTGGCGAAGGCCACGAACTTCGCACCCGCAAGCACGCTTCCATCCGACGCATCAGTCTTGGCGATCTGGAAATCATAGAACTCAATAGTCGGGAACGGATTCGGGCCAGGACCCGGCTCCGGGCCAGGGCCAGGGGTCGGCCCGGGTTCGGGAACAATCGGGCCAGGGGTCGGCTCACTATCCGAGTGCCCGGGGATGAAACCAAACTTATTGGAAACCGAATCAAGAGCAAGATCAGCCTTGAGGGTGAAGGTCAGGTCCACGGTCACCACCGGAGCTTCCGAAGCAGTCGCCTTACCAGCAATAGTGGTCAGACCCTCGTCGGTGAAGTTCACCTGGAGGCGAGTACGCCCAGCTTCCACACCATCAGTAGAGGTAGCAAGGTTGTACTGAGATTCCGCAATTACTTCGCCGTTCACTTTGACAGCCTTGACCGCGGTCTTATCAATCACGGTGTAAGCATCAGTCATCGCATCGTCGAAAACCGCGAAGCCCTTGATATCAGCCCCAGTGATTGGGCCCTTCTTATTCAAAGTCGCCGAAATCGTGTAGGAAACATCATCGCCCGCACCCACAACCTGTTCGAAAGCACCAGTCTTCTTCACCAGGTCACGAACATCCGTATTCTTTGGGGTGACCGAAACATCATAGGTGTATTTCTGGTCAGCGGAAGAGGTGCCGGTGATTTCCGGGACCGTCATAAAGAACGGCTTAATATCCGAGGTATACCCAGCCGGAACCTCAGACTCCACAACCTTGTACAACCCGAGCGGCAGGTCCGCGAAAACAGCCTGCCCCTCGCCGGCGGTTTTCATCTTGTGAACGACGGTCGTGCTGAGCTTAGCCTTCGGGTTATCAGGATTCGCGTTCAGGTCCTTGATTGAACCCGCCACGGTTTCCCAATCAGCCATTTTCTTCATATCACCAAGGGTGACATCCCCAAGGGCATCCACCTTCGTGACCGTGAACTCGGCCCCGTTAACCGGCTTCTTCGTTGCGGCGTCCTGCTTCGTGATTGTAATCGACCCCGTTGTAGGAGCACCCGTAGCCCACGGCGCAACCGGATCACTTGTCGGTGCGGCGTTAGCTGCCCCGATACCCATTCCCGTCAGTGCCAGCGCACACGCCGCCACCAACGCTCTTAATGACTTCTTACGAGCCATACTTTTTCCTTCCCAATAATTTCAGCACCACAAGAAGTACTGACCAACACGCCAGGCCAACGCCAAGCGCTTATCGTTGAACTTGCTAAAAAACCTGCCCCTCATTCGGGCCTACCCCATCGTTTTCCCGATACCGGGTAAGGGATGGGTGTATCGGTTCACGCGCGGCGGCCCACCCCCTTCTTCCTACGGGTCTGAGCCCACCACCAGCCACCGGTGACCCCCACGATCAGGAGCGCACCCAGGCCGGCCGTACGGTTCATTCCAGCCCCACCCGTCTTCGGAAGCGCGGGCTGCACAACCTCCACACTCAAAGGCTTGCGCGCCCACCCCACACCTTCCACAGCGTTAGGCCCATTAGCCGCACCGGTGAGCGGGTCGATAGTGATACCGGGTTTCGTGGCATACACCCAACACCGATACGTGCCGAGCTCGGCCTGGGTGGCATTACCATCCACCTCACCAACCGTCCGGGCACCATTCCCTGCAAGCTCAACGCCATCAGGTGCTTGCTTCACGCGCACCAACTCCACACCCACAGGCAAGGCATTCTGATCCGTATCAGCCTGTCCGTCGTGTTTCGGGGCGCACACGGTTTGCAGGCTGATCAGCCCCGCATCCGTCGTAGAGGTGGCCTCCACGCTTAGCGGCTCAAGAACCGGTTGGCCCTTCACCACTGTGAGGGTGTCTTTAGAAACCGTGAGGGCAACATTCACGCATTCCCCAAGCTCGCGCTCATCCATATCCCGCTCACGCGTCTCAGTCTTCTTCGAAGCCTTCGCGGTATCCAAAACCCACTGGCGTTTACCCGAGTCCCACTTAGGCGGGGTCGTCGTCACCGTTCTGGATTGCGTAACCTTGCGGGTGTTGCAGTCTTTGGAGCCGTCTACCCAATCCGAATGTGTGACTTGAACCGGGAGCCTCGGAGTACACGCCTGATGCTCAGCGTCATTCATATCCCGCTCACGCGTTTCAGTCTTTGTCGACGACGCAGCCGTGTCCAAGACCCACTTCCGCTGGGAAGAGTCCCACTTAGACGGGGTCGTCGTCACGGTACGCGACTGCGTGACCTTGCGGGTGTTGCAGTCTTTGGAGCCGTCAACCCAATCCGAATGCGTGACTTGAACCGGGATCCGAGGAGTACACGCCTGATGCTCGTCATCGTTCATCTCCCGCTGGCGGGTTTCAGTCTTTGTCGACGACGCAGCACTATCCAAGACCCACTTCCGCTGAAAAGAGTCCCACTTAGAAGGTGTCGTCGTCACGGTGCGAGACTGCGTGACCTTACGAGTGTTACAGTCCTTCGCCCCATCAACCCAATTAGTAGCGGTCACCTGAGCCGGCGGCTGCGGGCTACACGCCTTGTGCTCACCGTCATTCATGTCACGCTGGCGCGTCTCGGTCCGCTTGACCGCCTTACCGGTATCAGGCACCCACTTGCGCTGCGACGAGTCCCACTTATGCGGGGTCGTGGTCACGGTGCGCGACTGCGAAACCTTCCTGGTGTTACAGTCCTTCGCACCGTCAACCCAGTTCGTTGCCGTCACTTGGGGATTCGGCTGCGGCGTACATGCACGATGCTCGCCGTCATTCATCTCGCGTTGACGGGTTTCAGTCTTCTTGCTCGCTTTCGCGGTATCGAGGACCCACTGACGTTTACCCGAGTCCCACCGATGCGGAGTCGTTGTCACCGTGCGCGACTGCGAAACCTTGCGGGTGTTGCAATCCTTCGCACCATCAACCCAATCCGTCGAGGTGACTTGGGCCGACGGCTGCGGTGTACATTGCCTATGCTCGCCGTCATTCATATCCCGCTGACGCGACTCGGTCTTCTTCGAGGCCTTGCTTGTGTCGAGAACCCACTTACGCGAACCAGAATCCCACTTATAGGGCGTTGTCGTCACCGTCCGGGACTGCGAAACCTTCCTGGCGTTACAGTCCTTCGCACCATCAACCCAATCCGTTGCCGTGACTTGGGCAGGCGGCTGCGGCGTACATGCACGATGTTCCCCATCGTTCATATCCCGCTGACGCGACTCAGTCTTCTTACTTACTTTCGCGGTGTCGAGGACCCACTGACGCTTACCGGAGTCCCACTTATATGGAGTCGTCGTCACGGTACGCGACTGCGTAACCTTCCTGGTGTTACAGTCCTTCGCGCCATCAACCCAGTTAGCAGCAGTCACCTGCGGATTCGGCTGCGGCGTGCATGCGCGATGCTCGCCGTCATTCATATCCCGTTGGCGGGTCTCGCTCTTCTTCGAAGCCTTGGCGGTGTCGAGGACCCACTGACGCTTACCGGAGTCCCACTTATACGGGGTCGTCGTCACGGTACGCGACTGCGACACCTTACGGGTATTACAGTCCTTGGCCCCATCAGCCCAATTCGTCGCGGTGACTTGAGCAGGCGGCTGCGGAGTGCATTCACGATGTTCCCCATCGTTCATATCCCGTTGACGCGTCTCAGTCTTCTTGCTCGCTTTCGCGGTGTCGAGGACCCACTTACGCTTGCCGGAATCCCACTTATAGGGTGTCGTCGTCACGGTACGCGACTGCGACACCTTACGGGTATTGCAATCCTTGGCACCATCAACCCAGTTAGTTGCCGTCACCTGAGCCGGAGGCTGCGGACTACACGCGCGATGCTCGCCATCATTCATATCACGCTGGCGCGTCTCGGTCTTCTTAGACGCCTTGCTCGTGTCTAGAACCCACTGGCGTTTACCCGAGTCCCACTTATGCGGGGTCGTGGTCACGGTACGCGACTGCGAAACCTTCCGAGTATTACAATCCTTCGCGCCATCAACCCACGCAGTTGACGTCACCTGGGCCGGCGGCTGCGGCGTACAAGCACGATGTTCCCCATCATTCATGTCACGCTGACGCGACTCAGCCTTCTTCGAAGCCTTGGAGGCGTCGAGAACCCACTTCCGCGCGGAAGAATCCCACCGATACGGAGTCGCTGTCACGGTCCGGGACTGCGTGACTTTCCGGGTATTACAATCTTTCGCACCATCAACCCAGTTTGTAGCAGTCACCTGCGGCTTCGGCTGCGCAGGCTTTTCTTTTACGGTTACGGTTGAGGGGACAAACTTTAATGAGTAGGTAGAAAGCGCCTCGCGCTTGAGGCGCAGTCCTCCCTGGCTGATCGGATATTCACCCGGGCCCAAACCATTTGAATATGTTGTTTCCAGTTGACCTTCGAGTTGGTTTTCAACACCCGCAGGCAACACGGTATACGTCAGAGATGGTAGTTGTTCGTCGGTGTAGATGGTGATCGGGTTCGCACTCACCATAATCCTGTCACGGTCCGCCGGACGAATGGAGAGTGTCTAATGGTTTGTGTGTGAGGGTGAAAACCACCTAGGAGATAAACCAGAATGACTACCGTGAAACAAGAC